>SAAX01000177.1 GCA_009929215.1 Deltaproteobacteria bacterium | reverse complement strand
GGACCAGCCAACAGGGCATCCAGCACAAATGCCGGGCCGTAGCCCTCAATTACTTTCTGAGCGTGGCCCACAAGAGTCGTACTGTCCTTGAGCAGGCAGACCAGCCCTTGCAAAAGCAGCAGGTCTGTACCCGTGATGTTGCCCTTCTTGGGCATGCGCAGCAGGGCTGCCTGCACGATGTCAGCCACCGGGGCTACATGCGGCTCTACGAAAGACAAGCCAGTGAGCTTGGCATGCAGGGTACGCAGCGGTGAGAGCGCCTTGTGGGTTACCTCCGTCTTGCCGTGATAAACCCTGCGCCAGATATCGTCAGCCGACTTGGCCACCTCATCAAACAGGGTGCCGCCGAGGCCCTGCACCTCTTCCGCTAGACCGGCTTCCAGCACAGCGGTGTTGTCTGTGTGCTGCTCAAGCGGAGCCACCTTGTACAACTGCCAGCGGAAATCCATGCGGGCGCGGACATATTCAGGCCCCACAAGGGAGTTACGAATGATTTCGCCCCACTGATGGTGCTTCTCAATCCATGCCTGCACATTTTGGTCATAGTCAGCCAGAAATGCTTCCTTTTCTTTCTGGAATTCAGTGCGGATGTTAAGCAGCTCCTGCACGATTTCGCCGGCCTTTTCTTCGGGAATGGCCCAGCCAGACATGAACCGCACCCCGTTCCGGTCAAGGTAGTTGAAGGCGCGGGCTTTGAGTGTGCCGAACACCTTGAGGTTTTCCGGGTCGGCAATGCGCTTTGAGCCCAGAGAAGCCAGATCTTCGGGGGGCAGTTCCGCACCCCCCAGGTCTTCCTGGCTCATTTTGCGCCGGGCTGACCATAAGCTGACGTTAAGGTTAAGGGCCAGCAAATTGTCCAAAATGCGGATATCAGAAACAAGCTGAGTCATGGTAGCCTCCTAGAATGAGCTTTTTGTTGTATTGAGGGAGTAGCCTTCTTTGATTTTCTTTTCTGCGCGTGCTTCAAGCTCCATCACGGAATTGTTGCCCTCACAGTTTTCGGCGGGAATAAAGTGCTGCTGGCCAACGGTGTCCGGCTTGCCCCACTTTAGCGTGAGGCCCACAGGGCTAGCCTCGCCGATCCAGAACTTGCCGTCCTGCTTTTTGCCGGAAAGGTTGTGAATTACCTGAAGATGAACGAGTGGCTTGGCCACCGTAGGGGTGTGATGCAGATGGCCACGCATGAAGCGTAGGGCTTGCTCACCTTGCAGGGTTTCTGCTTCAGGCCTTTCTTTTTTGGGGGCCTCACCTTCCATCTGCTGCGGGAACATACGCTGAGCCAGCTCGTGCAGCATGGCGCGTGTTTCACGGCTTGCACGGTAGGCCAGAGCCCGGTC
>SAAX01000176.1 GCA_009929215.1 Deltaproteobacteria bacterium | reverse complement strand
TTCGGCAATCGAGTCCGGGCTCATGGACCCGACAACCGGCAAACTCACGGCAAAGGGGTGGATGAATGTCGCATCCCCGGTGCTTGGGATGCTGGCAGGCCCACTTTCTTCCATTGGCTTGAGCATGGCGGGCATCCCCGGTGCAATCGCTGGTGCACTTGCCCCAGCAGTAGCCAACGCCTACGCATCGCCAAAGTCAACAAACGCAATTGACGCGGCGACAGGCATGGCTTCAAAAGTAACCGGCATTGATATGTCGCCATTTGGTGCAGGGCTTGCCTATGGCAATACCATGAACACGATGGGCAAGGCGCAACAGTATGCCGGGACAGCACCAAGTAGACCGGAGCGCACTTCGTATGAAGGCGGCGACGGTGCATCAGACATCGACGAATCGTTCATGGCAAAATATGATAAATTTATCTCAGCGCCCACAGGCAACAACGCGGCTGTAAATCCTGCCTTTCAAAGCAAGTTTGACAATCGTGGCGCAACTGTTAAGAATAATGCGACAAAGCAGCCCGTGCAATCAGTTCAGCAACAACAAAGAGTCACGGGTTTTAACCCGTTGGCATACAACAAATTTTATACAGCGGGGTTTTAGCCATGGCTGGATTCTTTGACACCGTAGAAAGTATCTTGAACGTGGCTGGACAGGTTGGTGGTCTTGCCGCGACGGGATACAACATTTATTCCGGCATCAACAATGCAAACCAAGCAAGTAAGTACTACGACACCCTTGCAGGCACTGCGGCCAAACAAGATGCCATTGCCACCGACCAGTGGGCAATCAATAAGCCGCTCATGCAGAAGCAAGGGCAACTCTCCGGTCTTGAACTCGACGCCGCCATAGCGAACACGCCGGGGCTCCTCTCCAAGCAATACGGGCTTGTTGACCGTGGGCTGACCGAACAGGGCCTTGACATGGACCTTTACGGGCAGGCTCGGGGGATTCTGAACAAGTTCTTTGACGAGTCGGAGAATGGCATTGACCCTGGCACAGAGATGAACCGCGCCGGGGCCACGGTTGAAAGCGCACTGTCCGGCGCACAGGGCCAACTCTCCCGCAATCTGGCACGCAGGGGCGTGAGTCTTGGCGACGACCAATCAACGAGTCTCGCCAACCAGCAGCTTATCAACAAGGCGCTCGGCAAGGCAGCGGCCAGAAATGAAGCGTTCCGCTCCGCAAAGGAAACGAACTACAGCCGCCTTGGAAATGCAGCGAATGTGCGCGGCGGCTTGGCGGCGAACGTGACTGCACCTGCTACCCCGCAAATTAACCTTGGAAACCCGGCAGCGACAAACGCCAGTTCAATGGCGGCAAGCGGTCAACTGGCAC
>SAAX01000099.1 GCA_009929215.1 Deltaproteobacteria bacterium | reverse complement strand
TAAAAGCTTTGAAGTTGACGAAGACGGTTTCCTTCTGCGTTTTGACGACTGGTGCCCCGAATGGATGGACTATGTGAAGGAATCCGAAGGCATCTCTGAAATCAACGCTGATCATCAGAAGATCCTCGACTTCCTGCAGGACTACTACAAGAAGAACGGCATTGCCCCCATGGTCCGTATTCTTTCCAAGAATACCGGCTACAAGCTGAAGGAAGTGTACGAACTCTTCCCCTCCGGCCCCGGCAAGGGCGCCTGCAAAATGGCCGGCCTGCCCAAGCCCACTGGCTGCGTGTAGTCCAGCCGCAACATTTTGGGAAAAAGCGGAAGGGTAACCTTCCGCTTTTTTTTGACTATGCCGCTTCCCTGCGGCCAAGTGTGCCCCCCCGTGCCGTGCGGCTTATCCACGGGGGGCTTGCCTTTACGGCAATACATCGTATTTTTTCATAAGCCCGGTCACATCTCTGCTCCCTTTACGCCGGGCCAAAAAAACGGTATCGCCCTGCCATGAAAATTCGTCTGTCCCTGAAAAAATGCGCCCTCTGGTTCATGGGTATCATTATAGTGTGCGGCCTTATGGGCAGCGCGGCTGTGGCCATGCTTTTTTACTGGGCCTCGCGCGACCTGCCCGACCTCAATCGCATTGCCGAATACAAGCAGCCCCAAGCTACGGTTATTCTGGCACGCGATGGATCCATGCTTGGCACGCTCAACCACGAAAAACGCTTTGTCATCGGCCTCAAGGACATGTCGCGCTTTCTGCCCATGTCGTTTCTTGCTGCCGAAGACGACGCCTTTTACCGCCACATGGGCATAGACCCCATGGCCATCATGCGCGCGGCCATCAACAACTTCCGTAAGGGGCGTCAGGGCGAGGGCGGCAGTACCATTACCCAGCAGCTCATCAAGCAGTTACTGCTCACCTCGGAGCGCAGCTACACTCGCAAGATGAAAGAGGCCATTCTGGCCTATCAGCTGGAAAAGAACTTTACCAAGGATCAGATCCTTACCATCTATCTCAACCAGATTTATCTGGGCGAGCACTCTTATGGCGTGGAATCTGCGGCGCGCACCTATTTTGGCAAGCATGCCTCAGATATCACCCTGGCCGAAAGTGCGGTCATTGCTGGCCTGCCCAAGGCCCCCAGCACCTACAATCCCTTCCGCCGACCCGAAGAAGCAAAAAGCCGCCAGATGTACGTTCTTGGCCGGTTGCGTGACCTCAAGTGGATTACCCAGGCAGAATATGATCAGGCCGTGGCCGAGCCGCTGGTCTACTGGAGCATGCCCGAAGGCGTGGGCGGCCCTGCCCAGTGGTATCTTGAAGAAGCCCGCCGCCTGCTGGTGGAATTTTTTACAGAAGCGAACCTCAAGGCGCTGGGTATAGAAACCAACAAGTCTGGCGCCGACTATGTGTATGAGGCGGGCCTGACCGTGCGCACCGCAATGGATCCCGCCCACCAGAACGCCGCTGGCGCTGCCCTGCGCCGTGGTCTTGAAGAACTGGACAAACGCCAGGGCTGGCGCGGCCCCATTGAACAGCTCAACGCTGCCAGGCAGAAGGAATTTCTTGCCAAAACGGTTTTTTCGCCCATTGATCTGGCGGGCGGAGAATGGGTTAAGGCCCTTGTTACCGCTGTGGACAACAAGGAAGTAAGGGTTGCGCTGGGGCAAGGCTACACGGGCATAGTGCCTGTTACGGCCATGTCGTGGGCGCGCAAGCCCAACCCCAAGGTTGCGGCGGCTAACGCTCCGGCAGTTAAAGATCCCAAGCAGGTGGCTGCCCCCGGCGACCTGATATGGGTTTCTGCCGAGGCAACCACTGTTACCGAAACCAACGCCAAGGGCAAAAAGGAACAAAAAACCGTGCCCTTTGATGCGGCCACGGTTAAAAAGAACCAGCCCATTAACCTGCGCTTGCAGCAGGAGCCGCTGGTACAGGGAGCTATTGCCTCTGTTGAACCACAAACGGGCGACGTTGTTGCCCTTATTGGTGGCTACCAGTTTGGCGACAGCCATTTTAACCGCGCCACCCAGGCACGCCGTCAGCCGGGCTCCAGCTTCAAACCGGTGGTCTATTCCACGGCCATAGACTTTGGCTTTACGTCAGCATCCACCGTGCTCGACGCGCCCTTTGTGTATGTGAACCCCTACACCAATGAAGTGTGGCGGCCCTCCAACTACGAACACAACTACAAGGGTGAACTGCCCCTGCACACGGCGCTGGCCCTTTCGCGCAATACCTGCACCGTGCGCGTGGCGCAGCAGGTAGGCGTGGCCAACATTGTACAACGGGCCAAGGCTCTGGGGCTTGAACCGCACTTTCCGCAAGAGCTGGCCATCAGCCTTGGCGCAGTTGCCGTGTCGCCCCTCAACCTCACTCAGGCCTATGCCGCCTTTGCCAACCAGGGCTTGGGCGTGAGGCCGCGCATCATCACCTCCATTACCGACGAGCAGGGCCGCGTGCTCTACAAGCAGGAAGTGGAACACTGGCAGGCCATTTCACCGCAAAATGCCTACATTATGGATACCCTGCTCAAGGAAGTGGTCAATGCCGGAACGGGCGCTCGCGCCAAGATCGAGGGCCGCATTATTGCGGGCAAAACCGGCACAACCAACGAAGAACGCGATGCATGGTTCATGGGCTTTTCGCCCTACCTCGTCACGGGTGTCTATGTGGGCTATGATCAGGTGCAAAGCCTTGGCCGCCTCGAACAGGGGGGGCGCACCGCTGCCCCCATATTCCGTTACTACCGCTCCGAAATTGAAGACCGCTACCCCAAGGACGACTTTGTGATGCCCGAGGGCATTGTAATGGCCGATGGGCTGGCCTTCAGAGCCGACCAGCCCATGCAGGGCGTTTCGGCCACCGCAGGGGACACCGCACCCGAAGGCACGGCAGTGGACACCTCTGAGGGCGGCGAAGACCTGATGCGGCAGATGTTTTAATGGCATGCAGCCACGCGCCGCAGCATTGGCAAGCGAGAAGGCATTTTCCTTGCACAGACTGCTGGCGCGTGGCGCGTATGCAACTGCTCCCCACTTCCGTAACTGCTTTTTCTTCACCACCACAAACGCCCCGTGCGTCTAACCGCACACCCCAAGGGCCGGAGACTGCCATGAAACACCGTATCGACATGGCCGCAGGAAACGAACCGGCGGATGTGCTTATTGTCAACGCACGCGTGGTGGACGTATTTTCTGGCCTTGTACGCCAGGACGCCGTAGCCATTGGCGACGGTGTTTTTGTGGGTTTTGGCCAGCGAGAGGCCCGTGAGGTGGTGGACGCACAGGGCGCGTACCTCTTGCCCGGCTTTATCGACGCCCACATCCATCTGGAATCAAGCATGGTCACCCCGGCCCGCTTTGCCGAGATGGCCCTGCCCCACGGCACAACCTCTGTAGTGGCCGACCCGCATGAGCTGGCCAACGTATGTGGCACAGTGGCCCTGCGTTTTTTGCTGGCCAGTGCTCAAAGCCTGCCGCTGAATATTTTTCTCGCCCTGCCTTCGTGTGTTCCGGCCACGCCCTTTGAAGACAGCGGCGCTGTTTTGCAGGCTGCGGATCTTGCGCCCTTTATGGACGACCCGCATGCGGCCTCTTTGGGCGAAATGATGAACTACCCCGGCGTGCTACACGCCGACCCCGAAGTGCTGGCCAAGATTGCCCTGAGCCGGTCACGCGGCAAGCCCGTTGACGGCCACGCCCCCGCTCTGCTGGGCCGCGAGCTGGATGCCTACCTGTGCACCGGCATTGCCAACACCCACGAGTGCACCACGGCAGAAGAATTTCAGCAAAACCTCATGCGCGGCTGCCGCATCTTTTTGCGCGATGGTTCTGCCGCCCGCAATTTGCCCGCCCTGGCGCCGCTGGTGACCCCCGGCAACTGTCACCGCTGCGCCTTTTGCTGTGACGACAGGCACGCCTCAGAGCTGCTTACCGCCGGGCACATGGACGAGGTTTTGCGCAAGGCTGTGGCCCTGGGCATGGATCCTGTTACCGCTGTGCGCCTGTGCACGCTCAACGCTGCCGAAGCTGAAGGCCTGCACGGCAAGGGGGCCATTGCCCCCGGCTTTGATGCCGACTGTGTGCTGGTTGTCGACCTTGCCTCGTTTAACGTGCGTATGACCTTTGCCGGCGGCAAGCAGATAGCGGCCGAGGGCCGCATGCTGGCCCCGCTGAGCGACCCGCCGCTCGATGGCCTCACAGATACCGTGCAGCTTGCCGCCCTGCCCGCAGACGTGCTGGCACTGCCTGTGCCCTCTGGCCGTGCACGGGTTATCCGCCTGCACCCCGGCTCGTTGGTTACAGATGCCGAGGAGCACGCCATCACCTGCGTGGACGGACTATTTGACGCGCGCCGCAATGCTGGCCTGTGCAAACTGGCGGTTTTTGAGCGCCACAAGGCCACGGGCAAGGTGGGCGTGGGCATTCTGGCAGGCTACGGCCTGCGCGGCGGAGCCGTGGCTACCTCTGTGAGCCACGATTCGCACAATATTGTGGTCTGCGGCGACAACGACGCAGACATGCTGGCGGCAGTGCACCGCGTGGCCGCCATGGGCGGCGGCATCGCCGTTGCAGGCGACGGCAGGATTCTGGACGAGCTGCCCCTGCCTGTGGCTGGCCTCATGACCCCCGAATCACCCCAAACAGTGGTGCGCGCGCTGGATTCCATCCATACCCTGCTGCACGACCACGGTGTTCCTGACAATGTGGCACCGCTTATGGCCCTGAGTTTTATGGCCCTGCCGGTCATTCCTTCTCTCAAGCTTACGGCACGGGGGCTGTTTTCCGTGGCCGACTGGCATTTTGTTTCGGTGGATGCGGCAGCGCAGCACTGAGATTTTTTTCTTACACCTGTGGGAAGCGCCGTTGCGCTGCCCTGAAGCAGCAACATAAAGGAACCTCATGATTCCCTTCGGTACGCTTGTTGTCTATGTAACCCCCAAGGGCCGCCGCTACGTCAAACGCCTTGTCGAAGGACAAGACTGGCACAGCAACGACGGCACGCTTGTTTCTGCCGAGGTGGCTCAGGCCAACTTTGGTTCTGTGGTCTACACCAACCAGAACATTCCCATTCAGGTGCTCGAAGCAACGCTGTATGACCGCCTCAAAGGTCTCAAACGGCAAACGCAGATCATCTATCCCAAGGATATCGCCTATATTTGCCTGCGCCTTGGCGCTGGCCCGGGCCGCACCATCATTGAAGCGGGCTGCGGTTCTGGCGGTCTGACCACGGGGCTTTCGTGGTTTTGCGGCCCCACGGGCCGCGTGGTGAGCCACGAGGCCCGCGAAGAATTCATGAAGCTGGCGCGCCGCAACCTTGAATGGGCGGGCGTGGGCGAAAATGTGGAGCTGCACAACCGCGATGTGGCCGAGGGCTTTGCCGTTACCGGCGCGGACGCACTGTTTCTTGACGTGCGCACCCCTTGGGAATACCTCGACCACGCGCTGGCCGCAGTGCGCCCCGGCGCTAGCTTTGGCTTTTTGCTGCCCACCGTCGATCAGGTGAGCAAGCTGTTGCTGGGCCTTGAACGTGGCCCCTTTGCCGATGTGGAAGTGTGCGAAATTCTTATTCGCCGCTGGAAGCCCGTGGCCGACCGCCTGCGCCCCGAAGACCGCATGACCGCCCACACGGGCTTTCTGGTCTTTGCCCGCCAGCAGGACCGCAGCGCCGACTTTGAATCGCGCAAGCCCATGGGCACCCGCGAACGCAAGCAGGAGGCCGCCCGTCTGGCCCGCCTGGGTCTGGCCGAAGAAGGCGTGGAAGCAGCCGAAACCGATATGGCCGATAACGACGGCGAATAGATTGCAGTGCGGGACATCCCGTGATGAGGCTCGGCCCGCTGAACATACATAAAGGAAATGCCCGCCAATGGCGGGCATTTCCTTTTTCAATTTTCGCGGATTCTTACTTTATGCTGAAAAACCGCAGCCGCAGGGCATTGGTCACCACAGAGACAGACGAAAGCGCCATGGCCGTGCCCGCCAGCATGGGCGAAAGCATGGGCCCGCCAAAGGCGTGCAGCAGCCCCGCCGCCACCGGCAGACCAAGCACGTTGTAGCCAAAAGCCCAAAACAGGTTCTGGCGAATGTTGCGCATGGTTGCGCGCGAAAGCGCCAGTGCGGTGAGCACGGCCTCCATGCCATCGCGCATCAGCACGATATCGCCAGCCTCTGCGCTCACATCCACGCCAGTTCCCACTGCCATACCCACATGGGCGGCTGCCAGAGCCGGGGCATCGTTGATGCCGTCGCCCACCATACCCACCACATGACCTTCTTCCTGAAGCCGCCGCACATAGGCGGCCTTGTCTGCGGGCAGCAGGCCTGCGGCTATTTCGTCCACACCGGCCAGTTGGGCCACAGCCTTTGCTGTGCGCTCGTTATCGCCCGTCAGCATGACCACGCGCACGCCCATGCCGCGTAAACGGCTGACCACAGAGGCCGATTCGGGCCGCAAGGCATCGGCAAGAGCCAGAATACCCGCAAGTTGACCGCTGCCCTGCTGTTCCACCGCCAGCAACAGGGGGGTCTGGCCTTGCAGCGCCAGCTGGGCCAGCGTGCGCTGCGTTTCTTCTGACACTTCCAACCCGCGTTCTGTCATAAAGGCCGGATTGCCCACGGCAATGCCCGCAGTAGTGCTCACGGGCCCGCCTTGCGCAACCACCTGACCAGAAATACCCATGCCGGGGGCCACCTGCACATCTTCCACGGGCGACAGGGCAAGGTTGCGTTCCTTTGCCGCATTCACAATGGCGAGGGCCAGCGGATGCTCCGAGCGCGCCTCCAGCGAAGCCGCCATGCCCAGCAGGGTATTTTCATCCATTGCGGCGGGGCATTCCAGCAGGGTTATACCCGTGAGTACGGGTTTGCCTGTGGTGAGCGTGCCCGTCTTGTCCACGGCCAGCACGCTGATGTGTCCGACCTGCTCCAGGGCAGCGCCGTTCTTGATCAGCACGCCAAGCTGCGCGCCCCGGCCCGTGCCCACCATGATGGACATGGGCGTGGCAAGGCCCATGGCGCAAGGGCAGGCCATGACCAGCACGGCCACAAATACTGTAAGCGCCGTGGTTATGGGCTCTGCGCTGAACACAAGCCACGCAAGCCCCGCCACCAGCGCGATCACCATAACCGCAGGCACAAAATAAAAGCTCACCCTGTCTGCCAGCCGCGCAATGGGAGCCTTGCTGCCCTGCGCCTCGCGCACCAGCC
>SAAX01000175.1 GCA_009929215.1 Deltaproteobacteria bacterium | reverse complement strand
GGTTACTGAGGGCCCCGCACTGCCTGCGGCACGAGAGGAGGGCATGTTTCCAGCCACGCATGAAACGGTGCTAGGTGAGTAGGTGCCCCCTGGTGGGCAGGGCATGTCTTGATTCCCATGGCACGCGGGCTAGGATGTCCAGATGGGGCTGCTCAGATGATTGTGTGGTAGCGGCTCGCATGCATCCCTATTTTGAGCACCATGACCGGCTCAAGCGCCAATTGCCCTGCTCCAACCCACCTGCAGCCATTGTCCACCTTCTGGCGGTGCACGACCTCAGCGGGGCGAACGCTTGGCTACCCCCACGCCGCAAAAGGCCGTGTGTATGAGCAGCCCGCCACAGCATCATTGTGTGCAGGTGAGCGTGACGCCGGTTCCCGTATTCCGGTTAGGAATCCTCGGGCTTCCTAGGGTCGGCCCTTTTGTGTGACGTGCGCTTTCGCGGTCGCTTTCGCAGTGGGGGCTAGGGTTCTCTCGCGCCAAAGCGCGGGCGGCGTGCTGCTGAGGGTGTGCGCTGCTGCGGCTGCGTTTGCGTACATCAATTTCGGGTTTTGACGAGGAAAAAGTTCCGTTTCCTCAAAGCTTGCGCAACGTTTGAGGCCGGGGCCGGGGCAGCGCGCCCAACTTTCCTGCACAATGGCAAAGCGTTAGGAAGCTGAGGCTGCGAGATTGTTTGCCTTCATCTTGAAACTGACGAAGCCGGGGCAGGGATCTGCTACACAGTCAGAGGAGCCTAACCAGCGTGACAGACAGCACCAGCGCGATGTGAAGCGCTCCAATCGTGCACGTGGTGACAAGGCGCACGCGGAGCGGCTGGATGCAGAGGAGCCGAGCAGCAAGCGTCGCATTGTCGGGTGGGCGATGATGAATGGCATGGCCATGTCTGGCGAAGTGTCCTGCGAGGGTGTCATGTCTGGCTTGCATTCTCCATCTGGGCTGCAATCGGGGTGTTTTATACATTGTGGACACAGGCAGGTGTTGCAGCAGGTGCTTTTAGGTCAGGTCCATGACATCACCTTACTGGCCTGCATTCTTTGTTTCATATATGGGTAGTAGGGGACCCAACTGACATGCATTGTCTGCGTTTTATACATGGGTAGTAGGGGGTGCTGCAAGAGTGCTGCACAATGCGTGCAACTTTACAGTTAGCATTGTCGCCTGCTTAACAGAAAGGTGTGCACGTGTCACACGTAGAGCCTCTTACTCATGTAAGACTGCTTTTTCTGTGCTTGGGGGTGCTGTGTGTGGCGAAGATTGAGTAACGTGCGAACTATCGTTGTGCAAACTAATGTTGTGAACGCAGGCCGGAGGTGCAGCAGCAGCTCTTGGGTCAGACTTCTGTACCCCAAGCATTACCGACAGGGCAG
>SAAX01000174.1 GCA_009929215.1 Deltaproteobacteria bacterium | reverse complement strand
ACATCATTGTGCGCAAGCCCCAAGCCCACTCATCGGAGACCCTGGCTAGGATTGTGGACATCTATGGCACACTGGCATTCCGCCACCAGTTGCTGCGGGTGGGTACGAGCCGCGTCCTGTGCATTGAACATGTGTGTGTACGTGTACATGTGTGGATGCATGTGTATCAGTGCTTTTTTTTCAGCGATAGATCGCCTTTTATCGCCTTTTTAATTAATTGCCGCCCAAAAATGGGGCGAAAACCTAATTGTGAAGGCCTGGTTCTCGTCGCCCTGGAGAGCGATAGTGAAAATAATGAGGGCGGGCGCTTGTCGCCCGGCAAAAGGCGATAACTAAATAACGAACTCGCCGGTTGGTCGCCTTTTGCCCGCTCGGCCCTTCGCGCAGCAAACCCACTTCAACCTATGAAATCGCTATATGCGTTGTGGAAGCAGCCTGATAACCAGACAGATGCGGACAAGGTCGTGGTCAATATTCCTGCCCCGCGTAAGCCTGGCCGTCCCAGGTCGCTGCCTGCCACAGCAGCAGAGGCGCCTTCCCAGCAGCAGCACCAACAGCAGCCCCATGCAGATGCCCTGGGGCCTCATGCAGTAACAGCTGAGCAAGAACAGGCCCATGAGGAGGACCAGCCCCCAGAACCTCCTGCTGGGCCTTCTACAGCTGCAGCTGCTGCTACACAGCATGGGGATGGGCAGGCACAACAGCCAAACAAGAGGGTCAAGAAGGGTCAGAGTGATGGCAAGTGGCGGGAGGGGCAGGTGTACAAGGCACGCACCAAGTGGTTCTCAGAATATCCCTGGGTGTTTGAAGTGTCTGGAGATCAAGTGGGCTGCTACTGCTGTGGCAAGTCCATGAAAGCCACCAGCGACACAGTCAAGAAGCATGAAGGCAGCAAGAACCACCAGCAGCGCTATAAGGTCTGGCTGCGGGATGGGGCACCCAAGAAGGGAGCCCAGCCTGAGAAAGGGGACAGCGTAGACTGCGAGGGTGGGGCTGCCATGCCCCTGCCTGCAGGCCAATGCACCCTAGAGCAGGCATGGGAGAGCACCTTGACAGAAGCAGAGGGCAGGGTGTTGAAGCAGCTCCATGACACAGTTCTGGCGGCTTCTTACCCGCAACAAGGCAGCAGCAGAGCACTACAGTGAATGGGTTGCCTTTGCCAAGCTTGCCATTGTGATGGTGCCAGGGTCAGTGGAGGAGGAGCGGGTGTTCTCAGCCATGAACTTCCTGAAGAACCAGACACGCAACTCTCTCGACACACACCTCGAGGATGCAGTGCGCGTGTTCACACAGGCACTGTACACGGTGCACACCTTCCCCTACAGCCAGGCTTACAAGCATTGGCTGGCTGGAGCGCCCATCAGGGGCCGCTACATGCTGGGG
>SAAX01000098.1 GCA_009929215.1 Deltaproteobacteria bacterium | reverse complement strand
GGCCATTCCCCCGTGCCCGCTCGATATTTCGCGCCAAGAAATTCTGGCGACCTTGACGCAGGGCCGCAATCTGGTGCTCAGCGCCCTGCCCGGCGCAGGAAAAAGCAGCCGCGTGCCGCTATGGCTCATGGACCAACCCTGGCTCGAAGGACGCCGCATTCTGCTGCTCGAACCCCGACGCGTGGCCGCCCGCGCACTGGCGCGCTATATGGCTGCCCTGCTAGGCGAACATCCCGGCGGGCTTGTGGGCTACCGCATGCGCGACGAAAGCCGCATGGGCAGCAACACCCGCGTAGAAGTTGTAACCGAGGGCGTGCTGACCCGCATGTTGCAGGAAAACCCCGACCTGCCAGACATTGCCTGCGTTATTTTTGACGAATTTCACGAGCGTTCGCTCATTGCCGATACGGGTCTGGCCCTTTGCCTTGAAAGTCAGGCTGCGCTGCGCCCCGATCTGCGGCTGATTGTCATGTCTGCCACACTGGATGTGGCGGCGGTGGCCGAACTTTTGGGCGGCTGCCCCTCTGTGCTCTGCGAGGGCAAGGTATACCCGGTGCAGATGCGGCACATACCGCCCACACTACGCGCAGGGCAAATGGTTGGCGGGGCTGCACACGCCGGGGCTGGCCCCCTGCTGTGGCGGCACATGGCCGACGTTATTACGCATTTGATGCAGACAGAACAGGGCAGCTTGCTGGCCTTTTTGCCCGGTGCGGGTGAAATTCGCCACCTTGCAGATTTGCTGGAAGGCAAACTTGCCGCCGATGTTGCGCTGTGCCCGCTGTATGGCAACCTTTCCGCCCGCGAGCAGGACGCGGCCATTGCGCCCGCCCCCGCAGGGCAACGCAAGGTGGTGCTTGCCACATCCATTGCAGAAACCTCGCTGACCATCGAAGGCGTGCGGCTGGTGGTGGACAGCGGCCTTGCGCGGCTGGCGCGCTTTGATCCGGCAAGCGGCCTCACACGGCTGGTAACGGAACGTGTTTCTCTGGCTGGTGCTGCGCAAAGGGAGGGCCGAGCTGGCCGCACCGAACCCGGCATTTGCTGCCGCCTGTGGGCCAGGGAGCAGGAACACGGCATGCGCCCCCACATTCGGCCAGAAATTCTCGATGCCGACCTGAGCACTCTGGCCCTGCAACTGGCCGTGTGGGGTGTTACGGATGCGGGCTCGCTGCCGTGGCTCGATATCCCGCCAGCGGCGCATCTGGCTGTGGCGCAAAACACCCTGCAAGCATTGGGAGCCGTGGACGCCCAGCTACGGCCAACAGCCCTGGGACGCGAAATGGCGGCCCTGCCCCTGGCCCCGCGCACGGCGCGGCTGCTGTTGTGGGGACGGCAAAATTCCCTTGCTGCACTGGCGGCCTGTGCGGCGGCGCTGCTTGAAGAGCGCGATTCTTTTGCCCATACCGCAGCTGGCCGCAAGGTTGGCGCGCACACCACGGGTAGTGGTTGCGACATACTGCGCCGCCTCGACTGGCTGTGCCGCGATACAGCACCCGGCAAGGGGGCAGACTCTGCCCGTGAACGCACACGCAGGCTGGCCCAGCGCCTGATGCGCCACGTGTGCCACGTGCGCCAGGCGCTTCACTCTGGTGAGACTGCCCCCGCTGGCAGCATGCAACCGCAGCAAAAAATTATCGACAGCATGTTCCGCACAGCCCTTGCCCAGGCCACAAACCTTGGGCGGCTCATAGCCATTGCGTGGCCAGAACAGGTAGCCCTGCGGCAAGACGAAAAGCAGCAATCCGCCGCCAGCAACGGCCTTGCGCCCTCCACTCCCTTTTTGCTGCGCAGTGGACGTGCGGCACAACTTGCCAGCGACGATCCGCTTGCTCGTCAGCCTTTTCTTGCCGTGGCAGAGGTGAACGGGGCCGCGCCGCGCGGGCGCATTCGCCTTGCTGCGGCCCTTACCGAGCAGGATGTGGTGGAACTTTTCAGCGCAGATATACGCACAGAGGATACGCTTTCTGTTTCAGACGCCGGGCTTGTGAGCGCGCGCCGTCAGCGGGTGCTGGGCGCTCTGGTGCTGGAAGACGCCCCCCTGCCCCGGCCGCTGCCCGAGCAGTGCGCGGCGGCCCTGTGCGCACATGTGCAAAACAAGGGGCTGGAATGCCTGCCGTGGGACGATACCTCACGCCAGTGGCGGGCGCGGGTAAGCCTGTTGCGGGAGCTGGAAGGCGAGGCATGGCCCGATGTATCGGATGCTGCCCTGCTGGATACGCTTGACGAGTGGCTTGCTCCAGCCTTTGAACGGGCTTTGGGACAATGCCAAAAGCAGTCGCGGGCCAATGCGCTGGCAACCCTCACATCGGCACACCTTTACGATGCCCTGCGAGGCCTTTTGCCGGGCAACCTGCACCGCACGCTTGAGCGGCTGGCCCCCACAGAATGGCAGGTTCCCTCTGGAGCCATGCGCCCCATTGTCTACGGCGAAGACGGCGGCCCGTGGCTGGCTGCCAAGTTGCAGGAACTGTTTGGCTGCGTGGACACACCGCGCATAGCCAACAACCGCGTGGCCCTGGTGCTGCGCCTCAATTCGCCCGCTGGCCGCCCATTGCAGGTTACCCGCGATCTGGCTAACTTCTGGCGCAACGGCTACCCGGCTGTACGCGCAGAAATGCGGGGCCGCTACCCCAAACACCCCTGGCCGGAAGACCCGCTGAGCGCCACGGCCACAGTGCTGACCAAGAAGCGGCTGGCAGAGCAGAAATAGCACTGATGCAGAAATAGCACTGATCCCCAGCAAGACGGCAAACGGTGTGCCGCGCACACCCCACTGTCTAAAAGATTCCGTGCCTAGCTAAAAGATATCGTCTGCCTAAAAAACTCCGCGCTGGTCAAGCATCTGCACAAATTCGCGCGCACGTTGTTCGCTGTAGTATTCCTGCTTGTGCTGCACAAAGCCCACATGCCCGCCGTGTGGGGCAACCTCAAGGTGCAGATGCTTGCTCTGCTCTGCCGTCTGCCACGGATAGCACGAAGGCGCGCAAAAAGGATCATCCGCCGCCATGAGCAGCAGGGTTGGCACGGCAATACGCGGCAGGTCGGGCAGCACGGTATTTTTTTGCCAATAGTCACGGGCAGAGGCAAAGCCAAAGGCCGGGGCGGTAAAACGCTCGTCAAAATCTGCAAACGTATGGATTTTTTCCACGCCATCTACCGATGGGTAGGTAGGAAAACGCTCGGCCTTTTCGCGCACTTTTTTGCGCAGGGTACGCAAAAAATACTCCATATAGATACGGCAGGCTGGGCCATCCATCACTGGCGCGGCGGCGGCCAGATCGCAGGGCACAGACACAACTACAGCCGCCTTCACAGTGGGTGATACCGTCCCCCGGCCAAGATACCGGCAAATCTGGTTGCCACCCATGCTGAAACCGGCCAGCAGCACAGGCCGATCAAACTGCTCGGCATGGCGCACCACGGTTGCCAGATCTTCTGTTTCGCCCATGTGGTACAGCCGTGCCGTGCGGTTGCTCACGCCAGAGCACGAGCGCATGTTCCAGGCCAGCACGTCAAAACCGGCAGCCCGCAGGGTGTTGGTCATGCCCAGAACATACTTGCGGCGGCTGTTGCCCTCAAGCCCATGCGAAACCACGGCAATGCCGCGTGCTTGTCCAAAGGGCTTCTCTGCCCCGGCGCGAGCTGAGGCGGGGTGCTGGTCCACATCAAGAAAGTCGCCGTCGGGCGTATCAATGCGCACCCGTTGCACATTGGCAGAAACCTCTGCTCGGTCGCGAAACAGCACCGGCCACATGGTATTTGCATGGCCATTGCGCACATACCACGGCGCATTGTACGATGAAGCAATAACAGGCATGGCAATCTCGGTTAAAAGGAATGGTAGGTGTAAAGTGCCACAGCAACGTCTGGCAGCTGCGGCCACGGAAACTTTGCACTCAAACAGGGCTTGGCAGCCGCCAGAGCCTCGTATACCTTCGCCACATGCATAACAAAGCCCCACAAAATAGCGCCGCGCGTAAATTTCTGTCAAATCCGGCCCGGCAGGCCTTTGCCCAGGCTGAGCCCCAACGGGGCACGCCCACTGCGGATTCACGCAACCACAAAAACGCTGCCGATAAGGCTCATAAGCCCAAGGCCGCCGATTGTAGCTTGGACACGCCCTTTGATTCCAGCATTGGCAAGCCTTCCGCTGCCCAAAGGGGCAAGACCTATACCGGCCCCACAAACGCCGACGTGCTGATCCTTGGCGCGGGCGCAGCGGGCCTTATGTGCGCGCGCCATGCCGCCGCCAGCGGCCTGAGCGTTGTGCTGCTGGAACGCGGCCCCGTGCCGGGGCGCAAGCTGGCCGTGAGCGGCGGCGGCAAGGCCAATTTTACCAACCGCACGGTGAGCCCGCACGATTACCGCTGCGATGGCAGTAAGGGTAATGCCTTTTGCGGCCCGGCCCTCAAGGGCTTTACGCCAGAGCACATGCTGCATCTTGTGCGCGAATGGAACCTGCCTTTTGAAGAACGCAGCCACGGGCAACTTTTTTTGACGGTTGCTGCGCAACGCATGGTGAGAGCCCTGGTGGACGACTGTCGCAAGCACGGCTGCCACATTGCCTGCAACACAACAGTCACTGCGGTGCAGCCTCTGCCCGATGGTTTCAGCGTGCAGACAGAGAGCGGTACATGGCGTGGCAAGGTGCTGGTGCTGGCCCTGGGCAGCCCCGCATGGCCGCAGGCTGGCGGCAGCGGCGCGGGCTTTCGGCTGGCGGCAGATCTGGGGCACAGTGTTATTCCGCCCCGCGCTGCCCTTGCCCCCTTAAAACTTGCGGACGACTCGCCCCTGCTGAGCCTCTCGGGCATCAGCCTGCCGGTTGCCGTCAGCCTGGGGCAACACCAGTGGCAGGACGATCTGCTCTTTACCCACGAGGGGCTCAGCGGCCCGGCAGCGCTCAAGGCTTCGCTTTACTGGAATCAGGGCGCGGCCCTGACCCTGAATTTTTTGCCGTCGCTTGATGTGGCCGCCCTGCTCGATGCCCCGCAAACAAGCAAACAAACGCCGCGTGCATTGCTGGCCCGACACCTGCCCCAGCGCCTTGTGGGCGCCCTGCTGCCGCAGGAATGCGCGCGTCGCAAGGCAGCAGAGCTTTCGCGTGCGGCGCGGCTTGCCATTGTTGAAGCCGTGCAAAAGCACAGTATCACACCAAACGCCACGGCAGGACTCAAAAAGGCAGAGGCCTGCTCCGGCGGTGTGAACACCGACGAAGTAGACCCCAAAACCATGCGCAGCCGTGTGCGCGAAAATCTGTTTGTGGTGGGCGAGCTGCTCGACGTCACCGGCCTGCTGGGCGGCTACAACCTGCACTGGGCATGGGCCAGCGGCACGGCGGCAGCCAGAGAACTGGCCCGGCACCTGGCGGGCCAAGGCACGGCACGCTAAAGGCAAACGCAGCCCATTGCCAAGGCCCGACTGAGCGGCCAGCTATCACATTGCAGATATTAAATGCGGTTGCAGTAGACGTTTTCCAAAAAATGCTCCATGGCTTCATCGGCCTGGCGAATGTAGTCCTGAAGCGGAAACTGTGCCTTGCAGGCCGGGCAGTACATATGCACTTCGTGACAGGTGCGGGCTATGTGCAGGGGGGCGCCGCAGGTGGGGCATACTAACGTTGTCTTAACGTCGCGTGGGGCAAAAAAGGCCATGGCAACTCTGTGTGTATAGATGGTTGAGCATTGTTTGGATCATGCCAAACGTGCCGAGAGTATCGCGCCCCTCTGGCGGCAGAAACATATGCCTTGAGTAAAGGCAGTAACGCTGCCAGCGGGATCAAATGAACGGTCTATGCTTAGACCATTCAAGGTGCATTTTGTCAACTTTCGGGATGTGGCATGACAACCCGGCCAATTGCCACAGGCGAAAAGTAAAAAAATGCCCGCAAACGCACGGTTCCGTAAGCCAATATTTGTTATTGCGTCCCGGCGCCGCTCATGCCATAGACGTACAGCCATGTCGTAGTAAGTGTGGCATAACCAGTAGAAACGGATACAAATATGAAAAAGCTCATTTTGGCTGCAATGGCCCTCTCGCTGATGACCGCTCCTTGCTGGATCAGCACCGAAGCCCATGCTGCAAAAACTACCCCGGCTGTTGCAAGCGGAACCAAGGCCCCCAAGGCCAGCAAGGCCAAGGCTCCTGCCAAAGCAAAAACAGCCACTGCCAAGACTCCTGCCAAGGCAAAAGCTGCCACTGCCAAGACTCCTGCCAAAGCAAAAAAGGCCTCTGCCAAGGCTCCTGCCAAGGCAAAGAAGTCTACTGCTAATAAAAAGACGCAGGCAATCTAGATTGTTGCTGTCAAAAAGGCCGGTTATACCGGCCTTTTACAGTTAAGACCAACCGCTCCCAACCCAGTGGGCCCTGCATTTAACCACAATGCAAGTCTTTCGTGCTTTAGAAAATTCTGCTTAACACTACCTGTTCAGTTGTATTAATCGGTTTGACAATCAAAACCTTTGTCATTGCAGATACCCCTTGACGACATTGCCGCATGACAGTAGTGTTCGACATTATTCATAGGGTGCAGTATTTCTTTTTGCCAGAGACTTTGCGTGGGTAAGGCTTCAAGCGGAAAGTTTACCCACCTCAACAACGGAGTCGTTATGGCTGTTTCCATTTATGTCGGCAATCTGCCCTTTTCCGCTACTCAGGAAGGCGTTGAAGCCCTGTTTGCCCCCTACGGCGATCCCCTTTCCGTCAAGCTGATCATGGACCGCGAAACCGGCCGCCCCCGTGGTTTTGGTTTTGTCGAAATGGACGAAGCCGATGCCCACAAGGCCATCGAAGCCCTGAACGGCGTTGATTTCGGCGGTCGTACCCTGCGCATCAACCAGGCTGAAGAACGTCGCCCCGCGCCCCGCCGCTGGTAGACTACAAATTTCCATATAAAAAAGCCGCTGTTTGCACAGCGGCTTTTTTTGTGGGCAACAGAATACCTTATCCCTTATTGTTCCCTGATCCAAGGCAGCGCATCATTAATATATATATTTCGTCCAGGGACGAAAGCGATTAAGCCCGAAGTGTTCGCCCCCATTTCCAGTGGTCGACACCATTAATTTATTAATTCAGTGCGATAAAATAATTTGTGTCTTGCCTAGCTGAGCCATTCATGATTGGCTTCAAAGCTAGGTATGCCAATGAAAAACAAGTATGCAATTCGTTCAAAAATTTCTGCGGCCAAAATCCGGCAAATCGTGAGACTGTTTGCCGTTGACTTGGATGCCTTGCAGATTGCGCAAATCGCAGGTGTTAACCGAAATACCGTAAACAGGTATTTAGCTGCATTTCGCGAACGCATTGCCCATTT
>SAAX01000173.1 GCA_009929215.1 Deltaproteobacteria bacterium | reverse complement strand
CTGGCGCCCCGGGTGCGCGTGTGCGGCGTGGCACCGGGGTTGTTGTACCTCAGCGGGCCGCAAACGCAAGAGAACTTTGACCGCGCCAGCCGCGTCAACCTGCTGCGCCGCCCCACCGACCCGCTGGACGTGGCACGCACCTGCCTGTTTCTGGCACAGACGCACTCCATCACCGGCTGCACGCTGCCCGTGGACAGCGGCCAGCACCTGGTGCCGCTGGAACGCGACGTGATGTTCGTTGCCGATGTGCTGCCTTCCAACCTCACAGGACAAGTACCCACATGAACGACATGACCATGAACGACGTGACCAGAACTGAGCGGCAAGCCTCGGGGTTCAGCCCGAGATCTGAGCGAACAGGCTGGGACGGCCTGTCTGGTGGTAGACTGCCCTCTGTTGCGACGACAGTTCCAAATTCTTCTTTTGCCATTAGGCAGTTGGAGCCGAGCACAGAAATGTCCGGTGATTCGCCGTCCCGCCTGGGAGTCCGAGAGGTAGGCGCTTTGCTGAATGAGTCGGCGCAAGCCGATGCGGTCGGGCATGGCCGTCCTGTAGAGGGAATCCCTGCCATTAATGGCGGGGAGGATGTCAACCGCACCAGTTGCGCTTTGGTGAACACGTGCAAGCGCATTTGGCGGCTGAAAAGAAACGCTGGGACGAAGGCGTGGGTTATCTGGAGCGCGAAGCGTTCGATGCCTTTTTGCAACTGCCCGCCCCGCAGCGCAAGGTGGTGCGCGAGGTGATCTTCACGTTTGCCCAAGTACACAACAAGCAGCTGCCTGTTGTGCCGCAGTAGCTGGCCTGAATTGCATACGGTTGTTGGTGTTGGCCGTACACTTTGCTGGCAATCAAGCTGTCACGTAGCAGGTATTGAATAGATCGCCCTGCGCCCGTTCGCACCACGTCGTTGCCCAACTGGGCCAGAGCCCGCGACAGGGTAGGCTGGCTAACTTTCAGTTTCTGCTGGAGTTTTTTTGCCGTTGCTGGGCCATTGGCCAAGTGCAGGCGAATGTGGTCGCTGTGAAGTGGCACGGCGTGAATAGAAAAATGAATAGATAAGTGAATGGATGTTATGGGCGGTTCAGGTGGACGCAATCGGTTGTGCCACCAGCTTGACTCCGAGGGCTTTGCACACGCGGGCGATGGTGTCAAAGCGCGGGCTGGCGTTGGGGCGCAGGGCTTTGTACAGAGCTTCGCGGCCATGAATTCCATGTTGGCTTACACCCCAGTCAATGTGACGATGCGCGTGGACTACCACTCGTTCTTCGACGAGCTGGCCCACCAAGACTTTCTTGGCTTCGATGTGCTGTTCGCGGTTCTGCAAACGCTCCACTTTTTTGATTCTTTGGGCCGAAGCGAGGCCAGAGAGAAGCTGCGCCGCCACCTCGCG
>SAAX01000027.1 GCA_009929215.1 Deltaproteobacteria bacterium | reverse complement strand
TCTGATATTGCAGACAAAATTTTTCAATGCAGTATGGGCAGCCCTTTGAGAAAAGGAGGGCGCTGTTTGGGTTTTTTAATTCGATATCCCATGTTCACGGGGTGCTCAATATGGCATTTATCTGAAATCTCAACTGTTTTTTGCGAAACCTCGGCGTATGTTGGGGTTGGTTTTTTTATCGGCACCGTTGTTGGCTGGTGATAACAGATTTTTTTATTAGAAATTCATGATGTTGCGGTAGTGTGCCAGCCTGTTTGCGTGGCCGTTGCCATAGCCTGCGGAAAATAAAAAAACCATCCAGCAGCCCGTTGTTGGCCTGCTGGATGGTTTTTTGCTGTCGCAATTTTACGGCCAGCGGTCAGCTCTTACGAATACACACCTTGTACTTGCGCAAAAAGTCGGCGGGCAGATAGGTCATCTTGGCCTGACGCAGGCCTTCTTCGTCCAGATCCTGCGCGCGGTTTATGTAGGTAAATCCTTGGCCCGCGTTGCGTGAAAACAGGCAGTTGATGGTCTGGTATACGCCTTTGAAGCCGTTGAGGCCTTTTTCGTAGTGCACGCCCAGGCTTTCGCCGTCGAGGTTTTCACCCACACTGAAGGCCACCATCTTGCCGTCCACATACAGCGATCCGCCCACAAGGCCGGTAAAACAGTTCCAGTGGCTGAGCACACGGTTAATGGCCTCATTTTCTGCCCGAAGCGAGGGCGACTGTTCGCATTCGTGCCACTGGCACCAGTCGTCCTGCACGGCCAGCACGTCCTCTACCATGGCGTCGTCAAGAGTGTGGTAGTCTGGCTCGCCGTAGGTTTTTGCGTAGCCGTTGAAATGGTTGCGCTTTTTATGAAAACGGTTGCCCGGCAGCTCTGCCAGTTCTTCCTGCTTGTACAGATATTCCCACTGACCACGGTCTTCCTGCGCGTCCACAAGGCCGGGCAGTTCACGCTGCCAGATTTCAAGCAGTTTTTCGGGCACACGGGTAATGTTGTGCGCCTCGGGATTAAAGCCGCAGGGCAGCAGATTCTTCCACGAAACGGCGTTCCAGTCGCCCACGGGCGCCCAGCACACCTGATAGGGCCGCGTTTGGCGTATCCAGCACAGGTTGTCGTCAAAGCACCATTCAAGGCCGTAATAGTCCTGCCACCCCCAAAGGTTGGCCAGGGTATAGTCCAGCGAACGCTGGGGCGTGCGCGCCCACAGTTCGTAGTATTGCTGGCGTCCGTCCAAACTGACAGGCGTAAAGGTTTTGCTCACAGTTGTCTCCTCGCGTCCAAATGCGCAGATGCATGCCAGGTGCGCGGGCGCATGCCACGGTGGCCGCCGTTGCGGCCTCTCAGGCGGTATTTATGGGGTTTGCGGCTGACGGCGGCTCATGACAAAGCGCGTCCAGTCACGGAACAGCACCACATAGAGCATGATGCAGGTTTGTAGAACCTGGGATACGAGCATGGCCAGAAATACGCCAGAGGCTGTGCCCCAAAGTATGTGGCCGAGCAGCCAGCCCAGAGGCAGGCGCACCAGCCAGAAAGTGCCGCCAAAAATCATCAGGTTGTACTTGGTGGCCCCGGCCCCGGTCATCACGCCGCCCATGACCGTGCTGGCTATGGAAAATGGCGTGGAGAGCAGGTTGTAGGTAAGGTAGCTCACAATCTGGGCCTGCGTGCCCGGTTCCTGCGAGAGCAGGTGGGCAATCTCCTGGCGAAAGGGCCAGAGCAGGGCAGCCATAAAACTCATGGCAATGGCCGCTAGGCTCACCATATTAAGGGCCACACGCCGCGCCTCGGCGGGCTTGCCTGCGCCAAGGCTGTTGCCCACCAGCACAGCAACGCTCATGTTAAAGGCCATGCCCGGCAAAAACAGCAGGGCTTCGACCCGCAGACCGGCATTGAGCCCGGCAAGGGCGTTAACGCTGTCGGCGGGCAGCGAGGCCACCAGCACAAACAGGGTCATGTAGCCAGATTGCCACACAATCTGTGCCGCACCCGCAGGCAGGGCCACCTTGAGCAGGTAGGGCAGGCCAGCCTTGAGCCAGCGCAGTGAAGGCAGGGATGAACGGCCCAGATAGCCGGAATGCGCAAGCAGGGCGCAGTTGCATACAGCGCCCAGATACTGCGCGCCCACACTGGCCCATATAAGGCCCATGTAGCCCATATTGGGCATGCCAAACCAGCCAAGGCCAAGGCCAAGACAGGCCAGCAGGTTGCACAGGCACACGCCCGTTGCAACCCACAGGGGGGGCAGCACCTGCCGTGTGGCGCGAAACATGACCCCGGTTGAGGCGTACAGATACTGGGCGGGCAGGCCCAGCATGCTGATGGCCCACATTTCGCTGGTTTGCGGCATGATGCTTTGGGGCACCATGAGCATGTGCAGTATGCCGTCGCTGAAAAAAGCGGCTGCCAGAGCCACGGCAAAGCCAAGACCCAGGCAGCCTATAACCGTTGTACCAATATAGCGTTGCGCCCGCATGACCTTGAGCGCGCCCAGCGACTGGCTTACAGCCGCCGTTGCGCCGCTCGATATGGCCATGGCAACCACCATCAGTAGAATGCTGCACTGGTTTACCATGCCCAGTGCCGCCTGCACGTCCGCGCTTATCTGGCCCGCAACCCATACCGCCACAAAGCCCATGAAGAACATAAGGTACATCATGAGCATCTGGGGCCACGTGAGCCGCCAGATGGCGCGAGGGGAAGTGCTCAGGTCGGGCGCGGGTCGGGCCTGCTGCGCGGTGTTGCCGCGTGATTGTGTCACATTAATCCATCAGGCAGCGCGCAAGATCCTCAAGGGTTTCGCGGCGGCGGATAAGTTTGGCAGTGCCGTCGCTTTGAATGAGAACTTCAGCAGGGCGACGACGCTGGTTGTAGTTGGAACCCATAGTAAATCCATAAGCTCCGGCGTCAAGTACCCCAAGCACATCTCCCTCGCAAATAACGGGAAGTTCACGCTCTTTTGCGAGGATGTCGCCACTTTCACAAATATTGCCCACAATGGTCTGCACCATGCTTTTGCGCGCCTGTTTGTCGGCGCCGTAGATTTCCACATCGTGAAACGACTCGTACATGGCCGGACGCACCAGCACGTTGAAACCAAGGTTTGTGCCCACATAGCGCTTGTCGCCGTTGTTTTTAACGGCATACACAGAGCCAAGCAGCACGCAGCATTCGGCGGCCACATAGCGGCCCGGTTCCACAAGAAAGCGGCCCTTGTAGCCAGATTTTTCAGACCAGCTGCAGATAAGCGCGTGCAGGCGGCTGCCCAGGTCGGCCATGCTCAGGCGGGCCTGGCCTTCGTACTTGTGGTAGGGAATGCCAAAGCCGCCGCCAAAGTCGATAACTTCAAGTTTGGCCAGCATGCTGGCGGGCAGGCGGTCGGCAAGGTGCAGCAGCACTTCGGCGGCGTCGAGGTAGCCATCGGGCTCCATAAAGAGCGAGCCAATGTGCTGGTTGATGCCCGCAAGCGTGAGATCGTGCTTTTCAAGCAGGGCAAAAACTTCGTCCAGCTTGTCGGGGGTGACGCCAAACTTGGTTTCCTTGCCAGCGGTGATAACCTTGGCGTGGTGGCCCGCGCCGATGCCGGGGTTAAAACGCACCATAACCTTGCCGCCCTTGTTGATGCGGCCAAGGGTGTCGAGCTGCGAGAGCGAATCAACGCTGATAAGTAGGCCGCGCGCAACGGCGTTTTTGAGCTCGGCTTCGGAATTGTTGTTGGAAATGTACAGAATTTCAGCCGGGGTAAAACCGGCCAGTTCGTCCATGTACAGTTCGCCGGGGCTCATGGCGTCCACCACCAGGCCTTCCTCGCGCACAATGCGCAGCAGGGCGGGGGTGGCGTTGGCCTTTACAGAATAGTTCACACCGAAACCGGGATGTTTGGAAAGCCCCATAAGATCGCGGCAACGCTGCCGCAGCACGTTTTCGTTATAAACATACAGGGGCGTGCCAAAGGTTTCAGCCAGCTCGCGGGGGGTGTGGCGGCCATAAAAATTGCATTCGTCGGTGTACGTGGAGCGGATGTCGGACATAAAAAATACCTCTGAGATACCTCTGAAAGATTGCGTGAGCCGCCCAAACCAGAGCGGAATTTTCCCGTTGAGAGCAATTGTTGATTATCTGTTCGGTTTCCTGCTCTGTCAAGTGCGCTGGCAGGTGTTGCAGTCGCTTGCACAGCCAGCAGCGGTGCAAAAATGGGCTGCGCAAAACCCGCAGGCCCTGCTTGCCACGTTACGATTGCAAGCCCCGCAAACCCGCGCTGGCAAGGGGCTTACGGGCGCTTGCCGCAGTACAACATTGACAGAAGCCCCCCGGCATGTTTTGCTTATGCTTTACAGTGGGCGTTATTCTTTTCGCGGGCGGGCTTCTGCCTGTGCGGAACCTGCCGACATGCGGCAGGCAATGCCGCAGACCGCCCATACACATCATATGGAGTAATTATGCCTATCAAAAAAGGCGATACGGTGCGCGCGCACTACACGGGTACCCTTGACGACGGCACGGTGTTCGACTCTTCGCGTGAGCGCGACCCCCTTGAATTTGTGCTGGGCAAGGGCATGCTGATTCCGGGTTTTGAAGCCGCCGTTGAAGGCCGCGAAGTCGGTGAAACCGTTACCGTTACCATCGCGCCTGAAGACGCCTACGGCGAAACAGATCCCGAACTGCTTTTCACCGTGCCCCGCGCGCAGGTTCCTGATCATATCCCCCTGAATGTGGGCGTGCCCTTGCAGCTCTCTAACGAGCAGGGCCAGATGGACGTGACCATTACCGAAGTGGGCGCGGACGAAATCACCCTTGATGCCAACCATCCTTTGGCGGGCAAAACGCTGACCTTTGAAATCGAAATCGTGAGCGTTGCCTAGCCTGGATTTTTGTCAGATATGTTGAGGGGGTGCGCCCGGCACAACGTGTTGCCGCAAGGCGGCGCGCACGGCGCACCCTTTTGACACCAGGTTTTGTGCTGTTTTTGCCTGTGTTTATTGTAGCGCAGGCCGGATGACATGGCTTTGGAGCGGGCACTCATGTGCTTGCGAGTTTTTGCGGCGGCTCCCCTTGTCCGCGTGCTTCAGGGCAGCACGGGCGCGGGCGTTTAGCGGCTGTTTGCAGAGGCATATATCCAACCGCCATAAGCGGGATTATCGCACCCCAAATACAGCGCCCGCCCTGAGCGCGAGGTTCGTCCATGAGCAGTAAATCCGCCAGACAGAGCGCCATCGAGGCCATTACCACTTATAAACCCGAAGCAGCCCCCCTTAACTTTGTGGATACCAAGCCCACAGATATTTTTGGCTGCAACGTGTTCAACGACCGCGTCATGCGCGAGCGCCTGCCCAAGAGCGTGTACAAGGCCCTGCGCAAGACCATCGAATTCGGCGAACGCATGGATCCTGCCATTGCCGATACCGTTGCCGCAGTGATGAAAGACTGGGCCATCGAACAGGGCGCCACCCACTTTACCCACATTTTTTATCCCCTCACCGGGCAGACTGCTGAAAAGCACGACAGCTTTTTGATGCCCGACGGCTCTGGCGGCGTGATTGCCGAATTTTCGGGTTCCATGCTTATCCGTGGCGAACCCGATGCTTCGTCCTTCCCCTCCGGCGGCCTGCGTTCTACCTTTGAAGCGCGCGGCTATACCGCGTGGGACGTGACCAGCCCCGCCTACATCATGGAAAACCGCAACGGCACGTTTTTGTGCATTCCCACCATGTTTCTTTCGTGGACGGGCGTTGCGCTGGACAAAAAAACCCCCATGCTGCGCTCTGGGCAGGCCCTGAACCGCGAAGCCCATCGCGTGCTGGCCCTGTTTGGTGAAGACACTGACCTGCCCATCGTTTCGTACGCTGGTCTTGAGCAGGAATATTTCTGCATCGACCACAACTTCAATTTTGCCCGTCCCGATCTCCAGATCGCCGGGCGTTCGCTGTTTGGCGCGCGTCCTGCCAAGGGTCAGGAATTCAGCGATCAGTACTTTGGCGTTATTCCGCAGCGCGTGCTGTCGTACATGATGGAAGTGGAACGCGAGCTGTACAAGCTGGGCGTGCCCGTGCGCACCCGCCACAACGAGGTTGCCCCCAGCCAGTACGAAATTGCCCCCCTCTTTGAGGTGAGCAACCTGGCCGTGGACCACAACCACATCATCATGTCCATGCTGCGCAACGTGGCCAAGCGCTACGGCCTCAAGTGCCTGCTGCACGAAAAGCCTTTTGCTGGCGTGAATGGTTCGGGCAAGCACCTGAACTATTCCATCGGCAATGCGGAGCTGGGAACCCTGTTTGATCCAGGCGAAACCCCGCACGCCAATGCCAAGTTCCTGGTGTTCTGCGCCGCTATGATCCGCGCCGTGCACAAGTTTGGCGGTCTGCTGCGCGCAACTGTTGCCAGCGCCAGCAACGACCACCGTCTGGGTGCCAACGAGGCTCCGCCGGCCATCATGTCCATCTTCCTTGGCGACCAGCTGACCGAAGTGTTTGAAGCCTTCCGCGCCGGACGCGTTGAAAACGCCGGTGGCGGCCGCACGGGCCGCGCCCTTAACCTGGGTGTGGATACCTTGCCCCCGCTGCCCGCCGATCCGGGCGACCGCAACCGTACCAGCCCCGTGGCCTTTACGGGCAACCGCTTTGAGTTCCGTGCTCTTGGTTCCAGCCAGTCTGCTGCTGGTTCCATCACCGCGCTCAACACCATGATGGCCGATTCGCTGGGCTTTGCCGCCGACTGGCTTGAAAAGGAACTGGCCCAGGGCAAGACCTTCAATCAGGCTCTGGAATCCTTTATCACCCACGTTATCGATGAGCACAGCGCCGTTATCTTTAACGGCGACGGTTACTCTGAAGTGTGGCACAAGGAAGCCGAACGCCGTGGTCTGCCCAACCTGCGCACCACCCCCGATGCTCTGGCCGAGCTCACCAAGCCCGAGGTTGTCAACCTCTACGAAAAGGCTGGCGTGCTGAACCGGGCCGAGCTTAAGGCGCGGCAGGAAATCTATCTCGAGCAGTACTGCAAAACAGTGCGCACCGAGGCCAATCTGGTTATCCGCATGGCGCACACCATCATTTACCCTGCGGGCATGCGCTATCAGGGCGAACTGGCCGCCACCGCAGCCAACATGCGCGCCATTGGCAAAGATCCCAAAACTGTCACCCTGGCCGAGATTACCTCTAATCTGCGCCTCATGCAGGACGCCTGCGGCCAGCTTGAAGACGTGCTGAACAAGGCCGACAGCCAGGGCTACAGCTTTGAGGCCGCCCAAAGCTATCGCGACAACGTGCTGCCCCGCATGCTTGAAGTGCGCCGCTATGCGGATTTGCTTGAAGTGCGCGTGGCCGACGACTTGTGGGCGCTGCCCAATTATCAGGAAATTCTGTTCGGCAAATAGTTGGGGTGCGGCGCAGGCAGGGGAGGGCCGCATGCGGTTTGCCCCTGCCCGCACCAGAACCGCAAAAAACCGTTCAGAAATGTTGACACTCTGCCTGTGGGCGTGTAGTGTCTCTTGAAACATAAGGAACAAGGCTATCGCATGAACTCTTTCTCCAACACCATTTCTAACAGCTTCAAGGGCTGGTGGTGGCGCATCCAACTGCGTGGGGGAGACGTGCGGGCTTAAAAAGTTCCGATACGTTGGCATTGTTGTAAGTAAACGCCGTCTCCCCCTGGGAGGCGGCTTTTTTTATTTTTCCAGGCACAAAAACCCAAAGGATGCGGCAGATGAATACGAACGGGGATGCGCAGCACATGCTGACGCTGCAACAGTCCGCCCGCTGGTTGCCAGCGGATATGGATACGCCCATCAGCCTGTTTATGGGCATGGTGGGCGCTGGTAACGGCATCTTGCTTGAAAGCGCCGAGGTTGACGGGCGCTGGGGCCGATACAGCATTCTGGCCTGCGATGCCGCCATGTTCATCAACTGCCGCGATGGCAAGCTTGCTCTCGATGTACGCGATGCACGGCTTGAAGTGCTGCGCCGGTATGAGGGCCAGCCCTTTGTGGACGGCCTGCGGGCGCTCATGGCTTCGCTGACCGTTGAAACCCCCACCAACATCAAAAACCTGCCGCCCATTACCCGCGCCCTGTACGGTTACCTTGGGTTTGGCATGGCTGGCCTGTTCAACCCCAAGCTGGCTTCTGTCATGCCGCAGAGCGAGGCCGACTGCCTGCTCATGCTGCCCTCGACCGTGC
Source organism: Deltaproteobacteria bacterium (assembly GCA_009929215.1). Taxonomy (GTDB): domain Bacteria; phylum Desulfobacterota; class Desulfovibrionia; order Desulfovibrionales; family Desulfovibrionaceae; genus Desulfovibrio. Next base: position 25,933 of record SAAX01000027.1, on the reverse strand, counting down.
TGGTGTTCGACCATCTGTACAACAGGCTGTGTCAGGTGAGCCTTGGCGAACACCGCCCGCTGGAAAGCTCGCGCGAATCGCTTGAAGGCCGCGCCTCTGGTCAGGCCGGGGCCGTGCGCATTGATCCCGACAACGTGTGCGCCGAACCCGGCGAGCAGGGCTACAAGGATTATGTGCGCCGCATCAAGGAAATGCTGCGGCAGGGCGAGGCCATTCAGGTGGTTCCCTCTGTGCGGTTTTCCACGCCTTTTGAGGGCAACCCCTTTGAGCTGTACCGCCGCATGCGCCGGTTCAACGCTTCGCCCTACATGTTTTACATGCGCTTTCCTGAACTGACGCTCTTTGGCTCGTCGCCAGAGGTCATGGTGCGCTGCACGGCGGGGCATTTGCAGCTTTCGCCCATTGCGGGCACGCGCAAGCGCGGGGCCGACGACATTGAAGACGCCCGCCTTGCCGCAGAATTGCGCGACGACCCCAAAGAACGCGCCGAGCACGTCATGCTGGTAGACCTTGGCCGCAACGACCTTGGCCGCGTGGCCCAGCCCGGTTCGGTGAATCTGGAACGCTACATGGAAGTTGAGCGTTATTCGCACGTCATGCACCTCACCAGCCGGGTGAGCGCCCGCCTTGAGGAAGGGCTTGATGCCCTGGACGTGCTGGCCGCCACCTTCCCTGCGGGCACGGTTTCCGGCGCGCCCAAGGTGCGGGCAATGGAGATCATCCGCGAGGTAGAAGGTCGCGCGCGTGGCCCCTACGCGGGCTGCATCGGCTGGCTTGGTCTGGACAAGGACTGCGTGAATCTCGATACGGGCATCACCATCCGCAGCATGTGGATGCGTGACGGCAAGCTCTTCTGGCAGGCGGGCGGAGGCATCGTGCATGACTCCGATCCCGATCTGGAATGGAAGGAAGTGTGCAACAAATCAGCCATCATGCGCCTGGCCCTGCGTGCGGAGGACGAAGAATATGTTTCTGCTCATCGATAATTACGACTCATTCACCTACAATCTTGTGCAGGCCTTTTACGCCCTGGGCCACAAGCCCGTGGTGCTGCGCAACGATGACCCTGCCGTGCTGGACATGGCGGTGAATCCCGAACTTTCCATGGTCTGCATTTCTCCCGGGCCGGGGCATCCTGCCGATGCGGGGCTGTGCCCCGAATTCCTCAAGCGGCTCAGCCCGCGCATTCCCGTGCTGGGCGTGTGCCTTGGGCATCAGCTGTTGGGGCTGCACGCCGGGGCCAAGGTAGAGGTGGGCCCCTGCATCATGCACGGCAAACAGTCTGAAATCGTGCACGACGGCACGGGCATGTTTCTTGGCCTGCCCAATCCCATGCGCGTGGGCCGCTACCACTCGCTTGTGGTGCGTGCCGATGAAGATGCGGAAAACCCCCGCTTTACGGTTACGGCCCGCGCGCCCGAAGGCGAAGTGATGGCCCTGCGCTACAACGACCGCCCGTGGGTTGGCGTGCAGTTTCACCCCGAATCGGTGCTGACCCCCGACGGGCTGCGGCTGCTGGGCAACTTCCCCCAGAGCATTCTTGGCACGGGCGCAGAAACCACCGATTTTTCAGGTATTCTGGAGCGTCTGGCCCGCAGGGAAAATCTTAGCGCCGAGATGGCCGCCGCTGGCTTTGCCGCCCTTATGGACGGCAAGATGACCCCGGCACAGGCGGGCGGCTTCCTCATGGGCCTGCGCATGAAGGGTGAGAGCGCCCTTGAGCTGGCCCACGCCACTCGCGCCGCTCTGGCCCGCGCCGTGCGAGTGGACGGCATTTCGGGAACCACCATCGATGTGGTGGGAACAGGCGGCGATGGACGTAATTCCTTCAACTGTTCCACGGCTTCGTCACTCACCTTGGCGGGCATGGGCTACAAGGTGGTCAAGCACGGCAACCGTGCGGTTTCGTCCAAGTGCGGCAGCGCCGATGCTCTCGAAGCCCTTGGCATCACACTGGAAAAAGACCCCGCATCCGTGGCCGAAATGGTCAAGAAACGCAACTTTGCCTTTATTTTTGCTCCGTACTTCCATCCTTCCTTTGCCAATATCGGCCCGGTGCGCAAGGAGATGGGCGTGCGAACCCTGTTCAACATCCTTGGCCCCATGATCAACCCGGCGCGGCCCAGCCATCTGCTTATGGGTGTGGCCCGGCCAGAACTGGTTGAGCTGGTGGCAGAAACCCTGTTGCAGTCACCCCTGCAACGCGCCGCCGTGGTCTGCGGTTCGGGCAACTATGACGAGGTGACGCCCATCGGCCCCACCAAGATGGCCCTGATTCAGAACGGCAAAATCACCCCCATGATGCTTGACCCGCAGGAATTTGGCATTCCCTCCTGCTCGGTGGATGATCTGGCCGTGAGCGGCAAGGAAGAGGCCGTGGCAGTGCTCAACGACATTCTCGACGGGCATGGCCCCCGCGCCATGATGGATATGGTGGTGCTGAACGTGGGCCTCGCCATCTACCTGCTGGAAGAAAAGATGGACATGGCCCTGTGCATGGCCCGCGCCCGCGAGGCCGTGAGCGCCGGTGTGGGCAGGAAGGTGCTGCATGCTGCTTGAGCGTTTTCGCACGGCCAAACAGGCCGAGGTGGAGGCCCTGCAAGCCTTGCAGACTCAGGACGCTCTGCCCCCGGTCTATGAAGGCCAGCGGCCAGACTTTGCGGCGGCCCTTGCCCGTCGTGCACCCGGCAGCCCTCTGGCTGTGGTGGCAGAGTACAAGCGGGCCTCGCCCTCGCGTGGCGTGATCTGCGAGAGCCTGGAAGTTGAGGATGTGGCCAGCCAGTATGCCGCAGCCGGGGCCAGCGCAGTATCTGTGCTGACGGAAGAAACCTTTTTTCGCGGGCGGCTCGACTATCTGGCCCGCGCCGCAGACCCGGCGCTCTACAAGGGGCCTCGTGTGCCCCTGCTGCGCAAGGATTTTATTTTTGATCCCTTGCAGGTGCGGGCCACGGCAGCCACGCCAGCCTCGGCCCTGTTGCTGATAGTGCGGCTGACGCCCGATGCCGCAACCCTGCGCGCCCTGCGTGAGCAGGCCGAAAGCTACGGTATCCAGGCGGTGGTAGAGATATTTGATGCACAAGATCTGCGCCTTGCCCGCGAGAGTGGGGCGCGCATCATACAGGTAAATGCCCGCGATCTGGAAACGCTGTCCATCGACCGTGATGCCTGCCTGCAACTGGTGCGGGCCTTCCCGCCCGCCAGCGGCGAGCAGTGGATAGCGGCCAGCGGCATGAGCAGCCCGCAGCACCTTGCGGCTGCGGCAGAGGCGGGCTACCACGCGGCCCTTGTGGGCAGCGCCCTCATGGAAAACGGTACTCCGGGCGAGGCGCTGGCGGCACTGCTGGGCGCAACGGCTACATCAGGGAGAGAACGCACATGTTGATCAAGTTTTGCGGCCTCACAAGGCAGGAAGATGTGGATCAGGCGGCCCGGCTGGGCGCAGCCATGTGCGGCTTTATCTTTCATCCACGCAGCCCGCGCGGCCTAAAGGTGGAACAGGCCGCCGCCCTCGACAGCGGCAACCTGCTGCGGGTGGGTGTGTTTGTGAACCAGGGCTCGGACGAGATACGGCGTATCATGGACGAGGCCCGGCTCGATTTTGCCCAGCTGCACGGCCACCAGAGCGTGGAATGCGCACAGGCCATTGGCGCAGAGCGCGTCATTAGGGTGCTCTGGCCCGACCGTTACACCCACCGGGCTTTGCTGTACAATGATTTACAACGCCATGCGCAGGCCTGCGCCTACTATCTGCTGGATGCCGGACTGAAAGGCGGCGGCAGCGGGTACAAGCTGGACTGGTCTGATCTGGGCAGCCTGCGTCCGCCGCAGCCCTGGCTGCTTGCAGGCGGGCTAAGCGCCGCCAACGTGGGCAAGGCACTGGGCATGTGCGGGCCTGCCGGGGTGGATTTCAATTCCGGCGTGGAAGACGCGCCGGGTCGTAAAAACAGGGAAAAAATGGCGGCCGCCTTTTTGGCCGCAAACTCCAAAGGCAATGGGTATTCATCATGAAAGACAGTTACTTTGGTGAGTTCGGCGGCTGCTTTGTTCCCGAACTGCTTATGCCGCCCCTTATGGAAGTGGAAGCGGCCATGCGCGACATTTATCCCACTGAAAAATTTCAGGCAGAGCTTAACGACCTGCTGTTCAACTATGCCGGGCGCGAAACGCCCCTGACCTATTGCCCCACGCTTTCGCGTGAGATTGGCTTTGACCTGTGGCTCAAGCGCGAAGACCTGCTGCACACCGGCGCGCACAAGGTCAACAACACCCTTGGTCAGGCGCTGCTTGCCAAGTACATGGGCAAAACCGCCCTGGTGGCCGAAACTGGCGCTGGCCAGCACGGCGTGGCCACAGCTGCCGCCGCCGCCCGTCTGGGGCTGGAGTGCACCATCTATATGGGTGCGGAAGATGTGGTGCGTCAGGCCCCCAACGTCATGCGCATGAAGCTGCTGGGCGCCACCGTGCACGCGGTGGAAAGCGGAACCCGCACCCTCAAGGACGCCATCAACGAGGCCCTGCGCGCCTGGATTGGCAGCCAGAAAACAACCCACTACTGCTTTGGCACGGCCGCTGGCCCGCACCCCTTCCCCTTGCTGGTGCGCATGCTGCAAAGCGTCATCGGGCGCGAAACCCGCGCCCAGATGCTTGAAAAAACCGGGCGGCTGCCCGATGCGGTGGTTGCCTGTGTGGGGGGCGGTTCCAACGCCATTGGCATGTTCCATCCCTTTGTGGACGATGCCAGCGTGCGCATTATCGGTGTGGAGGCCGCAGGCACGGGCGAACCCGGCTGCTTCAATTCCGCGCCGCTCAACCTTGGCACGCCCGGCGTGTTGCACGGCGCGTACAGCATGCTGCTGCAGAACAACGACGGGCAGGTAGAACCCTCCCACTCCATTTCTGCCGGGCTGGATTATCCCGGTGTGGGGCCAGAACACTCGTGGCTGCAAAAGACAGGGCGCGTGCACTACGGCATGGTCAAGGACGCCAACGCGCTCAACGCCTTCCAGCGTTTGTGCCGCGCCGAGGGTATTCTGCCCGCCCTTGAATCCTCGCACGCCCTGGCTTGGGTGCTCGACCACCCGCAAGAATTCAAAAAGGGCGACCAGGTGGTTGTGAACCTCTCTGGCCGTGGCGACAAGGATCTGGGCATAGTCAACAAGGCGCTGGGCGTTGCGGCGCAGGATCAGGAAGAGGTGTAACCATGAATTTTCTTGAACAAAAAATACGCGATGCCAAGGCCGCCGGTCGTCCGGCGCTTATCCCCTTTTTGACCGCAGGTTTTCCCGATCAGTCCACCTTTTGGCCCACGCTGATGGAGCTGGACGAGAACGGGGCGGATATCATTGAAATCGGCGTGCCTTTTTCCGACCCGGTGGCCGATGGCCCGGTGGTGGAAGACGCCTCGCGCCGCGCCCTGAGTGACGGTGTGAGCCTGAGTGGCATTCTTGAAGAACTCATCGAGCGCAAGGGGCTTATTCAGTCTGGCGTGGTGCTTATGGGCTACCTCAACCCCTTCTTGCAGTACGGCTACGAAAAACTGGCCCGCGATGCTGCCCGTGGCGGCGTGCACGGCTTTATTGTGCCCGACCTTCCCTATGAAGAAGCGGGCCCCCTGCGCGATGCCCTGAAAAAAGAAGGCATTGCCCTGATCCCGCTGGTTGGCCCCAATACCAGCGAGGAACGCATGGCCCTGTACGACAGCGTGGGCGAGGGCTATGTGTATGTGGTTTCGGTCATGGGCATTACCGGTGAACGTACCGACATTGCCCCGCAGGTGGCAGTGACCATGCGGCGGGCTCGCTCGGTATTCAAGCTGCCCTTGGCCTTGGGCTTTGGCCTGCGCGAACCCTCGCAGCTCGAGGCCCTCTCGCCCGATGCCCAGCCCGACGCCGTGGTATTTGGCAGCGCCCTGCTCAAGCACATTGATGCTGGCAACAGCGCCGCCGAATTTCTGGCCCGCTGGAAGTAGCTGGTGGAAGTAACTGATTGAAGTAACTGGCTTGAACATAGCTTTCCTAATGTAACAGGCTATAAATAAAAGCGATTTTTTGTCGCACGATCTCACAAAACAAGGGCGCTTTTCCGCAGGGGAGAGCGCCCTTGTTATTTGCAATGAAATTTATTTTCAAAAATATGGCGCAAAGTGATTGACTTTGAAAATCAGTTTCAATTATAAGGAGGTCACGGAGCAACACCAAACCCGCATACGCGGTCAGCAAAATGGAGCAAGGTATGTGCGTAACACTCATCGGCGGCATGGACCGACTGAAACAGGACTACATGGCAGCGGCAGAGCAGGACGGTCATTCCCTCAAGTTTATCACGCGTAACGAACGCAACTTTGTGGACAAGATCGGCAACCCCGATGCCATGATCGTGTTCACCAACAAGATTTCTCACGAGGCCAAGCGCAAGGCCGTTCAGGTAGCGCGTTCGCGCAACATTCCCTTGCAGATGGTTCACTCGTGCGGCGTTTCTTCCCTGCGTGAATGCCTCAAGGGTGCATAGACTGCTGAAGGAGCGTTCTCAAATGCAGAACTGCCAGCCCGGTATCGGGACGGGAGGCCGTTGAAAGGTTCAGCGGCCTCCTTTTTTGTGGATGAACATGTACTGCGGCCAACGAGATGCGGCGAGGCAGATACTGGCTGACAGGTGAGGCCAGGCAGGTGCAGACAGTGGGTTACTGCTGGCTGCGGCCAAGCGGTTGTGACCAGCAGTGATGACAGGTAGGCAGCGTGGCGGACGCGATGCTGGCGAGGTCAAAAATGTGCTCCGAAGCACAAGGGGTTGAGAGAGTCATGCAAAGTTACAGAAAATTGTTCTCCTTTGCTTGACATTTGGAGGGCAGGTGGCTAAATCAATCAGGACTTTGGAATTGAATTTCAATTTTTTGAACGGCGCGCTTCACTCTGCCCCTCGGCAGATGGCTACAAAGGGGCTTGGAGCAGGCCATTAACGGCAGGCTGTTGAAAGATTAGGTAGGCTGATATGAGCGAATTTTTGTTCACGGTAATGGCTGATTTGTCGCAGGCGCGGCTTCAGTCCGTACATAGCTTGGGGGAGGTGCTTGCATGAGCGCTGTTCGGCAGTTCAACAATAGCGATGATGCCAATTTTAACGCAGACGGCAAACTGCGGATAGCTCTTGCGGGCAATCCCAACTGTGGCAAAACCACGGTATTCAATGGCTACACTGGCGCACGCCAGCATGTGGGCAACTATCCCGGCGTAACGGTTGACCGCAAGGAAGGCCACATTACCGTGGGTGATAATCAGGTGACCCTGGTTGACTTGCCGGGCACGTATTCGCTCACCGCCTATTCCATGGAAGAGCTTGTGGCCCGGCGCGAACTGGCGGCTGGCAATGTGCAGGCTGTCATTGACGTGGTGGACGCCTCTGCTCTTGAGCGCAACATGCTGCTGACGGTGCAGATGCTTGAAATGGGCGCCCCCGTTGTGTTGTGCTGCAACATGATGGACGAAGCCCGCGCCGCTGGCATCCATATTGATATGGAGCGCTTAAGCTCGCTGATGGGTATTCCTGTGTTGCCCATGGTGGCCCGCTCGGGCGAGGGCCTTACCGAGGCCATGAATGTGGCCGTTCAACTTGCCAAGCAAGGCAAGCGCAATGCCCTGCGCATTTCTTACGGCAGCGACATTGACCCCGTGCTGCTGAACATGGAAAAGCGTATTGAAGACGCGGGCCTGCTTGCCAGCAAGTATATGCCCCACTGGGTTGCGCTGAAAATGCTTGAAGCCGACAGCGAAATTTTGAGCGAAGTGCGCGCCGCCAACGCCGAACTTTTTGAAGAGCTCGACGCCATGCGCAAAAAGACCATCAGCCATGTGCGCAGCACGCTCAACACAAACCTTGAATCAATCATTACCGACTACCGATACGGGTTTATCCGCAGTTTGTTGCGCGACGGCATCGTCACCCAGGATGCGGGCAAGGATCGTCTGGCCATTTCCGACAAGCTTGACAGGGTGCTTACCAATGCCCTGCTTGGGCCAATCATCATGATTGGCGTGCTGTACCTGATGTTTCAGGTAACATTTACGCTGGGCGCATACCCGCAGGGCTGGGTTGAAGACGGCTTTGCGCTGCTGGGTGAAGTGTGCACAGCACTGCTGCCCGAGGGCCTTGCGCAGTCACTTGTTGTTGACGGCATCATCGCGGGTGTGGGCGGCGTGGTCAGCTTTGTGCCGCTGATTCTCATCATGTTTGTGCTCATCTCCTTTATGGAAGACAGCGGCTACATGGCCCGCGTGGCCTACATGATGGACCGTATCTTCCGCTTTTTTGGCCTGCACGGCGCGTCGGTCATGCCTTACATCATTGCGGGCGGTATTGCGGGCGGTTGTGCCATTCCCGGTGTCATGGCCACCCGTACGCTGCGCAGCCCCAAGGAAAAACTGGCAACCCTGCTCACGCTGCCCTACATGACCTGCGGTGCCAAGCTGCCCGTGTTTCTTCTGCTGGCCGGGGCTTTCTTTCCCGATAACGCGCCCACGGTCATGTTTCTGCTCTCCGTTGTGGGCTGGGTAATGGCCCTGCTTGTGGCCCGGTTGCTGCGTTCTTCCATAGTCAAGGGCGAATCCACCCCCTTTGTCATGGAGCTGCCCCCCTACCGTATGCCTACCCTCATGAGCCTTTTGCTGCACTGCTGGGAACGCGGCTGGATGTACCTTAAAAAGGCCGGTACAGTGCTTGTGGCCATATCTGTGCTGATCTGGGCTGCCATGACCTTTCCCGGTCTGCCCGAAGACAAGGCTGCGCCTTTTGAAACCCAGATTTCGCAGCTTGAAGAAAAGCTTGCCCCCCTTGCCGAAGGTGACGAAGCTCGCGCCCCCATTGAAGAAGAACTGGGCAACGTGCAAAATGCGCTTAAGGAAGAACAGCTGGCCTTCTCTGTGGCTGGCCGTCTTGGCAAGGCCGTTGAACCCGCCACGCGCCCCATGGGCTTTGACTGGCGCACAGACATAGCCCTGCTGGCCGGTGTGGCCGCCAAGGAAGCCGTGGTCGCCACCATGGGCACTGCCTATGCCATGGGCGAGCAGGACGCGGAAGACCCCACCCCCCTTGCAGAGCGCCTCAAAGGCGACGGCGCCTGGTCCAAGGCCACCGCGCTTTCGCTCATGCTCTTTGTGCTGCTGTACTCTCCCTGCTTTGTGGCCCTGGTGGTCATTCGGCAAGAGGCGGGCAGCTGGGGCTGGGTGGCATTCAGCATCCTGTTCAACACAGCCCTTGCCTACGGCGTGGCCACGGCAGCCTACCAGATTGGGCGGGTTGTCTGGGGATAAAACCGCTTCGGCCTGCTGATTATACATTGCCTCTCTTGTATGCCTGTGCCGCCTGCCTTGACAAAGGTCTGGCGGCACAGGCATTATTGCTATATGCACGCAGTAGGCTTTTGCGGGAGAATCAGCATGCTCATTCGACTTATGGCACTTATCGCCTTTGTTGTTTTCACGGCTCTTCCTGCATTGGCAGAGTCAACCTGGGATGCCTATGTGGTGAGTGTGGAAGACGGCAATACCGTTACTGTAAGCACCAAGTATGGCAGTAAAGAACCAGAATATGTTCTGCTTTTTTATGGCATTGAGGCTCCCACCCAAAGCCAGCCCTTTGGCCGCGAAGCCATGGCCTTTTTGCAGCGCATGATGCCCGTTGGCACAAAGGTTGGCGTTGAATCTGTGGGACAGCTTGAGGCTGGCCCCATTTCGGCCCTGGTGCAAGTGGCCGGTGATTCAGTCAATTACAAGCTGGTAATGGCAGGCTTGGCCTGGGTAGACAGGCAGAAGTGCAGAGCCATTTTTTGTCGGCGCTGGCTTATTCAGGAACATCAGGCGGTAGTGGACAGGCGCGGTATATGGAGCTTGAACATGAGCACCCCCCCCCTGGCAGTGGGGCCGCTGACACGCCGCCGTAACCCCAAAGGAGCATTTATGGATGTTACAGGTTCCGAAGAATTGCGCGAATTTCTTGATTCCTGGCAGAACGATCCGCAGCATATAAAGAAATCATTTACAGAATACATGGATTTTTTGGCCGCGCACAGCAATATGTCGTTTACCTTCAAGGCCCGGCCCGGCGTAAGTTTTTCGTTGCGTGCACGCCATAGTGTACAGACAGAACGTGTGCTTTTCGTGCTGCTGGATGTGGTGGACGACGAACCCGCAAGCCGCTGGCTTTCTGTGTGCTTTTACAATGACATGGTGTCCGACCCTGCCGACAAGGGCGATTTTGTGCCCGGCGGCCTCATGGGTGAGGATGCCCGCTGCTTTAACCTTGAAAAGGACGATGACGTCATGCGCGACTATATCAAGGCGCGACTGGCAGAAGCCGCCCGCAAAGCCTCAAAAGAGTAAGTGTGGTTTATTCAGATACCAGCCGTAGTGTAGCCATTGATTTTGAAACTTCAGGCTATTCGGCCCACAGCGCATGTGCTGTGGGCCTTGCGCGTATTGAGCGGGGCAGTGTGACCGATGTTTTTTACAGCCTCATCAGACCGCCCTCGTCACGGGTAATGTTTACAGAAATTCACGGTCTCACCTGGCCCATGCTGAAAGACGCGCCAACCTTTGCAGAAGTGTGGCCCCAGATGGAAGCCTTTTTTGAAGGGGCAACACATCTGCTGGCCCACAATGCCTCGTTTGACCGGCGCGTGCTGGCAGCCAGTTGTCAGGCCACAGGGGCAAAGGAGCCGCGCACGCCTTTTTTGTGCACGCTCAAGGGCTCGCGCCGCAGTCTGCCCCTTGCCTCAAAAAAACTCAGCAGCGTGTGTTCCTACTTTGGCATAGCGCTCAACCACCACCACGCGGGTTCCGATGCCGAGGCCTGCGCCCGCATCTATTTGCAGTTGCGTTCTCTGGGCGTTACCGATGCCCAGATGCGCATGTAGTTTCACTCGTATTGATTCCCTGTGCCTTTTCACCCGCCCGGATTTCCGGGCGGGTTTTTTATTTGCCGGGCCTGTCAAAATACTGTCCAGTACCGCCAGTAGTCGCCATGTCGTAAAAATAAAGCAAGTAAATTCATTTATATACTTAAAATGGAACACTTGTTGCTAACAGCATGGCAAGCACTTTTCCGTGAATCACGGGGGTAGGTAGTATGAAATCTTTATTCAATATGCAGGTCGGCCTTGTTGGCAAGGTCATGGATATGCAGTTGCAGCGGCAAAATGTTATTGCCGGTAATATTGCCAACGTGGAAACGCCCAACTACAAGCCGCGCGAGCTGACTTTTGAAAAAGAGCTGCAATCGGCCCTGGGGCTTGATGCCAGGGGCGAAATGACCCGCACAGAAAGCGCGCATATGCCCACGGTTTTTCGCCCCGATTCCTTTGGGCCAGAATGGGATATGGCGGTAAAGCCCCGTGTTGTTCACGGTGAAGACCGTGTGAATATTGATAAAGAAATGGCCAAGCACGCCAAAAACCAGTTGCAGTACACAGCGCTTACCCAGGTGATGGCCAAGTCCTTTGAAGGGCTGAACAACATCATTATGGATGGTAAGCAAGCCTGATTTTTGGCCCGCCGCCGAACCGCGCCCTGCGCGGCATAGCACAGTAGGCAGCGGGCAGCGCAGGAGGAAGCCATGGACTTCATGACGGCATTTGACATCAGCGCGTCTGGCCTTTCGGCCGACCGCACCCGTATCAACACCATTTCGATGAACCTGGCCAACGCCAAAACCACGCGCACGGCCCAGGGTGGCCCCTATCGTCGGCGCAGCGTGGTGCAGCAGGCCACAGATGTGGATGATCCTTTTTCCATCCACATGCGTTCGGCTCTCGACAGGGCTGTGCAGGGTGTGCGTGTTTCAGCCGTAACCATGGACAACAGACCCTTCAAGCGGGTGTACGAGCCTGGCAACCCCGATGCCAATGCAGAAGGCTATGTGATGTACCCCGATATCAACGTGGTTGAGGAAATGGCCAACCTCATGACCGCCCAGCGCAACTACGAGGCCAACGTCACCACGGTGGACGCAGTTAAGGGTATGTTTATCAAGGCATTGGACATAGGCCGATAGGTTTTGTCCCGGGTGGCGGCATATTAAAGCATTTTTTCAGGAGCGCGGGAGGTTGCTATGAGCATTCAGGCAGTGGGCATGCGGGCGTACAGTGAGGCCGTTCAGAATTTCAGCAAGGTTCAGGGCAGCTTGCAGCAGGGTGGCTCTGCTGGCAGCACAACCCAGTTTGCCAAAACCCTTGATCAAAGTCTGCTGCGCGACAGCGTAGACCGTGGCGAAGGCTTTGGCGCGCAGGCCGATTTTATCAAATATCCCACACAGGCCCACACGCCGGTAACGCCGCAAAACAGTTTTTCTGGCACCATCAAAAACTCGTTGAACAAGGTCAATGAACTGGACGCAGCCAAGAATACGGCCATTGAAGATTTTGCCTCTGGCCGCACGCAAAACGTGCACGAGCTGATGATCATCATGCAAAAATCCAGCATGGCCATGAAGCTTACCTCGGCTGTGCGCGGCAAGGTGCTTGAAGCCTACAAAGAAATTTCCAAGATGCAGTTCTGATACCTGCCCATAACCGCGCGTTATACTCCTAAACGCCAGATCCCTTTCAGCATGCCTGGAAGGGATTTGGCGTTTTAGAGGTGTCACAAATTTGAATGTTTTTGGTGTGCTGATAAAAAGTAATTAATTTTCAGCATGTTAATAAGTGGCATGGCAATTGCTTTGGCTTGGCATATGCACGGCCAAAGCGCCGGAATTACGCCACGTCTTCGCAGGAGCAACATATGCCGGCTTTTCTTTTGCAGCTTATCAATTCCATCAAGGCAGTCTGGGCCAAAATGAGCGTTATGCAACGCGTGGCCGTCATGGGTGGGTTTGTGCTTGTCAGCTCTGCTGCCATCGGCCTTTCCATCTGGGCCTCACGCCCAGACTACAAGGTGCTGTATTCCAACCTCAGCGCCGAAGACGCCAGCGTTGTCATCAAGTCGCTTCAGGCCGACAAGGTTTTGTATCAGCTTACCGACAACGGTAAAACCATTCTTGTGCCCAAGGAAGTGGTGTACGACGAACGCATCAAGATCGCGGGCGAAGGCGGTCTGGTGGGGCAGGGCATCGGTTTTGAAATTTTTGACAAGGTCAAGGTCGGCCAAACCGACTTTGTGCAAAAGATCAACTACACACGCGCCCTGCAAGGCGAACTTTCGCGTACAATCAGCGAATTTCCCAATGTGGAGAGCGCGCGCGTGCACCTGGTTATTCCGCACCGCAGCCTGTTTGTAGAAGAACGCCAATCGCCTTCGGCCTCTGTGGTGCTCAAGCTCAAGCGTCCCAACGTCAAGCCCGACCAAAAAGAAATAAACGCCATCCTCAACATGATGCTTATGGCGGTTGAAGGGCTCGACAAAACGCATGTTTCCATTTCAGATAACGGCGGCAAGGTGTTGTATCAGCCGGAATCAGACAGCCTTGCCGGGGCCAGCACCACACAGATGGAGCACCGCCAGCAGGTGCAGCGCAACCTGGAGCGCCGCATAGAAGAAATGTTGCAGCCCATGTTTGGCCCTGGCCGCGTCATTGCCAAGGTAAACGTAGACATGGACTTTAGCCAGCGCACCATACGCCGCGAAATTTTTGACCCCGAAAAAACCGCCGTGCGTAGCGAGCAGCGCAGTGAAGAAAGCCAGCAGGGCCGATCGAGCCTTGAAGGCGGCTCGCCAGACGCCAATTTCCGGGGTGACGGCATTGCCGGATCGGCCTCTACCCAGAACGGCAGCCGCGAAACACGCACCACCAACTACGAAATTAACAAAGAAGAGCAGCAAATCGTAACCAATGTGGGCGATTTGAAGCGCATGACGGTTGCAGTCCTTATCGATGGGACGTATGAAAAGACGAGCGGGGCGTGGACCTTTGTACCGCGCAAGGCAGAAGACCTTGAACGCGTTCGCCAGCTCGTTACCAATGCCGTGGGCCTCGACAAGGCCCGTGGTGACGCCCTTGAGGTGAGCTCTGCGCCCTTTACCGATTCCGAGCCGCCCAAGGATCCCAACGTTGCCGAAATGCTGTCCGACTACGCCGAACGGCTGGGCAAGCCCCTGCTCAACGCGCTGCTGGCCTTCCTGTTCCTTATGCTTGTGGTGCGGCCCGTTGTTCTGGCCCTTATTCGTCCCAAGGTTGAAGCCGGTGAAATGATCGAAGGCCTTGAAGGTCTGCCCGCTGCCGAAGAGCAGCTGGCCCTGTACGAGGCCCTTGAAGAAGCCGCCAAAACGGACGAAGAAATTGAGCCAGATGACACAGATGATATGGTATTTAAAGATGTTGAAGCATTGAAAGCGCATATTTTCAACCTGTCCGACAATCACATGGAACAGGTGGTGATGCTTGTGCGCGGCTGGATGAGAAACGATGAAACAGCTAAAGCCTAGTCAAGCCAGCCGTGTTCCGGCAGAAAACAATGCGACTCTTTCGCAGCTCAAGGCCTTGCGTCTTGCGCAAAGGGAAAGCAATCAGCGCGTTGAAGAATTGAAAATGCGGCTTTTTCATATTACCGAACAGCACATGGATCAGGCCGTGCGTCTTATCAAGCGCTGGCTTGCAGACAAGGAATGAGCAACCCCGCTGGCCTGTGCGGCCACGGTGAAGGAGTAGGGAGATGGAGTTGACCGGCAAACAGCGTACTGCCGTGCTGCTGCTCGCCATGGGCGACAAATTTACGGCTGACGTGTTCAAACGCATGGACCGGCAGGAAATCGCCGACATCTCCAGAGCCATTGTGGAATTGGAGCCAGTGCCGCGCGAAGTTGTTGAAGAGGTTCTGCGTGACTTCCACGAATCGCTGGTTGAAGGTGTAGACATGATCACTGGCGGCAGCGATACGCTGAAACGCCTGCTGGTCAAGAATCTTGATCCCGAAACCGCCAAGTACGTTATGGACTCCCTGAGCCTTGATACCGGCCCCGCGCCCTTCCGCGAGCTGGAATCGGTCAGCCCCAAGCTGCTTTCGCAGATTTTGCGCAACGAACATCCGCAAACCCTGGCCCTCATCATTGGTCATTTGCACCCCGATCAGGCCGCCAATTTGTTGACAAACCTTCCTGCTGGCGTGCGTGCCGAGGTGCTCATGCGCCTTGCGCGTCTTGAGGCCGTGCCGGAAGAAATGCTCATGGAAGTGGACAAGGTGCTCACAAGCCAGCTTATCGCCATGGGTGGCAAGGAAGGCAAAAAAGTGGGCGGCGTGCAGTCTGTGGCAGAAATTCTCAACGCGGTGGACCGCGCTACGGAAGAAGAAGTTCTTTCCGAAATCGAAGAAGACTCTGCCCAGATGGCCGAAGACATCCGCAACCTCATGTTTGTGTTTGAAGACTGCAAGAACATCGACGACCGTGGCGTGCGCGAAATGCTCAAGGAAATTTCCAACGAAGATCTTACGCTGGCCCTGCGCGGAGCCAGCGACGACCTGAGGGAAAAATTCTTCAAGAACATGTCGGAACGCGCGGGCAACATGATTCGCGAAGAACTGGAATTCATGGGCCCGGCCAAGCTTTCAGATGTGGAATCGGCCCAGCAGAATGTGGTAAAGATCGTGCGGCGGCTTGAGAGCGAAAACAAGCTGGTCATCAGCCGTGGCGCTGGCGATGTGTTTGTTTAGCGGCCAGCCGCAAAATCTGTAATCATCGGGATCGGTCATGGCGTCAGACCAGTTGCGCAAAAAATGGGGCACCATCTTCATGGGCGAGCGCGAGGCATCACCTCAGCAGCTCGATGCCATGCAAGAGCCCTTGCTCCGCGAGCGTGCGCAGCAGCAGCACCAGGAGGATTACCTCGCCAGGGTGCGCGCCAGAGCCGAGGAACGCGCGCGTGAGATTCTTGGCGCGGCCTATGCCGAGCGGCAAAAGGTGCTGGAAGAAGCCGGGGCAGAGGCCCAAAGCCGTATATTGCAGCTCACGCGCGAGGCGCTTGCGCTCAAGGCTCAGGCTCAGGAGGAACTTGCCCAGGCCCAGGCCGAGCATGGCAAAGCCAGTGATTTGCGTGAAGAAGCCGAAATTATTCGCGATCATGCGCATAACGACGGCTTTCAGGCGGGCATGGCGCAGGCCGGGGCCGAGCTTAAGGAATTCCGGGCCGATGTGGGGCAGATGCTTGGCAATATGCTGCAAGCTCTTGAGGCCCAGCGGCATTCGCTTGGCGAGGCCTGGCGAGATGAACTGGCCGAACTGGCCCGCGTGGCTGTAGAGGCCGGAACAGGCTGGATTTTGCAGGCCGAGCACGGGCGCATTTTGCAGCATCTGGTCTTCAGCTCGCTGCAATTGCTCGAAGACCGCGCCACGGTTACCGTGCGTGTGCACCCCGATGACGAGGAAACCGTCAGTGACTTGTTCCGTGCCGCCCGTGAGCGCGTGCCGGAATTGAGCCAGTGGATTGTCAACGGCGATGCCTCCATTGAGGCTGGCGGTCTTGTGGCAGAGAGCGTCAGCGGCTCGGTAGAGAATCTGCGTGCCCACTACCGCGAAATGGTCAACGGCATTCTTGAGTATCTTACGCTGCCCCAACGCCCGCAGGACGAACCAGCGGAGCAGGCGGCAGGCGCTGCGGCCGCACAGGGGCTGGAGCGACTGGCCGAAATCATGCATCAGGACGCCCCACCAGCCGCAGAAGTGCCCGCCACGCTGCCCGATGTCGATGATCTTGAGCCAGAGCTTGGGGCAGATATTGGGCCGGATGTTCCCGCAGGGGCTCCCGCAGATGCTCCCGCAGATGCTTCCGCAGATGTTCCCGCCGATATTGGCGCAAATATCCCGGCTGACGTGCCCGCTGATGTTTCAGCAGGCGCGGGCGAGGCCATTGCCGTTGGCATGAACCCGGATGAAGCTCAGGCCCCGGCTGCTCAGGCAATGCCAGATACCCTTGCCGACAGCGGCCAACAGAATAGGCAGGCCGACCAGCCAGAATTCGGGCAAGAAGCCGAATTGCGCCAGGAACCTGAACAGGCCGAACAGTTTTTTGACAATGGCTCTGCACCGCACGATGCCAGCGCCGCCATGCCTCAGGATATTTCTTCCCATGCGCCGGAATTTGTGGCAGCCCCGGCTGCCGATGCAGAGCCGCAGCCTGTGGCCCCTGCCGTGCAGCAGCACGAAGCACAATCTGCCAATCCCAGCCTTGCCGAGCTTGAAGACGAGCTGTTTCCCCTGCCAGCAGAGCAAGAAGACCTCGCCGCAAAGGGTGATTTTGGGCAGGTTGATTTTGGACCGGCGGATTCCGCGCAGGCCAATTTCGCTCAAGGCAACTCCAGCCAGCCGGATGCTGGCCAGTCAGATTCTGGCCAGTCAGAATCTAGGCAGTCAGATTCCAGCGTCTTTGTCAGCGGGGGCTTTTTGCCCGGCTCCGGCAACGGATAGCCGGAGTAGCAAGTCATGAAGCTCGATCCCGATTCCTGCATAAAGCTGCTGAAAACCAGCACTCCCGTGCGCCTCTACGGCAAGGTCAACAAGGTTGTGGGCCTTGTGGCCGAGGGCAGCGGGCTGCGCGCTCCCTTGGGGGCCGTGTGCCACATGCTTCCCGATGAGGGCGACGAAGGCATTGCCGCCGAGGTGGTGGGCTTTCGCGAGGGCAATTTGCTATTCATGCCCTATGGCGACATGCGCGGCATCCGCCCCGGCAGCCGTATTCGCAATACAAGCCTGCCCCCGGTCTTTCCTGTGGGGCCCGACCTGCTGGGACGCGCCTTTGACGCCTTTGGCACGCCGCTGGATGCGGGCTCGCCCATAAGCGCCGAGCTCTATGTTTCGCCCCTGCCAGCGGGTGAGAGTTCCAAAGAGGATTTTATCCGCCAGCAGGAAGAACAGCGCCCCTTTGTGCCCCAGTGGCTCGACGAGGCCCGCAGGCTCTGGAATCCAGAGCTTGTACCTATCTATGCCGACCCGCCAAGCCCGCTGCAACGCCCTCGCATCACCGATATTCTTGATGTGGGCGTGCGCTCGGTCAACAGCCTGCTCACCCTGGGCAAGGGCCAGCGCGTGGGCATCATGGCCGGTTCGGGTGTGGGCAAGTCTACGCTCATGGGCATGATGGCGCGCTACACCCGCGCCGATGTCAACGTGATCGCCCTTATCGGCGAACGCGGGCGCGAAGTTGTGGAATTTATGGAGCGCGACCTTGGCCCCGAGGGTATGGCCCGCTCTGTACTTGTTATCGCTACCTCAGACCAGTCGCCTTTGGTGCGCATGCGCGCGGCCTATGCGGCCACGGCGGTTTCGGAATACTTCCGCGACAAGGGCATGGACGTGCTGCTGATGATGGACTCGGTAACCCGTTTTGCCATGGCCGCCCGCGAGGTGGGGCTGGCAGTTGGCGAACCGCCCACCACCAAGGGCTATACGCCTTCGGTTTTTGCCCAGCTGCCCAAACTGCTGGAACGCGCTGGCCGTTCGTCCAAGGGGACTATCACGGGTATTTACACGGTGCTTGTGGACGGCGACGATTTTAACGAGCCCATTGCCGATGCCGTGCGCTCCATCCTCGACGGGCATATCGTGCTGACCCGCGATCTGGCCGACCAGGGGCATTTTCCGGCCATTGACGTGCTGCGTTCCATCAGCCGTTTGCGGTCAGACATCTGCGAAAGGCAGGACGTGCTGGCTGGCCGTGTCATCACCCGCTGCATGAGCACCTTTCGACGGGTCGAAGACATGATCAATATTGGCGCTTACGCCAAGGGCTCCAACCCCGAGATTGACGCGGCCATTACAAAAATGCCCGATATCAATGCCTTTTTGCGGCAAGATGTGGGTGAGCCCCAGTTTGTGGAGCCGTGCATGGCCCAAATGCGCGTTTTGGCCGACATGGGCGACGCCCAGCAGGGCATGCCCGTGCCTGCTCAGCCCAACGGCGTTGCGCCACTGTAGCCCAATATTGCCCTGATTCATTCCATTTTTTTTATTTTTCTGAGAATGGGAATTCTGTCACATGCGGCTTGAAGGCGGCGTAGTGCTGTGCTAGCTTCTATGTGCAGCTGTTTGCACAGCGCGGTTTTTGCGCCTGCGGGGATTGTAGGGCCAGAGCAGATTACTACCGAAAAAATTTGTTTTCCCCGATCCGATTTTTGTAACAACAGCGCCACAAAATGTTTGCGAGGCAAAATTGTTTTGCCGATGGCAGGCATGTTAAAGTGTTAATGCTCTATCTTGTGGAGCCGCCATGTCCCTGAGCCGCCTGTTGGGCTTTTTAACGCGAGCCGCCCGGCGCGGTGATGAAGCCGTGTCTGCTTCTTCCGTCAATTCGGCGGAGGAGGCGCAGCGTTTTTTTGCCTTGCGGCACCATTCCTTTCGCATGTTTTTAACGGCATGGAACGCCTTTCAGGAAACCATGACCGATCTCGAATACACGCTGTGCTGCGACCATCCCTTTGGTCTGTACCGCGTGCGTGCTCTTTGCACTTCCATGGCCACTCAGGTTTTTCAGTGCATCAAGCAGCTTGAACGCCTCGACCCCGCACCCTGCGCCGCCCTTTACGCCCGCTTTGGCGAAATGCAAAAACTTGTGGCCGACGAAGTGTACGAGCCAGAGGCCTGCCTGCTGGGGCCGTTGGTAGTTCCGTTGTGTCAGGACGATGCCAGCTGTCTTGCCAATCTGCACAGCGAGGGCCGTGTGCTGGTAGACCCGGCAACAGCACGGCTTGAAAAGCTGCGACCCATGTTTCCCGGTGCTGTGCCGCAGGGCTTTGTGGTGACGGCGGCGGGGTGTCAGCACTATTTTAAGAGTGGCGACCTGCAAAGCGAGATAAACCGCTGCATTCAGGCGGCTGGCGGCCTTGCCCCCAATCACCTTGCGCGGCTTTCAAAAAAATTGGGCGCGCTGGTTGAGGCAACACCCCTGCCAGAAGACCTTGCCCGCGAGATTATTGATCAAGTGTGGCGGTTGCGCGGCCTGTGCGGCGGCAAGCCCATGCAGCTTTTGCTGCGTGGGCGCGTGTGGCCGCCTGCTGCGGGCGAGGGTGAGGGCTGCGGTGTTGTGTTGTGGGGGCCGCCAGTTTCCCTCACCGCGTCAGACGAAGATATTTTGCGCGCCGTGCGCGCCACGCTTGCCAGCAAGCAGCGCGCTCAGGCCCTCGTGTACCGCCGTGCGCGTGGCCTTGCGGAAGGGGGGGCTGGCGTCTGCCTTACCTGTATGGTGGTGGACGCGGGCTGCTTTGGCGGCATAGCCCAGTCATCCGCCCCATTGAGCCCGCACAGCGAAAACGTGCATGTCTATGGTTGCGCGGGTTTGCCGCAAGAGGTGGAGTATTCCACCATGCCAGTGGACGCCATAAGTGTTTCGCGTGCGGCCCCGCATACGGTTACAAACCGCCGCCCTTACAAGCCCAAGCGCCCGGTGCTGGACGATGTCACTGCCATACGCGCGGCAGAGCTGGCCCTGGCCGTGGAAGAAGCCGCTGGAAGGCCCGAAGTGCTCACCTGGGTTTGCAATCCCGATGGGCAGGTTTTTATGCTCATGGCGCGGCCCATGTCGCTGCCTGAAGACTCCACCCCCGACCTGCCCCAGCCCACAGCAGCATTGGACAAAGACCTGCTGCTGGACGGAGGCTTTACAGTCAACCCTGGCCGGGTTTCTGGTCCTGCCTGGGTTGCCCGCCGCTGGGAGGACGCCCGCCGCTTTCCCACGGGCGGCATTCTTGTGGTGCCAGACGACAATTATATTTGGGGTTCGCTTATCGATCGGGCCGCTGGCATTGTGGCCGAGCGCGGTTTTCAGGGTTCGCGTCTGGCCTCGCTGGCGCGCGAATTTGGCAAACCAGCGGTTTTTGGCCTCAAGTGGTCTACCGAGGTGGTGGAGAGCGGCCAGCGCATAACCCTGTGCGCCGATGTGTGCAGGGTGTATGAAAACCGGCAGGATTCGCTGCTGCCCAAGGCTACGCCCGGCAAGGACTACATGCCCGGCAGCCCCGTGTACCAGATTTTGCAAACCGCCTCGCGCCGCATTTTGCCGCTCACGCTCGAGGTGGACAGTGTTGACTTTAAAGCCGCCAACTGCGCCACCTATCACGACATTGTGCGCTACTGCCACGAAAAGGCCGTGAGCGCCATGTTCAGCCTTGGCTCGGACAAAAAATACGCGCCGCAGCGCATCAAGCAGCTGCGCGACAAGGTGGTCAAACAGTTCTGGGTGGTCAACCTCAGCGATGGCTTTGTGCGCACCCCACAGGGGCCTGTCATTGATGTGGAAGACATTGCCTCGCTGCCCATGCAGGCCCTGTGGCACGGCATGAACGCCCACCCCTGGCAGGGGCCGCCGCCCGTGGACGGCAAGGGTTTTCTTTCTGTGCTGTTTGAGGCAACGGCCAACCCCAATCTCGACCCTGCTGCGCAGACTGCCTATTTTACAGAAAAAAATTATTTTTTGATTTCAAGCGATTATTGCAGCTTGCATTCCCGCTTTGGCTTTCACTTTGTTTCGGTAGAGGCGCGCCTTTCTGACCGCACCAGCGAAAATTATCTGAATTTTCAACTGCGCGGCGGCGCTGCCGACATTGAGCGCCGTATACTTCGAGTGCGCTTTGTTGCCGATATTCTTTGGGAATTTGGTTTCTCGCCCGTGGTGCGCAACGATGCCGTAAGCGCCACGCTCAAGGATCTGGATAAAGAAGAAGGCGAGCGCCTGATGGCCGTGGCCGGATATATGACCATCCATACACGTCAGCTCGATATGATCATGCAGGATCCCGGTCAGGTTACAGCCCGCCGCGCGGAAATGCTGGCACACTGCCGGGCGCTGTTCCGGGGCGAACCCCTGACCCCTGCCGCTGATTCACCATCTCAGGAGGCCCGTTAATGCCGTCCTCAGTGCCTGCACTTCATAGAGGCTACAGGGCCATTTACCGCCGTTTGCTGGTCACGCTGCTGCTGATGGCGCTTACGCCTCTGGCAGCACTTGGGCTGTTTTGCCTCGACCGCCTCAGCGTTATCTACGACGAAAAAATTACTGCGGGCATAGAGGCAGTTATCAGCAGCAAGCACCGCGCCCTTGATACATTTATGGTTGAGCGTATCGCCCAGGTCAAAAACCTGGCCTTTACCCATCCCTATGCAGACCTCAGTAATCCTGCGCGCTTGAGCGAAATTTTCAGCGTACTGCAAAGCAACAGCCGTTCGTTTGTGGATTTGGGTATCATTGGTATGGACGGCCGCCACGTTTCGTATGTGGGGCCATTTGACCTGCGCGATGCCAACTATTCCGAAGCCCCGTGGTTTGCAGAGGTGCTGCGCAAGGGCGTGTATGTGAGTGACGTGTTCATGGGCTACCGCCATGTGCCGCACTTTATTATTGCCGTCATGCGGCACGAGGGCGGGCGCAGTTATATAATGCGAGCAACCATTGATATGGACGCCATTGATGCCCTGTTGCGGCGCATCTATTCCGGCCCCCACAGTGATGCCTTTATTGTGAGCAACAGTGGCGTATTGCAGACGAGTTCGCGCTACTACGGCTCCATCATGGGGCAGTACGATCTGCCGCAGGAAAACCTGACCCGCAATAATGTGGTGACCATGCACAAAACCATGCCCAGCGGCGAAGAAATGGTGGTGGCCCTCATGCGGCTCGATTCCATGCCTTGGGTGCTGGTGGTTATGGACGACGTGCGCGACAGCCTCAAACCCCTGCGACAGCTCAAGGCGCTTATTCTGTTCTTTACGCTTTTGGGTGGCGCGCTTACCTGCATGGGGGCCGAGCTGTGCACGCGGCGGCTTGTGGCCTCGCTGGAAGCCTCGGATCAAAAACAGGCTCATATTGACGCACGCATGCTGCAATCGAGCAAGATGGCGGCCCTGGGCAAGATGGCTGCGGGCGTGGCCCACGAGGTCAACAACCCCCTTATGCTTATTCAGGAAAATGCGGGCTGGATACGCGACCTGCTTGACGACGAAGACCCGGAAAAAATCCAAAATTTCAAAGAAATTTTGGATAGTACGGAAAAAATCGAGCAGCACGTCAAGCGCGCCAAGGGCATTACCCAGCGCATGCTTGGCTTTGGGCGGCGTATGAATCCGGGCCGCACAGAGATTCTCATCAGCTCGCTGGCCGATCAGGCTCTGGAAATGCTCAAATCAGAGGCGGGCAGCCGCAATATTGCCATTGTGCGGCAGTACGATACCCAGCTTCCGGTCATTTTGTCTGATCCGGCCCAGCTTGAGCAGATATTTATCAACGTGATCGACAATGCCATAGACGCCATGGGCAAGGACGGAACCCTCACGGTCAGCGCCCAGCCCTGGAAAGGCGGCGTGCGTGTTTCGTTTGCCGATACCGGGCCCGGTATGGACCAGGAAACCCTGCGGCAGGTTTTTGACCCCTTCTTTACCACCAAGAAGGTGGGCGAGGGCACAGGGCTTGGTTTGGCCATCTGCTACACCATTCTTGAAAAGCTGGGCGGTCGCATAGACGTGCAGAGCGAACCCGGTCACGGAACCACATTCAATATCTTTTTGCCTGCGGAACCGCCGCAGCTTGCGCCCGAAGAAGGCGTAGAAGCGTAAAAAACCACTGGGCGGCCCCAACGGGGCATGCTGCCATATAAAGGAGGCCTCCATGCGCGCACTGTTTGTGGACGATGAAGTGGAATTTTTGGAGCTGATGCACAAGCGCCTTACCCGGCGTGGTATGGACGTTATTACCGCGCCCGATGGGCAAACTGCCCTCAATCTTCTGGATCAGGCCATGCAGGAAGGCCAGACATTTGAGATTGTGGTCATGGACGTGCGCATGCCCGGCATGGACGGCTTGGAAACCTTGCGCCATATGAAGGAAAAGGCCCCCAAGATTCCTGTTATTCTGCTCACAGGGCATGCCTGCATGGGCGTGGCCGTTCAGGGGCTTGATCTCGGCGCGTATGATTACATGCTCAAACCTGTTGCCATCAGTGAGCTGATCATCAAGATGGAGGAAGCGGCTCGGTCCGCTATGTGACATGGCTTTGCTCGACTGCCTGCGAAAACTGCTGGGGGGCGAGGACTCGCAAGAGCCCGATGCGGAACAGCTTGCGCGAGAGGAGGCCTTTAAGGCCCGCCTGCGGGAGCGGTGCGCGCGTTTTCGGCGTCTGCTGTCGTCCAACAAAACGGCCCTTGAGGCCATGAGCGATGTGGAAGAGCATCTTTTAGGCTCGCGTCCTTTTGGCATGGACTATGTGCATGCCGCCAGCACCCGCGCTGTTACGGCAGTTTTTCAGATGGTGCGCGACCTCAATGCGCTTTCTGACGACGGTTACGAATCCTTGCAGCAGGCCTTTGACCGTATTCGCGGGCAAATGCAGAGCCTGCTGGAAGAACAGCCCCATCAGGACGGCCCCAATATCATGCCGCTGGGCGATATTCGCCTGCGCCATGTTACGCTTGTGGGCGGAAAAATGGCCAATCTGGGTGAGGTGGCGGCCCACGCGGGCCTGGATGTGCCCGATGGCTTTGCCGTGACCGTAAGCGCCTATTACCGCTTTATGGATTACAGCGGGCTGCGTAGCGAGCTTAACCGCCGCATCCAAACCACAGACATGCACAGCCTGGACGAAGTTTTCAGCCTTTCTGCCGCACTGCAGCAGGCCGTGCTCAACGCGCCGCTGCCTCCTGATCTTGAACGGGAAATTACCGAATCTGTGGCCGAAATGCAGCGCCGGGCGGGGCCGGGGCTGTTGCTGGCCTTGCGCAGCAGCGCCGTGGGCGAAGATTCGTTGGGTGTTTCATTTGCGGGGCAATACCGTTCAGAGCTCAACGTGCCGCCAGAAGAAGCCTGCGAAGTGTGGAAAGAAATTGTGGCCAGCAAATATGCCGTTACGGCCATGAGCTATCGATATCAGCACGGCATTCCTGATGATACAGCACCCATGTGCGTGGGCGTGCTTGCCATGGTTCACGCTGCCGCTGGCGGCGTGGCCTATAGCCGCGACCCCGTGGCCGCCGCGCGCGGGCAGGAGCAGGTGCTGCTCAATGCCGTGCCCGGTTTGCCGCAGGGCGTGGTGGACGGCGCTGTTACCCCTGATGTTTTCATCTTTACCCGCACCAATCCGCCAAAGCCCATAAGCAAGTCGCTTGCCGGGCTTGCTGGCGTGGCGGCCAGCCTTACGGATGCGCAGGCCGCAGAGCTTGCCCAGGTGGCGCTGGCGCTTGAGGAATATTACGCCGAGCCGCAGGACGTTGAGTGGGCGCTTGATTCCCGCACGGGGCGCATTGTGGTGCTGCAAAGCCGCCCCCTGCGCGAGGCTGATGCCACAACCGAAAACGCCGCTGCCGCGTCCCCAGAGCTGACCCATGATGCTGGCAATTCCACGGCGGCCATCTGCCCGAATTTGCAGGAAGACGTTGCCGGCGGGCCAAAGGTTCTGGCCTGTGGCGGCGTGGCGGTAAGCCCCGGCGTGGGCATGGGGCCCATATTTGTTGCCCGCAAGGAAGCAGACATGCTTTCCTTTCCCAAGGGGGGCATTCTTGTGGTCGAGCGGGCATTACCCCGCTGGGCTCCGCTGCTTTCGCGTGCGGCGGGCATGGTGAGCGAAACGGGCGGCATGGCGGGCCACCTGGCCTCTGTGGCGCGCGAGTACCGCTTGCCTGCAGTATTCAGCCTGCCCAATGCCTGCAACCTGCTGGACAATGCGGGGGAAGCCACGCTTGACGCTGGGCACTGCGCCGTATTTGAGGGGTTCAACCCCCAGCTTGCCGCGCAGATTCCCGAACCGCCCAATCTCATGGAAGGCAGCCCCGTGCACCAGCGGCTTGATGCCCTTGCCCGGCTGATGGTTCCGCTCAATCTGCTTGACCCGGAATCACCGCAGTTTGCGCCAGAGCATTGCCAGACCCTGCACGACATCACCCGCTTTTGCCACGAAACGTCGGTGCAGCTCATGTTTGATGACGGCTCGGACGTTAATCAGCGCATGGGCAAGCAGCTCAAGGCCGGGGTAAAGCTGCAATAC
>SAAX01000097.1 GCA_009929215.1 Deltaproteobacteria bacterium | reverse complement strand
GCGCAAAACACGCCCGGATGGTGGAATGGTAGACACAAGGGACTTAAAATCCCTCGGCCGCAAGGCTGTGCGGGTTCAAGTCCCGCTCCGGGTACCAAGCAATATCAGGGAAATTCCCGGATTCGTCAAAATGGCGAATCCGGGAATTTCTTTTTTTTGGTCTACACTTGGTCCACTTGGTTTGAACACAAAAATAGTTGCTGATGAGAACGTCTTGCCTGAATAATTTTGCAACAGAGTTTCCCCGAACCCACCCTCACGGCACATGTTGATATACGGTAGTAAATGTGAAGTGTCTCATTACTCATGTTTCTGTACTGAGCAAGACAATGCCTTCAATTGCTCCGGATTGGGTCCGAGTTTTGCCCTAGGGCATTATATCCACCCATGCGCTGTTACCGTCTCTGTTGCTAAAGAATCTCCGTTGTCCAGTTGAGTCCCTGAATACGCGTATCCATTTCACGAACGACTTTTGACAGTACGTCAATATTCTTTTGCATTTCAGCAACATTGACGGTGCTCAACACCTTTATTTCCTTGGTAGAATATCTGTCGAGCTTATCTGCCGCCTCTTTTGCAAATTCGCGCAAGGTGGCAACTTTTGTCATAAGCACATCACGCTCCACAAGCATGTCCGCAAGGCTTTTTCCGTCTACCACCGTCAAGGCATTTGTCTTGTTAATTTGCTTGATAAGCACCTCAAGCTGTAGTGTTTTTTCATCGAGCTCTGCAAGAAGAAACGTGGGGGATTCTGCCGGGGAATCCCCTTCTTGCACTTTGGCATTTGCCACAAGGCGCACTCGGATTTGAGCCAGATTTTTTTGAGTATCCGCCCGAAGGATCAAAGCTTCAGCAAGTTTCATACGTATCCCCGCATAATTTCCTATACTTATTTGTTGGAAGTTCAGATGTTCCCCAACAGCCGGGCAGCCACATTACTTCATCATAGTCGTCGATTATCTTAACGACTCTTTTGTCAGCTTCGGCTTGGCAAAACAAAACTTGGGGCTCTAACTTGCATGATAGATACTTCATTCCCGTAGTCGTCAGGACACGACCAAACCGAGCAAGGCGTTAACCCTCGTCAATGAAGTACTGTCTCAACATATCAGGGAGGGGTGATTCCCTCACCGTGACATACCAATGCAAACGTATATATGGCAACTGAATATTTTCACTTCAAAATGTCATACCAGTCATTGTCATATAAGGCATGAATTCGCTGAAAACCTCGCAAGACTATCCCTCTTGCGTTGCTATTACACCCTTGACATAGGCTTGCTTATATGTGTATTTTTATAAACAAATCTATACAGACAGGGGTTTCAAATGGAGAATTTCTGGAGAGAAAGCCTTCAGGGCATATTTGAAAATTTTAAGCTCAACCTGCGCCTTATGCCTACTCGTTGCGAATTGTGCGATGTATCTTTCATGAACGGAAGGACCCCCAATTATGAGTCAATTCCACAGCAACATCTCTATCTTTTAAGATATTTCTCGGCCTATCTATTCGAGTACCATGCAGCCTATCAGCAACTACAGACAGCAGGTTTTCTGGACGACACTCCACGCATTGCCTCCTTAGGCTGCGGAAGTGGCATCGACGGTGCAGCGGCTGATTTTGTTTTCACCGATTACACCTATCGCGGCATTGACCGCGTGCGGTGGAATATGTGGTTTGCCGCAGAGCCGCCCTGCACCGGGGACGCTGGCGCGTATATTCCCATTAAAGACAACGTGTTTGTATTCCCCAAATCTCTCGCGGAACTTCCTGTTGGGGTTGTGGACGCTCTTGCTTGCAATTTGCCAAGAACATCGGCAAAAAAAATCTGTATAATCAATTCAAGGCGCAAGGCTGATGATCTTGATGGAGAAGCCTGTACAAAGATTCTTCAGGGATTCGCCCTCGCAAGCCCCACGACGCACACGATTATGCAGATACGGCCACGGAACGCGGATGCCCCAGGATTTAAT
The DNA here is from genome assembly GCA_009929215.1 of Deltaproteobacteria bacterium. Taxonomy (GTDB): domain Bacteria; phylum Desulfobacterota; class Desulfovibrionia; order Desulfovibrionales; family Desulfovibrionaceae; genus Desulfovibrio. Next base: position 5,548 of record SAAX01000097.1, on the reverse strand, counting down.
AACTATTTAAGGTGGTTTAACTACCCCAATGAAATAACAGCTACGATCTCATCTCTTGCGCAAACCTGCCCATCCAGGGCGCAATGCCCGCAAGGAGTATCCACCGAGGGACCATGTTTCCGCCTTGGTTCAAACAAGCTATGCTGGAATGGAAACGTGCCCATGCAATGGAGCCCTGTGTTTTCGGATTGCAACTTCAGCACAGACATTTACCTGATCGACCGAACATAACATGCACCAAAAAACAACGATCACAACTCCCAATGGCAATGTCCAGGGGCTCGCGCCCCTGGTCATTTCTGCCAGCCGCGCCACTGATATTCCGGCCTTCCATTCTGCATGGCTCATGCACAGGCTGCGGGCGGGATACTGCGCATGGGTTAACCCCTTCAACAGAAACCAGCGGCAGTATATTTCGTTTGAGAAGTGCAAGATCATTGTTTTCTGGTCTAAAAACCCCGCGCCGCTTGTGCCCTATATGGACGAAATTGCAGACCGTGGCATCAAGTTCTATTTCCAGTTCACGGTCAACGACCATGAAAAGGAAGGCATAGAGCCCAACGTTCCCTCACTTGAGCGCCGGATAGAAACTTTCACTCGGCTATCTGAAAAAATTGGCAGTGAAAAGGTCATCTGGCGGTATGATCCCATTTTTCTGACCCCCGAGCTGGCCGCCGATGAAATTCTTGAGCGTATCGCAAAGCTTGGCAATCGACTGTCGCCTTTTACCCAAAAACTCGTTTTCAGCTTCATTGATATCAACGGATACAAAAAAGTGAGTTCCAACCTTGGCAGAACCCACATTGATGCGCGCGAACCCACACCCAATGAGCAGATATATTTTGCAAAAGAGCTGCAAAAAATAAATGCCAGCTGGCCTTCTCGGCTTGAGCTGGCGACTTGTGCAGAAGGGCAGGATTTTTCTGTATACAATATTCAGCACAACAAGTGCATTGATGACCGACTGATTTGCAGAATCTGCAAAAACGACTCTGAAATCCAGATGGCCTACGGCACGCCACCGCAGCAGATGCAGCTTTTGCCCTCTGCCTCCCTGCAAAACCCTGCAAAGCACAAGGATAAAGGCCAGCGCGAGGGGTGCGGATGCGCCCCCAGCAAGGATATTGGCGCGTACAACACCTGTCTGCACCTATGCACCTATTGCTACGCCAACCAATCAGAAACGGCAGTCAAAAACAATTGCCAAAAGCTTACCCCCGAAACGGAAAGTCTGATTTCTTAGGTCGCGCAGACGGTGTTATCTGCTCTGCGTGCTGGACTGCCTCCTACGTCCAAAGGATAACAAAACCCGTTCTATACGGTGGCAGCCACCGACCAAACTGCGCAAACTCCCCCCCCGCTAGCTAGGCCACGTTACTTGCCCGCGTTTCAGGCCACACGGCAACCACCTGATTGCGCCCGGCGTTTTTGGCAGCATACAGCGCCTTGTCTGCCCGGCCCAGCATACCGGCAAATGTCACATCGCCGGGGTAATAGGTAGTAACGCCTGCGCTGATGGTAAACCGCACCGTCTGATTGTCGTCAGAACTTACCGACTCCATATCCTGAATGCTCTCGCGCAACCGCTCGGCGCTTGCAAGGGCTCCCTGCCCGTCAGTTTCGGTAAGGATAAGCAAAAATTCCTCACCCCCCAGGCGCCCAACCACATCCTGCTCGCGGGTAATTTCAACCATTGCCCCGGCAACAGCCTGAATCACGCGATCGCCTGTGGCATGACCCCAGCGGTCATTGATGGCTTTGAACCGATCAATATCCACCATCACCAGCGACAAGCGCCCGTTATAGCGACGATTTCTGGCCAGTTCTTCCTCACCGCACAAAACCAGCTGCCGCCTGTTGGCAACACCCGTCAGCGGATCCATTGCCGCCAGATACCGCATTCTGTCCCATTGGCGCAGGGTCAAAAGATGTTCGCGCAGTGCAAGTGCGTATAAAAGCATCATGCAAAAAAATCCGCCACTTAACTGCCAGGCGCGCCTTCGCCATTCGCTCAGGCTGTCATGCAGATCAAAGCCCACAATGCACAGCAAGGGGATATCCTCTGCCTTGCTCAAACCATACACCCGCCTGCGGCCATCCAGAGCAGAGGCGGTAATAATACTTGTGCTCGACCGCTGCTGGCCAAAGTTGGGCATGTCTTCAAGCGAGATGATGCGCTTAGCCACATTGGCAGGCAGGGGCGGATTATGAGCCACAATCAGGGCATCACTGTCGGCCACTGCCAGCACATCATGCTCACCCAGCGGAAAGGACTGAATCCACCGCTGAAATTCGGCCAGATGAACTGCGGCTAGAGCGCCGCCAAGAAAACGGCCACTCTCAGAAATGCGGGGCCGAGAAACAGCTATGGTTGGAATATTGGAAGCAGATTTGGCAGCAGGCAGGTATTGTGTGTAGGTTCGGTTTTCGGCCACAACAGGAGATGTGGCGCAAAAAGTCATGTTGCTCTTTATTCCTATCTTTGTAGTGTCGGCTACCAGCCGATAAATACCCCCTTCATCGTACAGGCCAAGGCCGATGGCTCCGGGCACGGTAGACAGTTTTTTTGCAAGCCAGGGGCTGATGCGCTGTATTTCGTCCTCGTTGCCAACGCTGTTGTTTACTTCGTCTGAGGTAACTTTTTCAAGCACATCCCGAAGCACATAATCGGCAGCCACTATTGTCGTTCCAAGCCACTGGCTCATAAACTGGCTTTGCTGCACTGCCAGAGCCGATCTTTCCTCAATGATACGCGCGCGGCCAGCCACCAGGTCAAAGGCCAGCCAAATGGCTGCACCCACCAGCATCACCAACATTGCGCCATAGATGCCGATTGGTGACAGCACCGTCTGCCACGAATGTTTAGCCGTCCAAAAGTTCCTGGAGCGCCAAGACCTTTTGGAACCATACGGTGAGTCCGCACTACTGCACATGTATCTGCGCCATTTCATGGGACATCCTGCATCGCTATGCGCCAAATAACATTGAGAATAATGCTGAAAGGCTCATCACACTGCGAAAGAGAAAAAACAGCTACGCTATAGCCCTCAAATACAGTTTACACCATTTTGCACTTCACTACCAGAAAATATAGCGCAGGTTTTGCGAGCCAGATCGCAGACAGAGCACGCTGCAACACAAAAAAACTGCAGCATATATGCATGTTGTACATATATGCTGCAGTTACTTGCTGCTTACCTTGAATTATTCTTTTGCGGCCCAGCCCAGCGCCTTGCCATAACCAGAGCAAGTGCGGACGCAGTCACCACAGTGGGTGCAGTCCTGCCGTTCCGGGCCGCCCTTGCGGCGGGGGTTAAGATCGAGCGAGCAGGCCTGCTGGCAAGGGGCCTTGCCCTTGCAGGTGCACTTTTCTGCCTGCCAGCCAATGCGCAGGCCCGGTGCTTTGGCAGGCAGGCATTTGGCCGCAGCGCCAAGCAACACAGACTGCGGGCACACAAAGCGACACCACAGTCTTTTGCCCGTGGCAAATTCCAGCAACAGGGCAACCAGCGGCACGGCAGCGGCCCCCAGCAGCAGCCATGCGTCATCGCCCTGCCACACCAGCACGGGCAGCAGAGAGAGTTCACCGGGCAGCGAGGCTATGCCCAATACGGGAAAGCCCACCCCCAGCGCCGCCACCAGCCCCAGTACCAGCAGAAGAATTTTGCCCCAAAAGGCCTGCCGCACCACCAGCCGTGTGTCAGCCCGACGCCAGCGCGCGGCGTACACAAGCTCGGACAATAATCCGTAGGGGCATACCCACGAGCAAAAGACCCTTCCCAGCAGCAGGGCCACAAACAGCGAAAGCAGGGCTCCGGCCAGCAGACGCCACGCAGGCAAAAAACCCATAACAGCAACCTGGGCCGCACCAACAGGATCGGCAAAGGGTATGCCCAAAAAATCCAGCGCAAAAAAACTGCCAAGCACCCCGTGCCAGCCTGCCGCATTCAGCCAGGGCAGCAGGCACAAGCCCACTACAACCAACAGCTGTACCGCCCGCCGAACTGCAATCAGCTTCATGCCTTGTCTCCCGGCGCTTTTTCCACAGGAATGCCCGTGGGCGGCTTGAGCCGTGACGATACCGGCACAATTTCCACCGCCTGCACCGGGCAAACATATTCGCATATGCCGCAGCCCACACAGGCCGTGGTCATGGCAGGCACAAGCCCGCCAGAAAGCACCACAGCAGAGCCGCGCAAGGGGCAACGATCGTAGCAGGTCATGCACATGGTGCCATTTGTAAAATTGTGGCAGCGGTTTTTTAAAATATACGCCTGCCCCATGCCAGCCCGCTGCATCTCAGTAACGGAACTGTCCAGTGCCCCGCTGGGGCAGACCGGCGGGCACTTCATGCACAGGTAGCAGGGTTTTCTGCCTGGCCTGACTTGCGGCGTGCGCCGCGTGCGCCCAAAACCGCCAGCCAGTTCTATGCTTTCATGGGGGCATACGGTTGCGCACTTGCCACAGCGCACGCACTTGCGCGAAAAGGATTCCTCATCCCCGGCCCCCGGTGGCCGCAGGGGTGGCACAAACAGCCCCATACCTACTCCCCTGTTCCTGACGGTATCTCGGTGCACTCTGCCCTACGGTGACGCGGCTCGTGTGCGGGGCAATCCATATGGCCCTGCTTGTCCATATCGTCCTCGTAATTGGCAAAAACCAGATGCAGATCCTCTACCCCCGGCAGTTCGCGCAGCGCGCCCAGTTCCTTCTGAATTGTGTCAGAGGTCTGCTCCACAACCAGTACCAGACCGCGTATTTCCGCATCTACGGGCGTGCGCTGCACGTCCACAATGCCCGTACGGCCGCGCACGGCAGCCTCCAGCCCTGCAAGCGCCCCTTCTGGCGCGCTGAGAATTATCCCTGCAATGGCCATATATTCTCCTGCGTTGCCCCGCCCGCATGCCGCGCACACGGGCGGGGCTCTCTACTTTTACAGAAGCATGCTGCCGGGCGCTAAGCCTTGCGCACACGCGCCGCGCAGATCTTGTATTCGGGCTCGCGCGATGCCGGGTCTGTGGCGTCCAGAAACAGCTTGTTGACAAGTTTTTTGGAGTCAAAAAACGGCACGGCCACAAGCCCTGGCCGGCACACGTCGCTCACGCGGGCGGGCAGTTCCATTTTGTCACGGCGGGTTTCAAGCACCACGTTTTCGCCGTGCTTGATGCCGAGCGCTGCGGCGTCCTTTTCGTTAATTTCCACAAATGCCGAAGGATTGGCCTTGAGCAGTTCGGGTACTTTGCCCGTCATGGTAGCGGTGTGCCAGTGGTCGATAACACGCATGGAGGTAAGGTACAGCGGATATTCTGCATCTGGTTCTTCCGCCGCGCCCTTGGCCGGACGCATAAAGATGGTAGGCTTGCCGCCAGGCTTGCCGTAGAAAAAGAACTTGTCCGGATGGTCGGCAGGCACAAGGGGGTCGTGCCCGCGTACATAGCGCAGGTTTGTCCCGGGGTGGTCTTCCGAGGGGCAGGGCCAGATGATACCCGATTCCTTACGCAGCCGGTCGCGGGTCATGCCGTAGAAATCGTAGGTGGTTCCCTTGGCA
>SAAX01000026.1 GCA_009929215.1 Deltaproteobacteria bacterium | reverse complement strand
GTGCTGGTGGTACTCCTTTTCCGGGACATCAATCCACCGGGATGCGGAAACCATCAGTGTATCTTATATCGAAAACAGGGCCGAACGGATCAATCCTTCGTTAAGCAACGTCCTGACAGAGGCCCTGATGGACAAATACACAAAACTCACAAGTCTTTCGGTTATAACACAGGACGGGGATTATGCCGTTTCCGGCGAAATCACCGGATACACCATTGCCCCCATGGCGGTCACTTCGGACGAGGTGGCATCCATGACACGTCTTACCGTCACCGTCCGGATTGTCTTTGAAAACAAGCTTACCCCCGATACGGCGGTGATGGCAAAGGGCTGCGACGGCGTTATCGCCTTTGTCAACGACAATATCGACAAACTACGCCACGCCGCCACCCACGCTCTGCTGACCCGGCGTGACGTGATCATTGTGGCCTCGGTTTCGTGCATCTATGGCCTTGGTTCACCAGAATACTACGCCAAGATGGTCATTCCCGTTGAGGTGGGGCAGCACTTTCCCATGGAAAAGCTCATCACCCGGCTGGTGGAAGTGCACTACGAGCGCAACGACTACGACTTCCACCGAGGCACGTTTCGCGTGCGGGGCGACGCGCTCGAGATTATTCCCGCCTACCACCACGAGCGAGCGCTGCGGCTGGAATTTTTTGGCGACGATATCGACCTCATGCGCGAAATCGACCCCCTCACGGGTGAGGTGCTGGCCGATGTGAGCAAAACCGTGCTGTACCCGGCCAGCCACTTTGTTTCGGCGCAGGATAACCTTAAGCGTGCGGCCAGCGATATACGCGACGAACTGGCAGAGCGGCTTACCTATTTCAAGGAGCACGGCCAGCTTATTGAGGCCCAGCGCATAGAGCAGCGCACCCAGCTTGATCTTGAAATGATTGAAGAACTTGGCTACTGCAACGGCATCGAAAACTACACCCGCCACCTCGATGGCCGCAAGCCGGGCGAGCCGCCCTCGTGCTTGCTCAACTACTTTCCCAAAGATTTTCTGCTCTTTGTAGACGAATCGCACATTACCATTCCGCAGGTGGGCGGCATGTACAAGGGCGACCGCTCGCGCAAGCAAACCCTGGTGGACTACGGCTTTCGCCTGCCCTCGGCCTTGGATAACCGCCCACTCCAGTTCAACGAATTTACAGACCTGCTCAATCAGGTGGTCTACGTTTCGGCCACGCCCGGCAAGTACGAGCTGGATCAGGCGCAGGGCATTGTGGCAGAGCAGATCATCCGCCCCACGGGTCTGGTTGACCCGGTGGTGGAGGTGCGCCCCACCAAGGGCCAGATGGAAAACCTGCTGGGCGAATGCCGGGGCAAGGTGACGCTGGGCGAGAGGGTGCTGGTCACCACGCTTACCAAGCGCATGGCCGAGGATTTGACAGAGTACTGCTGCAACATGGGCGTGCGGGCGCGTTACCTGCATTCGGACATCGATACCCTTGAGCGCATGCAGATCATCCGCGCCTTGCGTCTGGGGGAATTTGACGTGCTTGTGGGCATCAACCTGCTACGCGAAGGGCTGGATATTCCCGAAGTGTCGCTGGTCTGCATTCTGGATGCGGACAAGGAGGGCTTTTTGCGATCCACGGGTTCGCTTATCCAGACCTTTGGCCGCGCCGCGCGTAACGCGCAGGGCAAGGTGATACTGTATGCCGACAAGATCACCGACTCCATGCGCGCCGCCATGGGCGAAACCGAGCGCCGCCGGGCCAAGCAGTCTGCCTACAACGAAGAGCACGGCATCACGCCCACCAGTACCCGCAAGAGCCTTGAATCTCCGCTGGATAGCCTGTATGTGGAGGATGGCGGCGGCCGTGGGCGCTGCAAAGGCAAGGGCAAGGGCAAACAGCGTGAGGCCGACGCCGTGCCGCTCACTGCCGAAGACACCGCAATCCTTGTTGCCAAGTTTGAAAAAGAAATGCGGCAGGCCGCGCGCGATCTGGAATTTGAACAGGCCGCCGAGCTGCGTGACCGTATCCGCATTTTACGGGCTCGGCTTATCGCCATGCCCGAATAAGAGCCGTTGCTGCCGTGAGCCATGACCAAAGGCAGCTCGGCTGACCATCTGAAAGGTTTTTTCATGTCACAGAATTCTCGTACCGGCAGGCAAGAGCAGAACAGCCTCTTTGCCACCGCCCCCGCTGGCGGCCCCAGCAGTGAGGAGCGCACCCGCGCCCGCTGGCTGGCCGCAGAGCTGGAGCGCCACAACTACCTGTACCATACGCAGGACGCCCCGGAAATTTCGGACGACCAGTTCGACGCGCTGTTTCACGAGCTGGCCGCGCTAGAAGACCGCTGGCCAGAGCTGCGTTCTGCCCATTCGCCCACGCGCAGGGTGGGCGGCAAGCTGCTGGACGGCCTTGCCAAAAAAGCCCACAGCCGCCAGATGTACGGCTTGGACAACGTGTTTTCTGCCGAAGAATGGCGTGATTTTGTAGAGCGCATGCGCCGCGCGTGGGATGTGGAGCTCAACGGGCCGCTGCCGCTGGCCTTTTGGTGTGACCCCAAGATGGACGGCCTTGCGCTGGAAATCATCTATGTAAACGGTGTGTTGCAAGAAGCTCTTACCCGTGGCGACGGCGAGGTGGGCGAGGTAGTCACCGAGGCCGTGCGCACCATCCGCACCGTGCCGCTGCGGCTCAGGGGCGAGGGGCCGTTTCCCGCGCGGCTCGAGGTGCGCGGCGAAGTGGTGATGTTCAAAAAGGATTTTGACGCTCTCAACGAGCGGCAGGAATCGCTGGGGCAAAAAACCTTTGCCAACCCGCGCAATGCCGCCGCCGGAACCCTGCGCCAGCTCGATATCTCGGTGACGGAATCGCGCCCGCTGCGTTTTTTGGCCTACAGCCTGGGCGATGTGCAGTGGCCCCCGGCCAAGCCTTGCCGCCTGCATTCCGAGCTGATGGCCCGGCTGAAGGATTACGGTTTTCTTACGCCGCCAAGCGGCAAGCAGTGCGCAACGCCTCAGGATGTTGAAGAATACGTAAACTGGGTGCGCGAAAACCGGCCTGAATTTGCCATGGAAATTGACGGGGCCGTGGCCAAGCAGGACGACCTTGAAGCGCAGGAGGCCCTGGGCTTTACGGCGCGGGCGCCGCGCTTTGCCGTGGCTTTCAAGTTTCCGGCCATGCAGGCGCAAACCGTGCTTGAGGGCATAGAAATTCAGGTGGGCCGCACAGGGGCGCTCACGCCGGTGGCCATGCTTGCGCCCGTGGCCGTGGGCGGGGTGATGGTATCGCGCGCAACCCTGCATAATGAGGACGAAATCCGCGCGCGCGACGTGCGCGTGGGCGACACTGTTATTGTGCAGCGCGCGGGCGACGTTATACCCGAAGTGGTTGGCCCGGTGCTGGATAAACGGCCTGCGGGCGCGGAACCGTATCAGTTCCCCCGCACCTGTCCTGCCTGTGGGCAGCCTGTGTACAGAGAGGAAGGCGAGGCCGCCTGGCGCTGCGAAAATTTGGCTTGCCCGGCCATCCGCTTGCGCTCCATTACCCACTTTGTTTCCAAGGCCGGGCTTGATATTCAGGGCGTGGGGCAAAAGTGGATAGAGCAGCTTGTGACCAGCGGGCGCGTGCAGTCGCCAGCCGACCTGTTTAGCCTGAGCGTGCAGGAACTGCTGGGTTTTGAGCGCATGGGCGAGGTGCTGGCGCAAAAGTTTGTGGACGCGCTGGAAAACGCCCGCCACACCGCCACCCTGCAAAGGCTCATCAGCGCGCTTGGCATCCGCCACGTTGGCGAGCAGACAGCCCGCACCCTGGCAGCGCGTTTTGCCGATCTGGACGAGCTGGAAAATGCCACGGTAGAGAGCCTGCTGGCTCTGCCCGATGTGGGGCCGGAAGTGGCCTCGTCCATCCGCAACTTTTTTGACAGCCCGGCCAATCGCGAACAGCTGGCGCGGCTTAAGGAAAATGGCCCGTGGCCCAAGGGCGCGGATGCAGCGCAGGGTGCGCAGCCTGTGGCCGAGGGGCCGCTGGCGGGCAAAACCATTCTTTTTACGGGTACGCTCAGCGTGCCGCGCGGCACAGCGCAAAAGTGGGCCGAGGCCGCCGGGGCCATTCCCCTTGGTTCGGTGAGCAAAAAGCTCAACTACCTTGTGGCGGGCGAAAAGGCGGGCAGCAAGCTTGATAAGGCACGCGACCTTGGCGTAAGTGTGCTGGACGAAACTGAATTTACAAACCTGTTGCGTGAATCCGGCATTACGCCGGAATAACGGAAACGGAGAAGCTATGAGCACTTCTATTATCGTGGTTGGGGCCAGCGGGCGCATGGGCAAGACCATCAGCGGGCTTGTGGAAGCCGACCCGAAGTTTACCCTTGCGGGGCTGGTAGACAGCCCGGAGCGCATTGGCGCTCTTGCAGGTGCATCCTGCCCTGTTTCCGACAGCCTCGCGGCCCTGCTGCCCAAGGTTCCGGGCGCGGTGGTCATTGATTTTACGGCCCCGGTGGTAAGCCTGCAATCGGCCAAGGCCGTAGCCCAGACAGGCAACGCCCTGGTTATCGGCACCACTGGTTTTAGCGATGCGGAAAAGGACGAATTGCGCGCCCTTGCTGCCAAGGCTCCCATTTTTTGGGCCTCGAACATGAGCATTGGCGTCAACGTGCTGCTCAACATTCTGCCCCAGCTCACCAAGGCCCTTGGCGAGGATTATGACATTGAAATGGTCGAGCTGCACCATAACCGTAAAAAAGACAGCCCCAGCGGCACGGCTCTGACCCTTGGGGAATGCCTGGCCGAAGCCCGCGACTGGAAGCTCAACGACGTGCGTTGCTCTTCCCGCGACGGCATCATCGGCGCGCGCCCCAAGAAAGAAATTGGCATTCAGGCCATTCGCGGCGGCGATGTGGTGGGCGTGCATACCGTGTACTTTATGGGCACGGGTGAACGCATTGAAGTAACCCATCAGGCCCACTCGCGCGAGAATTTTGCGCGCGGCGCCATCCGCGCCGCTGGCTGGATGGCAGGGCAGAAGCCCGGCAAGCTCTACAGCATGCAGGACGTGATCAAGGATAGTTAGCAAGGCAAGGCAGGGGAGCGGGGCGGATGAACCATTTTGCCCCGGCAGGCTGGACGATTGCTTGCTTTGTCACTCTGTAAGCCGTTCACTGAATTAACACGATGGCCCGTTTCCCTTCAGGTGCGCTGATTCGCCGAACCTGAAAGAAAACGGGCTGTTGCTATTCTGGCAACAGGCAAATCCGCAGCCAGGATTATACAGCAACCAAAGCCCCGGCCCGCATGACGTTTTTTCATCATGCTGCCGGGGCTTTTGCTATCTGTTCACGCAGGCTGGGCTGGCGTAACCTCACCCGCACCTTGCGCCGTGTAAGGCTAGGAAACCATCTGAGCGATGAGCTTTTTGAGCTCCTGCGCCTGTTTTGCCAGCTCCATAACGGCAGCAGCAGACTGCGACATGGCAGAAGACGTTTCAGAGCTGATGATGTTGATCTGCTCGATGGAGCGGTTGATCTCGTCGCTGGTGGCCGACTGTTCTTCGGCGGCGGCAGCGATGGAGTGGGCCTGATCCGCAGCCTGATCCACCAGCACCACAATTTCTGAGAGCGCAGCGCCCGATGTTCCCGCAAGCTCGGTGGTCTGCTCGATGGTGCTCACTGTATCGTTGACCTGATCAATGTTCTGCGAAGTGCCGTTTTGGATGCCCTGAATGGCAGAGCCCACTTCGCGGGTAGCCTGCATAGTTTTTTCTGCCAGTTTGCGCACTTCGTCGGCCACTACGGCAAAACCGCGTCCGGCTTCGCCAGCGCGGGCCGCTTCAATGGCGGCGTTCAGGGCCAGCAGGTTGGTCTGGTCTGCGATGTCTGAAATAACGGTCATGATCTGCCCAATGCTCTGGGCCTGATCGCCCAGCGAGGCCATGCCGCTCTTGAGCGCCAGCGCCTGGGTGTGCAGCTGGTTGATGCCCTGCACCACCTTGTTGACCACATCTGCGCCGTGCTCTGCCTTGCTCTTGGCATTGGTTGTGGTGTCTGAAGCGTCGCCAGCGTTGCGCGCCACTTCAAGCACAGACACGTTCATCTGCTCCATGGCAGTGGCGGTTTCAGAAACGCGCTGCGTCTGCTGGTCGGCACCACGGCTGGCCTGATCCACCTGGGCAGAAAGCTGCTCTGTAGCGGTAGAAAGCCGATCGGCAATGGCGTTTGCATCTTGCGCAATATGGGCAACGGTGTCGCGTTGCTGCTCAATGGTTGCCTGCTGCTTTTTGATTTCCGTCAGGTCGAATACCAGAGTCATTGCGCCCACAATATTGCCGTCAAGATCGCGTATGAGCGAGGCATCAAGGCGCAGGAACTTGTGTTCGCCGTTGGCAAATGTCATTTCCCTTTCAATGCCGTGGGCATTGGTTCCCTCGCTCAGGCACTTGTGGCTGATGGTGGGTCTGCTGGCATCGCCGTAGAAAAATTCAGCTGCCTGCATGCCAATGTAATCATTAGGCTGACCAGTTTTACCCACTAGTTTGACCATGGGGGCATTTACATAGGTAATGTGCACATTTGTGTCTGCAACCAGGGTGGGAAAGGTAATGCCTTGCAATACGCCGTCTGCAAAGCCCAGGCGATTTTTAAGTACTGCCGTGGTTTCTTTAAAGTTGCCCGCAAGTTCAGCCAGTTCAAATTTGAAGTTGCCAGCAAGCTCAGCCTTGAAATTGCCGTGCGCGATCTGCGCACTGTAATCCATGATGTTTCTGAGCGGGTTGGTGATAACCCGGCGCACCATGAATATGATACTGCCAAGCAGAACAACAAGAATACCACAGGCAACGGCAATAAGAATGTTGCGCTGCCCAACCGCATCTTTGGCAAGGTCATCGGCAAAAGCTGTAGTGCAGACAAGCCAGCCAGTTTTCTCGAGGGTATTAAAAACGATAATCTTGCCTTTACCCATGAACTCATAATCAAAAGCGCCGCTATTCATTTTGAACGCCCTGGGCACAAAGTCCATTTTGCCTTCACTCATATGGATTTCAGCATTGGGGTGGGCAATGATGCGGCCATTAGCATCAATAATCAAAGCATAGCCATTGTCTGCAAAAGTTATATTGAGAACATGGTTTTTAACATATTCGAGCCAGTTTATAGTTACGCAAACTGCACCAATGGGCTTGCCGTTGTCGCCAAAAACAGGCGTGGCAAGGGCGAGAATTTCTTTTTTTGTTGTTTTTGCTACAATAATATTGGGGTCAATGGCGTCTTTTCCCTGTATTGCTGTTTTAAAGTAGCCTCTTTCACTATAATTGTTGCCAATAAATGATTCGCCAGTGCTTGATGTGCCCGAAATCGCCTTGCCCTGGCTGTTCAGCACAAAGATGGAATTGATGCCCTTATATTCTTTGATAAGTGCTTTAAGCAAAGCGTCCATGTCAGCACTGTCGCCCTCAATGGCTTTTTTGGCCTGACCGCTCTGCGCTGGTACTTTTATCATGCTCAAATTTGAATCAATCAAGTCGTTGACGTTGGCGATAAGCCCTTTGTTGATAAGCGTCATTCCCTCAATAGACGTTTTATTGGCAATATTATACGATGATTCGCCAACATAAATTACAAGAATAGACACGCCAATAAGAAGGATGATGCTTATAATTGAAGCAATAGCTGCATTAACGCTTTTGAATTTTAGAATGGGCATGGTATCCTCCGTGAACGTGGCAGGCTGGTTGGTTTTAGCATGTGCTCACAGATGTTAAAAAATAACATTCCGATGAATAATTGTGAGAAATAACAAACTGTATGGTTTTCTTAAATCACGTTATCGTCAAAACTGATAGATGCTTTATGTTGTTTTGGATAAAGATTTATAAAAAATAAAATTTCCATTAAGTAATCTATTGATTATTTGCGGTTGGCTATTGTAAAGAGCTGTTGGGTCAGCACAATGCTTTATTGTCTGCTTAATCTGGCAACGGCTGCGAGAATAAGAGTGCCGCCCAGCACGATGCCCAAGCCGGGGGTTTCTGCAAACAGCAGCCACGCAACAAGAATGGCGTAAACTGGCTCAAGGGTAATGATAATGGCGGCCTGGCGGGCTTTAAGCGCAGTTAGGCTGCTTACATACAGGCTGTAGGCAAGTGCTGTGCACAACAGGCCAAGGCAGGCTATCCACAGCCAGTCCAGCGGGGCAAGGGTGACAAGGTCGGCGGCGGCAAAGGGCAGCAGGCAAAGAATAATGACCACATTTTGCCACCAGCAGGTGTGCATGCCCGACATGCCCCCGGCAAAATGTCTGTTGGCTATGGCCACCAATCCGTACACCCCGGCAGAGGCAATGCCCCACAAAAGACCGTGGGTTGCGGTATCGGTCAGCGAAAATGACGGCGTAAGGCACACAAGCCCGATGGTAACCATTGCAATGCACTGCAATTCGCGTGCGTTAGGACGTTCACGGTATGCAATGGCTTCAAAAATAGCCGTAAAAACAGGAAAACAGGCAAAACCCAGCGTGCCCACAGCCACGCCGCCCAGTTTTATGCCCATAAAAAAAGTTACAAAATGTAGAGTAAGTAAAACACCGCTTATGCCAAGGCCTGCAAGGTCGCGCAGTTTAACATTTTCCCACGGCGAGTTGCGCTGTACAAGGCAAATGCCGCCTAATGCGACAACGGCAACCAGGGCTCTGCCGCACACAAGGTCAATGGCAGAACACTGGCACAATTTGCCAAAAATGCCAGAGATGCCAAACAGTACGGTTGCGGCGTGCATGCGCAGAAGGGCGGTGCGAACAGCATTTTTCTGCAATTTATTTTTTCCGCAAACTGTGGCATCATTCTGACACGAAGGCCCCGCTTGGTTGGCTGGCGGCATGAAAGCTCCTTGCTGATAGTGGGCTATTGATATGTGTAATGCCAGTAGTCTGCAAGGGGTGGGCTTGCCTGAAATTATCGGCTGGGTGAAGTAGCGTAACTATTTGCGTAGCTTTTGCCCCGCTTGTGATAACTGTAGATTATATTTCTGGAAAAAAGTCTAGATTTTATCTTGAAATTCATGGGCAGGTAGTGTAGCGCAAAAAGAAAAGATGGCGTAACACGATGTTTGGCTAACCAGTGCCAGGCCGCACGCATCATCGGGGGCATCATGCCGCAGGTTGCAGCACGCATTAACGACGATCAGGAACGCTGGCTCAAAGACTATTTTCGCACAAAGAGCGCAGGGGCAGAGTTTATTCTACCCTGGGCTGTGGATACGTTTTTTCGGGCCATTACGGGTATCAAGCACATATTCAGCGCGGCAGAGCTTAAAACCATTGTGGAAGCCCACAAGGACATGAAGCTTATGCCGGATCACACGCGCCTTTCGTATCTGTTGCTGCGCGTTAACGATGCCTGCGATATAAACGGCGTGCACATGCGGCATGGAGCCAGCAAATCAAGCCTTGAAGCCAAGATAAAAAGCCTGGACGACACACAGGCAACCGCACTGATGGTGTGGGCGTCTGCCTTTTGGGTTAGCCGCAATTGCTCTGCGGAAAACATGGACGAGTACATCAAGGCCTATTGATTTTAATTTGTCATATACTTAGGTTCACAACGCCTTTGCAGCCCGGCGTGTTGCGACCACACCGGGTTTGCCCCCAAGGCCGGGTGTGGGCGATACAAAAACTTGTGCCCGAGCAGTGTTTTTTTGCCCTTTGCGCAACAAGGCGCTGCAAGTAACCCAATGATGGCAATTCTGGATTTGGCTTAGTATCTTGGTCGCGCAAGCGGCCTTTTTTTTCGGCGCGGGCAACCCGTGCAAGAGAGAGAGCATTATGCTGCAAATACTGCGCGCCAAGCTGCACTGCATACGTGTTACCGGGTGCGAACTCAATTACCACGGTTCTGTAACCCTCGACCCCGAACAATGCCGCGAGGCCGGCATTTACCCGCTGGAATTTGTGTATATCTGGAACAAAAGCAACGGCCAGCGCATCTCTACCTATGTCATTTACGGCGAACGTGGTTCGCGCTGCTGCATACTCAATGGCGCTGCGGCCCGCGCCTGCCAGCGCGGCGATGAGGTTATCATCAGCGCATATGAATATGTGAATGGCCCGCAAGACCTGTACAGCCGCAAGCCAGTGGTGCTGACCTTTAACGAGGACAACAGCGTGCTTGAGCGCCTGCGCTATGTGGTGGACGGCGAGGAAGAAGGGGACTTTGGCTTTCATGTCGAAAGCGAATAGCAGCAACGTCCCAAGGGCTGGCTGCGCGGCCCGCGTGTGCGTCCCTGACCCCCTTGTGAAACAAGACTAAGGAAATGAAAGGAGGCCCCGCAAGGAGCCTCCTTTTTGCATATGCTGTTGCGCGGGCAAATGCCACGCATCTATTCGTTGGTAATTATGAGGTAAAGGTCGCCCTGCCAGGGGCCCACGCGCTTGCCAAGGCCGCGCAGCCGAATGGGTTTGCCCACGGCAAAATCGGGCGGAAGGGTTATTTCAACCGTTTTAAGCTCTCCCGAAAGGGCCTGGCGTATCTGCAAGCGAATGCGTTTGCCCGGCGCAAGGTTTGCCGAGGGCAGGGTGAGGCTCTGCTCCTCGTCAATCTGCCTGCGCAGCCAGCCCTTGACCATGCCGGTAACGCCCTTGCTGTGGTCTTTGTTCCACTTGGGCGTACCCCAGGCAAGGTTGCTCTGGTGCAACTTTACGTTGCGTTTTTCGGGGGCAGGCTTTGCCTTGGGCTGCTCTGGCGCGGGTTCTTCGGGCCGGGGCGGGGGCGTTTCTGCCTGATGCTGGCGGTTCAGCTCGCTGTAAATATCTTCAAAAACCCGGCGGGCAAAGGGGTCTGTAAGCAGGTCGCGCAGAACATCGTGCTCGGAGTAGCCGGTTTGCGCACCTTGTTGCCCTGCGCTTGCGCCGTTTGCCTTGGCTTGGCCCTGCTCCTGCCTGTTGGCCCGGTTAGCCCCGGCAGCAGCCCCGGCTGAACCGGCTGCGCCTGCCCGCCCAGATGGGCCCGTTGGGCCAGCTGATGGGCCTGAAGGGCCAGAGGAGCCCGCAGCGCCGCTGGTTTCTGCGCCAGCTTGCTGCCGTGCTTTTTCAGATTCTGCACTGCCGTTTTGTCGGGCTTCCTTTTCTGCACCGGCAGAGGCTTGCCGCTCGTTTTCTTCGGCTGCTTCATCCCTTGCCGCACGCGCCCTGGCTTCTTCCTGCTCGGCCCTGCTCGATTGGGTAGAGGCGCGCACGGTATCTTCGTGCTTAAGCACGGCAGAAAGCGCAACGTAGGCCTCGTTGAGCAGCTGAAAATCCTTGCTGGCATCGGGGTTGCCGGGATTGAGGTCGGGATGCAGCTCAAAAGCCCGCCGCCGGTAGGCCCGCTTGAGGTCTGCCGTGTCGGCGTCTTTTTTCAGCTTGAGAATGTCGTAGCATTCCTTAAGCGATATTTGGCGGGGGCGGCGTCGCATGGCTATTTAAGGATAAGCGCGTTGGCTTCGCACGACGAATCGGAAGCAAGAAGGCCATTTTCTTGCAGATATTCCCGTCCTTCGCGTGCAAACTGCGCATGCTTGGCATCGGGCTCGATACCGGGGCAAAATTCCTTGGCCATGGCAAGGCTTGACGCGTCTTCGATATTGCCGCGAAAGAAAGGCCACGCCCGGCAGATGGAGGGCTTGCCCTCGTGCACGCCACAGCCGCTGCCCTGATGGAAAAATACGCAGTAACCATCGTCGCCGCAGCGGATTTTAAGCTTGCCGCCTATGCGCTCGCAGTATTGTTCTGCCACCTGTTCTGGCGGCAGTTGCATGTGGGCGGCCAGCCGAATCATATCGGTGGGGCTCACAACTATGCCGCCCCTGCCTTCGCAGCAGTGGCCGCACATGCGGCAGTTGAAAACTGATTCTCCGTTAACGGCAGTCATGGGCTATAATCCTTGGCCTTGAGATGTGAGCGAATGGGGCAACAAGCGCGCGTGTTCCACCATGATGCATAAATCTTCAACCACAGTTATATCGGTTTGGGCCAGAGCCTGACGCGCTTCGGGCGAGCGTATACCAAGCTGCATCCAAAAGAGTTTGGGCCGCCAGTCAAGCTGCAATACCTCTTGCGCATGACCGGGGCAGTATTCTGGCGCACGAAAAAGATTTATGATGTCCACTGGTTCTGGCAGTTCTGCAATGCTTGGCACTGCGGGCAATCCCCACACGGTCTTGCGCACCGGATGCACGGGCACAACGCGGTATCCCTGCTCAAGCAGGTAGCGCCCAACCCTGTCCACGGCCTGACCGGGTTTGTCCTTGGCTCCGATAATGGCAATACTGCGCGATTCGCCAAGCATGGCGCGTATCTGTCTGTCGTCAAGCATAGTACATCCATGCCGCCTGGGGGCGGATTGTCAGCGGGCAGCCCAATGGGTTGCTCCCGTGAGTATATCTGTAAACATTTTTAATAGACGGCAATGGCAAAATGCGCAAGTTCCCGGCCCCACTTTATGGAACTCTGCTTCCCGTTATTTCGGGCGGCTTTGCAATCCCCCTGCAAGCCGCCGTCAATCTGCCCCTTACGCTGCGTAAACGCTTGCAGCCAAGGGCTATGCAGCCTTTGGCGGGGGGCTTGTTTCCTTGCTTGATTCGCGCAAAGGCCCAGAAAAAAGCGGGGCAATGGCAAGCAGTTTTTCTGTTTTGCCAAACAGATACACTACGTCGTCGGCTTCAAACAGATCGTTGGGCTCTGGCGATGCCTGGGTTGCGCCCTGGCGCAAAATGGCAATAACCGTCACGCCGTATTTGCGGCGCATCTGGCTTTGGGCAAGGCTGATGCCGCAGAGCGGCGAGGTCGGGGCAAGCCGCATGGCCTGAACGCCCATGTCGGGCAGACGGCTGACCATTGAATCGAGCGAATTAACCGCAGCGCTCATGCGGCGTATCATGCGATAATTTTCTTGCCGAATGCGCGCGGCAAACGAGTCTATATCCTGCCGGGGCACAAGGTAGCGGGTGAGCACGCGGCTGAAGACCTCAATGGAGGTTTCAAATTCCTCGGCTACCACTTCGTCTGCGCCAAGCTGACGCAGGGGGGCAACCTCGCTCACAAAGCGGGTACGGGCAATGATGTGCAAATGCGGGTTAAAGCGGCGGGCCTCAATAACAATGGCACGCACGGCGGAGGGGTCTGAAATGACAATGGCCATTACCCGGGCCTTGGTAACGCCCAGATGTTCAAGCACAACAGGCTGCGAGGCATCGCCGTGCGAGATGGGTTCTTTTTGGCGATACCTTGTGACGGTTTCGGGGTTCATTTCAAGAATGGTGTAGCTGAGGCCCGATTCGCGGGCCACATGGGCCAGATGTTTGCCGCTGATACCAAAGCCCACAATGATCAGGTGGTCTTCCAGAGCGCAGGCGCCCTCGTGGTCTTCGGCCTTGGCCAGCATGTGCTTGTTGCGTTTGCCCGCCACCATATCGGCAAAGCGGGGCGCAATGGACATGAGGCACGGCGTAAGCATCATGGTGAGCACGCTTACAGCAAGAAAAGTCTGGTAGGCGTTCATGTCAAAAAGCTTGGCGCTTAGGCCGGAAGCCGCCAGCACAAAGGCAAATTCGCCTACCTGCGCCAGTGAAAGGGAGGTAATAATGGCCGCGCGCAGGGGGTAGCCCTGCACCAGCACGGCAGGCAGGGTGAGCAGGCTTTTGATGATAACAAAAAGTGCCGTTATGACAATAATGCTCACAAAATGCTGAGAAAAATATTCCAGATTCAGCATCATGCCCACAGAAATGAAAAACAGGCTCATGAACACGTCACGGTAGGGCAAAATACCTGAGATAACGCTCATGCTGTACTGTGAGCGGGCCAGCATAAGGCCAGCCATAAAGGCCCCAAGTGACAGTGAAAGGCCCATGTGGCTGGTAAGCATGGCCATGCCAAGACAGAGGCCAAGGGTCGAGAGCAGCAAAATTTCTCTGGTGCGTGTGCGCACCACGGCTTCCATGAGCCTGTCGAGGCCAAAGCGGGCAAAAAGCAGCACCGCGCCCAGCACCGCCACCACGCGCAGGGTAGAAAACACCGCGCCCTCAAGCGAAAGCTCAAGAGTGCCCGCAAGCAGGGGCACGCACAGCAGCATGGGGGCTACCATGATGTCCTGAAAAACCAGAATGGCCAGCGAAAGGCGGCCAGTGGGCGTGTTGGTGGCCCCGCGCTCTTGCAATATGCGCAACACAATGGCCGAGGAGGAAAGCGCCACAAGGCAGCCCCAGAAAATGCCCTGCTGGAATGTGCCGTGGCTCAGCAACATGGCCATGCCCGCCACAGCTATGACGGTAAGGCCTATCTGAAGGCTGCCGCCCAAAAAAACCGGCCTTTTCAAACGGTTGAGGGCCTCGCCTGAAAGCTCCATGCCAATGGTGAACAGCAGCATGGCAACGCCAATTTCTGCTATATGGTCAATGGCCTGCATGTCTTTGACAATGCCAAGCACAGAGGGGCCACACAATACGCCTGTGAGCAAAAAGCCCACAGTGGCGGGCAGTTTGATTTTGTTACAGACGATGGTGACAAAGATCGAAAGCAGAAAAATAATGACTATTTCATAAAGCAAAGGAACTTCCATGCCGCCTCCTGCGTCAACCTAGCACTGCGGGCCTGTACAGCGCAAGATACCGTGCGCGCACGGCAAGCAGCCCGCACTCGGAGCTGGTCTGCTCCGGTTGCGGGCTGCTGGTGTGTGGCCATTTTTATGTAACTATGCGCAATAATTGTTTGTATGGATTGTTTGTCTGCGTGCCCGTCAGTTGCCGGGGCGCATGTCTGGCAGGGCCACAAAGGGGGTAACAGAAATTTCCTTTGCCGGGGCCAACAGCACCTTCTGGCCGTCGTCCATCTGCACAAGACCGTCTGGCAAAAAGGTCAGCCGCAGGGGCACAACCACCGTGCGCAGCATGGTGAGCTGGTCTTTTTCCATACGCGGGGCAATGCTTTGCTGCTGGCCGTTGGCCTGCCAGCGCAGGGTGCATGCGGCGGTAACCAGGCCGCAAACTGCGCCCTTTTCATCAAAGCACAGCGAATTAATATCGCCGCAAATGGCCGAAGCCGTGGAATCGTAGGCCGCCAGCTCTCCCAAGGGGGTGGGCACATGCACGGGCCGTGCTGGCTCGCAGCTGCGCAGGCGGCCGTTTTCGTAAAAAGCACAGCCGTACCTCACCGGCAGGGGGCCGAGCGGAGTTTCAAGACGTATGGTTTCGCCAGGCCAGAATGTGACGCTTTCAAGCATGCCCGATGTGTAAAAGCGCAGGCCCTGAATCTTGGCGTTTACGCTTTGCCCGTGGAGGTCAAGGCTGATTTCTGTGGCAAGCTTGCGTTCGTCCTGTTCTGTCCAGTACCCGCTCAGTTTGCCCTTGCGCAGCAGTATGCGCTTGAGCGTGCCTTTTTCGTGCCACGCAAGCCATTCGGCGGGCATGTCGCCCAGCGGGGTGCTTACCGTGGTCTGCCCTTGCAGCTCAAGGCTGCGCCACATGCCGTTGGGGTACAGGCTAAAGCTTTTACCGCTGCTGCGGCGCACGTCTTCCGGGTCGTAGAGCGCAACCAGCCAGCCTTGTGGCGTGGGCACGCTGTTTTTTTCCAGCAGGCGGCAGTCCTGCGGTGCGCCGCCGGGCCAGCGCGTGAGCACGTGCACATCGTTTACAGGGCCGTATGGGGTCAATGCCGTTTCAAATTGCAGGGCGGTACTCATGACAGTCTCCTAAATGCCGTTGGGCGCTGTTTCGCCGCAGAGCGCGTGCGAAATGCGGGCGCGCACGGTTCCGTCATCCTGCCGTGTGCGGGCGCAGGTAAGGTGGTGTTGGCGCATGTGTTCTTCAAACCAGGGGGGCATGTGCCCGCAAATGATCTCCAGCTCCACAAAGGGTGTGGAGGCCAAAAAGGGTCGCAGGGCTTTTTTTGACGTAATATCGGGGTGGGCGGCCTGCACTTCCATAAGGTTGATGGTGTACACGCCGGGTATGCCCGTGGGCGTGGGGGCTGTGGGAACCTGCACCTCGCCCTGCGCCGAAGCCAGAATTTCGCTGGCAAGGGCATCGAGAATATCGGGCGAGAAGGCATCGAGCTCGCACAGGCAAAAGCCCATGCGGCTCAGCTCGTTGTAGGCAAGGCCAGAAATGCTGGCCCCGGCAATGGCGGCCTCTGCTGGCAGCAGCTGGGCAAGCTCACGCAGGTGATCGCGCATCTGGGGCAGGGTGTCGCAGCCTGCAAGCGAAAAAGGCACGGATGCAGCGGCATGCCAGCCCTTGCCTGTGCTCCAGTCGCGCTGCCAGACAGCAAGATGGGTGCAGGTATCCATTGAGGTAATGGAATTTTCTGTATTTTCAAGCACTGCAATGCAGTCACATTTCATGGCGATCTCCGTAAGCTGGGGGCGTCCAGAGTGTTAGCGGCAACGAGTGATGTAGTTATTTAAAATAACATCTATCTATCTGCCGTAATTATAATAAACACGTTTTGGCACAAGATGGATTTTGTTCTCTGCCAAGGAAGACAAGCCTGTTTTTGAGGGAGTGTACTCTTATAGTACTCGACCGAAAAAACTGGCGCAGTCAGCGCTAGTCGTTGCCCGCCTGCCGGGCTTACGAATAGCGACAGTAATGGACGTGTCAGGTTCATTTTAACCAGCTGCTGTCGTTATCCGTAGCTTCCTGCGTCGCAACGGCTAACGCGACGCAGGCAGAGGACAAAAGACGCTTGTGCCTATAGCCCAAAAGGGCGCGTGCCATAGCTATACCCCAAATGTTTGCCCCAGCCGTTCATGGACTTTTGCGGCAACAGCGTGGCCGCGAGGCGTTCCAGCTCAAGGGCCTTGCGTGAATTCACCGCACACGTTGTATTGCCAAGACGCGCGGCTGCTGCCGTAAAGGTAGCCAGCCCGCAGTTGCCCGCCCTTTCGCCAATGCCCCACAATGTTGTGTTGACGTACCGCGCCCCGGCGTTGACAGCCATGAGTGAGTTTGCCACGGCCATGCCAAAGTCGTTGTGCGCGTGTATTTCCACATCCACGCCTGCCTCGCGCAGCATGCGCACGGCCCGCCATACCTTGTCGGGCGTGTAGCAGCCCACGGTATCGCTGAGGCGCACGCGCACCACGCCGCACTGGCGGGCAGCCCGGGCCGCTTCCTTCAGCTGGTCGGGCGAGGCGTGCGAGGCGTCTTCAAAACCCACGGTAACCTCCGCACCACGGCTGGCGGCAAGGGCAGCGCACTTGGCCAGCGAGGCCAGCACCTCGGTACGGGTAGTTTTGAGTTTGTCTTTTATCTGGCGGTCTGAAACAGGACAGCACAGATGGATGATGTGGGGAGAGCAGTCAAAGGAGTGGCGCACGTCGCTTTCGCGCAGGCGGTTCCAGGTAGAAACGCGGGCGTTTGCGCATGCTTCGCGGATGGAGCGGATGGTGGCCTTTTCGTTTTCGCCCATGGCGGGAACACCCGCCTCAATCTGGTCCACGCCCGCCTCGTCCATCATGGACGCCAGGCGGATTTTAAGGGCAGGGGCAAAGGCAAAACCGGGGGCCTGTTCGCCGTCGCGCAGGGTAGTGTCGACAATGATGATCTCAGGCATGACCCACCTCCACAGAAGCCGTTGCACCCGAAAGACCGCAACAGTCTGTTCGGGCAGAAGACAGGGATTCGGGGGGATGGCATGTGTGACACAGGTCGAGAAACTGGGCGTCGGTCAGGCTGCACTGCTGGTGCTCGGCAAGCTGCTGAACCTTTTCAAGCATAGGTTCTTCTTCCGCGCGGGGCAAGCTTAAACCAAGCTGGCGGGCCTTGATGCGCAGCGAAACACGCCCCGAATGCTTGCCCACCACAATCTGACGTTCAAGCCCCACGGTGGCTGGCGGGTAGGGCTCGTACAAAAAGGGCTTTTTGACAATACCGTCCACATGGATGCCCGATTCCACGGCAAAGATATCCGCGCCCAGCACGGCCTTGTGTTGGGATATGTCAAGCCCCACCTGCGCAAGCAGGGCGGTGGCCTGCGGCATTTTGTCCAGATTTGCAAGGCCGGTTTCGAGCCCCTGGGCGTGCAGGCTCAGGGCTACTTCTTCCAGCGCGGGGCCAGCATCGGGGCCGTGCAGGGCAGAGCCACCAATACAGCCCGCCACGCGGGGGCCGCCCTTGAGCAGCCACAGCACGGCCAAAGCCGTGGCGCAGCCCGCGTGGTCGCCGGGACAGAATTCCACCGTATCCTTGATGGTGGCAAATCGGGGCCAGAGCTCGGTTTCAAAACTATAAAGAGCATCGCAGCAGCCGCTCAGGCGCGACCACGGCCCGTAAGGAGCCGGACGCTTGCCCGTGCGGCGGGCCTTGGCGCTGGCTGCTTCAAATTGCAGGTCTGGGGGAATTTCGACCACAAAGCCCATGTGGTGCATGAGGTCGATCCATTCCCCGGCCCAGAGTGCAAATGCATCTGCGGTCTGCCTTTGCTCTTGCGAGTGCGCGGCTGGCAGCACCCGGTAGAGCAGGCAGAGCGTTCTGTCCACCAGTTGCGGCATGGAAATAACCTCTCGGCAAAGATGGCGTGTGCCACGGCCTGACCGGTTTGCCTCCGGCCAGGCCAATGGATTGGGCCGATGGATTGGGCCGGAATTACCCGCAGAGCGCCCTGGCGGCGTCATTCACGGCCTTGTCCACATTTTCGTAAAGGGTGAACACGCGTATGCCCTTGGTCTCAAGCTTTTTCAGCGGGCTTTCGCCTATGCGCAGGGCCAGCACGCCCTTGCAGTCGTCCACAGCGGCCAGAATGCCCGCCATGCGCCCGGTCTTTTCACCGCAGTCGTCCATGCCGTTGCAGTATCGGGAAACACTGCGCGTTTCCACATAGCTGGCGGCTGCGCCGTCACTCTCGTAGATATAGAACTGTTCTGCCTGACCAAAGTGCTGGTCAACGGTCATGCCGGTCTTGGAGGCCACGGCAATGCGTATCTTGCGGGCCACAGCGGGCTTGGCTTCTTCCGCTGCGGGGGCCTTTTCGGCCACGGCCGGGCGGTATTCAATGGACTTGTCGTCGCCCAGCAGGCCCACGGCATCGGCGCGGCACTGCTTGCAGTGGTACATCTGCTTGAGCGTGGGCTCGCAACTGCGGCGCATGTCCATAAGCTCCTTGTTGCTCACCAGGGGCATGTTTTCAAAAACGCTGCCCTTGACCGGGATGAGCTGCATGATGTTGGTCATCACCGCGCCAAGCTCGCGCGCGGTTTCCACCACCTGCGGGATGTGCCCGTCGTTGATGCCCTTGAGCAGCACGGTGTTGACCTTGCTCACTATGCCCGCCTGGCTCAGGGCGCGCAGGCCCGCCATCTGGTTGGCCAGCAGCAGGGCGGCTGCGGTTTCGCCCGTGTATTTCTTGCCCCGATACATGGCAAACTTGTAAATCTGCGCGCCAATGGCGGGGTCAACGGCGTTGATGGTCACGGTGGCGTGGCTCACGCCCACGCGCTTCATGTCTTCCACATATTCCGGCAGGGCCAGACCGTTGGTGGACATGCAGAAGGTGATATTGGGATCTTCCTTGCGGATCATCTCGAGCGTGCGGAAGGTTTCCTCCGGGTTGGCCAGCGTGTCGCCGGGGCCAGCGATGCCCACAACCGTAAGATTGGGCATGTCGTGCTTTACTTTCATGAAGTGGTCAAAGGCCTGAGCGGGCGTAAGCACGGCGGTGGTGACACCGGGGCGGCTTTCGTTAACGCAGTCGTACTTGCGCAGGCAGTAGTTGCAGCTCAGGTTGCACTTGGGCGCGATGGGCAGATGCAGCCGCGCCGAGGTGGCACAGGCCCCACAGCTGAAACAGGGGTGGGACTTGGTGCGCTCTGCACTTATGGCGGCCAGATCGCTGGCCGCAGGGGCGGCAGCGGCAGTTACAGGCACAAGCGGCTTCTTGGCGGGGGCCACAACTTCTATGCGAGAGGCTTCGGCTTCCATGAAGGCATCATCCTTGAAGTATTTGTTAAGAAGCTCCTCGCGGAAGCTGCTCTCGGTAAACTGCAACATGGCGTTGGCCGTGGCTTCCATGAGGCTGAGCGAGCCGTCATAGAACAGCAGGCGCGTGCGCTGGCCGCCCACCCTGTCGTGGATGGGAAAGCCGTAGCGCAGCAGCGGAACGTGGTGGCGTTCCTCAATGCGGCGGCCGTCCGAATTGCCCAGCATGAGGTTGGCCTTGCGCGCAAGCAGGGCGTTTTCAATGGCGGTAAAGTCGGCAAAGTTCAGAATGTCAAAATCACCGCTGAACTGGGTTTCCGTGGCCTTGGCCATGTCGGGCGCAAGGGTTTTTTCAAAACTGGCGCAACGGCTGCCGGTGGCGGCCACCACGGGCACAGCTCCGTTTTCGCACGAGGCGCGCACAAGCGCCAGCACCATGTCGGGCTCGCCGTAAACGGCCACGCGGCACTGCGCGTTGTATTTGTGCGCGTCGATCATGGCGTCGAGGTAGCGGGCGCGTTCTTCGCGCACGGTGGCCGGTATCTGGCCGCCAAGGGCCTCAAGCGTGGCCACAAAGGCATCGGTATCGCGCAGGCCCACGGGCAGATTCATGCGCAAAAGCGGCACGCCGTAAGTTTCGCGCAGGTACGCGCCGGGAGAATATTCTTCGGGGCAGAAGGGCGCAAGCTCAAGGGTCATGCGCGCGCCAGCCATAAGGCCAACGCGGGCAAGCGTTGTGCCGTACTGCGGCAACCGATTGTAGTCGTCCTCATGCCCGCCGTCGAGATTTTGCGAAAGATCGGGCAGCAGCACATAGTCAAGGCCGCAGCCGTCGAGCAGTGCCTTGAGGGCTCTGGAATCCGCTGCAGACAGGTGGCCGGTGATGATGTTGACCACGTTATTGGGCGCGGCATTCATGGGCACGTGGCGCACAATGGCGTGCAAGGCGCGGAAAAAACCCTCGTACTGCGAGCCGCCGTATCCGGGAGAAGACACGGGAATGATGGTGGCCGTCACTTCCGGGTGTTCGTCCTTGAACTGCTTGATGATGGCGGGCACATCCTCGCCGATGGTTTCGGCAAGGCAGGTGGTGGAAACGCCGATCACCTCGGGGTTGTACAGCTTGATGAGGTTTTCAAGCCCCTTGAGTAGGTTCTTGGTGCCGCCGAATACCGTGCCCTCTTCCGTAAGTGAAGACGAGGCGATGTCTACCGGCTCATTGTAGTGGGTTGCCATGTGCCGCCGAATATAGGTGCTGCATCCCTGCGAACCGTGCAGAATGCTCATGCTCTTGCTGATGCCGTAAAAGGCGCTTACCGAACCCAAGGGCATGCACATCTTGCAGGGATTTGTATTCAGGTTGACAAGATTGGCGCTCATTGTCTTCTCCTTTGTTCCAGGCGGCCAGTGGCCGCAGCGGCGGGCAAACTGTGTGCAAGCCGATTACGCTGTGCTAGAAATGTGCTGCTCTTGTGGCCAGTGCTTGGCGCACCAGATTGGCCTGCGCCTGTGTTGCCTCGGCAAATGAGGCAGAGCTGCGCGTAAACTGCCACACAGGGCTGTTGATCGAAAGGTTCACCTCGCGGGTGAAGTTCTCCACGCCTTCAAAGCCGCCCAGGGCGTGCTTGCGCTCGTGGTTGTGGTCGCAAAAGGCAATGCCCAGCTTGTAGGCCAGGGGGCGTTCCTTGACGCCGCCCACCAGAATATCCGCGCCTTTCTGCTTCATGAAGGTTTCAAGCTCCGCGGGGTTGGCATCGTCAAGAATGACCGTGCCGGGGTTAACGAGGCTTGAAATGATTTCATAATCTTCAGGCTTGCCGGTCTGGGTTCCTACCACCACGGTTTCGATGCCCATTTCGTTAAACTGCCGGATGAGCGATATGGCCTTGAAGCCGCCGCCCACAAAGATGGCGGCCTTTTTGCCCACAAAGTGCGGCTTGTACTGTTCAAGAAACGCTTCGGCCTTGGTGCCGCGCTCGGCAATAAGGGCCTCGGCCTTGCGCTTGGCGTAGTCGTCGTTGAGGCGTTCGGCCACCTGCCGTAGAGCTGTGGAGGTGTCCTCCACCCCAAAGAAGCTGGCACGCATCCAGGGAACGCCCATTTCGTCTTCCATGCGGTGGGCCAGATACATCATGGAGCCGGCGCACTGCACAATGTTGAGCTGGGCAGCCGGGGCCTTGATGAGCGTTTCGTAGGCAGCGTCGCCCGTAAGGGTGGCAACAATGGGAATGCCCATTTCGCGCAGGTAGTTGCGGATAATCCACATTTCGCCCGCAAGGTTGTAGTCGCCCAGAATGTTGACGCCCTTGATCTTGGGCTGTTCCTTGTGCGGCTCCATAAGCTGCACCAGAGCATTGCAGGCCATGCGGTAGCCCGTGGACTTTGTGCCCGAAAAACCCGGAGCCTTGACCGCGATCACGCGGATACCGTGCTTTTTTTC
Source organism: Deltaproteobacteria bacterium (assembly GCA_009929215.1). Taxonomy (GTDB): domain Bacteria; phylum Desulfobacterota; class Desulfovibrionia; order Desulfovibrionales; family Desulfovibrionaceae; genus Desulfovibrio. The sequence continues at coordinate 12,281 of SAAX01000026.1, read as the reverse complement.
CGCATTGCGGCACACGGCTTCCACATCGTCGCCAATCACGCCCACAATGCAGGTGGCGTAGACAAAAATGAGCTTGGGCGCATAGTTGGCCACGGCCTCGTCAATTGCGCGGGTGAGCTTTTCTGCACCGCCAAAAACAATGTCCTTTTCCTGCAAGTCGGTGGAAAAACTGTTGCGGAACAGTTCCGACCCGCTGGTAAGGCTGCCGCGAATATCCCAGGTGTAGCTGGCGCAGCCGATGGGGCCGTGCACGATATGAAAGGCATCGGTAATGGGGTTTAACACCACGCGCGCACCGCAGTACACGCAGGCCCGCTGGCTCACGGAACCGGCCACGCTGGCCGTATCGCAACGCAGGCCGTCGCCGCTACAGCAGCCCCCGCCCTTGTTTCCCTTTTCCTTGATGGACGTACGGCGTTCTTCAAGTATTTCCATAGCCATGGGAACCCCCTTGGAAGGGCGGGGAGCCAATGCCCCCCGGCCCTTGTCGCGGCTTTGAGCCGTCTTACATGATCAGATCCATGTCTTCGTCGGCGCAGTTGCGGTCAAACTCTTCCATAAGCGTGTCGGCGATCTTGGTGGCCAACTGGAAGGCACCACGGTAACCAACCATGGGCAGCGAGGCGTGTCCGTAGCGGTCAAGAACCGGGAAGCCAGCGCGTACCAGCGGAATGCCCTCAGCCTTGGCGATCTGCTTGCCGTGCGAGTTGCCGAGCAGCAGATCCACGGGTTCTTCCTTTATAAACTGGTGCAGGTCAAAGAGATCCTTGGCCGCAAAGGCCCTGCATTCTTCTTCCTTGCCGTATTCCTTGAACATGGCCTTGGCCAGCTTGACGAAGGTTTCGCCGGGCGTACCCGTGAGCACATACTTGGGAATCATGCCCAGTTCCAGGCAGAAGCGGGTCATGCCAAGCACTGTGTCGGGGTCGCCGTACACGGCAACCTTTTTGCCGTAGAAGTACGGGTTTGCGTCGAGCATAAGGTCGAGCAGACGGCCGCGTTCTTCTTCGATAAGCGGGTCAACTTCGCCGCCGTTGAGGTTTGCCATGGCCATGATAAAGGCGTCCGTATCGGCCAGACCGATGGGCAGGGGCAGCAGGTCAAAATCCACACCGCACTTGCGCTTGAGCTGGGCGGCGGGTTCCTCGCTGGTCAGTCGGCCAAGAGCCAGAACCTTGCGGCAGCTGCCGAGCGCGCGGATTTCTTCAACCGTTGTGCCGCCATCGGGGTACATCTTGTATTCGCCGGTCATGGGGGCATCCATGACATTGCTGCAATCGGGGAACATGATGGACTTGAGCTTCATCAGGTTCACAAGATGCTTGTATTCGCGGATGTCGCCGGGGTTCACAAAGCCGGGGAACACGGCCACGGTTTCGGTGGTCTTGCCCTTGGTGGTAAGATATTTGATGAAGCCGGCCATCATGTTGGCAAAGCCCGTAACGTGCGAGCCAACGTAGCTCGGCGTGTTGCAGTGCACCACGATCTTGTCGTCCGGAATTTCCATGTCGTCGATGTAGGTCTTGAGGTCATCGCCGATGGTTTCGGAAAGACAGGTGGTGTGCACGGCAATGATGTCCGGGTTATAGACTTCAAAGGCCGTCTTGACGCCCTGGCGGATGTTGGGGCCGCCGCCGAACACGCACGCGCCTTCGGTAAAGGAACTGGTGACAGCGATGGCGGGTTCCTTGAAGTGACGCGTAAGGTAGGTGCGGTGGTAAGAAGCGCAACCCTGCGATCCGTGGCTGTAAGGCATGCAGTTGCGCACGCCCAGAGCGGCAAACAGCGCACCCACTGGCTGACAGGTCTTGCACGGGTTGATAAGAACGCCCGATCTGTTCACATGTGTCTTTGGGGTGAGGTCAAGCATACTATTCTCCCACAGTTCCTTGCAGGGTGGCGCGGTTCTTCCAGGGCGGGGTTACCATGTGCCACGCGGGGGTAAAGTACCCCATGCAGAGGTCGTAACCGAACTGCGTTGCGCCCTTGAAACCCGCGTAAGGCCCGCTGTAATCGTAGCTGTGCAACTGGCGCGAGAGGGTTCCGGCCTTTTGCAACGCGTACTTGTCCTTGATGCCAGAGAAAAACATGTCGGGCTTGAGGATTTCCATAAACTTTTCAGCTTCGTACATGTTGAGGTCGTCAACCACATAGGTTCCCTCGTCCATGTCGCGTATCATGCCATCGTACTTTTCAAGCGGAATCTCTGCGGCCAGCTTGTCGTACTGTTCCTGGGTAAGGTAGGCGTGGTACTTCTTTTCGTCCTTTTCCACCGTGATGTGTTCGATATTCTTGCTGTCCGCGTCGTCCTTGATGTTGGGGATGATCTCCCGGCCTTCGTAGTCGTCGCGGTGGCCAAATTCGTACCCGGCCAGCACTGTCTTGATGCCCAGGTCTTGCAGCAGGCCCTGATAGTGGTGCGAGCGGCTGCCGCCCACAAAGAGGGCTGCGGTTTTGCCGTTGAGGCGGGCTTTGTAGGCCGCCATCTGATCCTGCACCTCGGCCAGCTCTTCGGCGATAACCTGTTCGGTGCGCTGCGCAAGCTCGGGGTCGCCAAAGTAGGCAGCCATGTCGCGCAGGCTCTGAATCGTACCTTCCAGACCGATAAAGTTGACCTTGAGCCAGTCTACGCCGTACTTGGTCTTCATCATTTCGGCGATGTAGTTGATGGAGCGGTGGCACTGCACGAGGTTGAGATTGGCCTTGTGCGAGCTGGCTATGCGTTCCACTTCTCCGTCGCCGGTAAAGACCGAAACCACATCGTAGCCGATTTTTTTAAGGATGCGTTCCTGTTCCCAGCCGTCACCACCGATGTTGTATTCGCCAAGAATGTTGATCGAATACTTGGAGGCGGGTTCGTAATCGCCCGTGCCGATAACGCGCTTCATGAGGCCGTTGTTGGCAATGTGGTGACCTGCCGACTGGCTCACGCCCTTGTACCCTTCACAGCTGTATGCCACGCAGCTGATGCCGTATTCTTTTTCAGCTTCTGCGGCCACGGCCTGAATGTCGTCACCGATCAGACCCACGGGGCAGGTGGCGGCAATCATGATGGTCTTGGGGTGCATGAGCTCCATGATTTCGTCGATGGCCTTCTTGAGCTTTTTGGTGCCGCCAAAGACGATATCGGGCTCCTGCATGTCAGTGGAAAAGCAGTACTGAATGTAGTTGGGTGTATCACCCTCGGCCTTGGCCTTGTTGCGGCGCGTGCCCCAGCTGTAGAAGCCGCAGCCAACAGGGCCGTGGGTGATCAGCACAATATCCTTGATGGGGCCGAGCACAACGCCCTTGCAGCCAGCGTAACAGCAGCCCCGGTTGGTCATGATGCCGGGAATGGCACGCGTGTTGGCGATGATCATCTGGTCTTCCGCAGGGTTCACCTTGAGCATGTGCTCCTTGCGGTTCTTGAAGACCTTGGCGTTGTAGCGCTCAAGCACTACTGCGTTGGCGTCAATACTCATACATACCTTCCTTATGCGTCAGCGCGCTCGCCCGTGCGAACCACATAGGATTCTTCCACCGGCATCACAAATATCTTTCCATCGCCGGGGTGGCCTGTGCTGTTGGCCTCTATGATAGCCTTGACCACAGCTTCGACCTTTTCATCGGGAACGCAGATATTGAACAACCGCTTGGGAATCAGCCTGCCCACTTCTGTAAGCGATTCGCCTGCGGGGGTGCGCGGCAGCTCGCCGCTTTCCATAACCATGCGCAGGGTGGCGGGATCCATACCCTTTTTGCCACGCCCCAGGCACTTGCTGCACGAGAATGAGGGGCATCCGGCCTTGGACAGGGCATTTTTGGTTGCTGCCACCATGTTGGCTCGAACCATTGCAACTATTTCCTGCATGGGAGCCTCCTACAGGCCAGACTTGCCGCTGCTGATGGTCCAGGCCTCGGTAACGCTTGAAACAAAGATTCTGCCATCGCCAAAGTGACCGTCGCCTGTCTTGGCCACGCGCAGGATAACGCGGATGGCGTCGTCCTTGTCTTCGTCGCTGACCACTAGCATGAGCATCTGCTTGGGAATTTCGTCGTACTGAATGTCGCCCACCATGATGCCTTTCTGCTTGCCACGGCCCACCACATCAAGCTTGGTAACGGCGGGAAAGCCCGCTGCCAGCAGCTCGGAGAGAACTTCGGTGGTTTTTTCAGGCCGAATAATCGTGCGAATCATCTGCATAGCTGTTCTCCGTTTTGTGCTGTTGGTTTAGGCGTCCATCAAACCGTGTTCCATGAGCAGCTCTTCGAGCCGTTCCTGGGAGAGAGGCTTGGGGATAACAAACATGTCGTTGCCGTCGATCTTCTGGGCAAGGCTGCGGTATTCGTCGGCCTGTCCGCAGGTGGGGTCGAATTCGATAACGGTCTGCTTGTTGATTTCAGCGCGCTGCACCATGTTGTCGCGCGGCACAAAATGGATCATCTGGGTTCCGATTTCCTTGGCAACGGCAGAAACAAGTTCGGCTTCGCCATCAACCTTGCGGCTGTTGCAGATGATGCCGCCAAGGCGCACGCCGCCGGTATTGGCGTACTTTTTGATGCCCTTGCAGATGTTGTTGGCGGCGTATAGGGCCATCATTTCGCCCGAGGCCACGATGTAAATTTCCTGCGCCTTGCCTTCACGAATGGGCATGGCGAAACCGCCGCACACAACGTCGCCCAAAACGTCGTAGAACACGTAGTCGAGGTCTTCGGTGTATGCGCCGAGGCGTTCGAGCAGGCCGATGGAGGTGATGATGCCACGGCCAGCGCAACCAACGCCCGGTTCGGGGCCGCCCGATTCCACGCAGCGAATGCCCTTGAAGCCGTTTTTGAGCACCAGATCCAGTTCGATGTCTTCCCCCTCTTCGCGCAGGGTATCGAGCACACTCTGCTGGGCAAGGCCGCCCAGAATAAGGCGCGTGGAGTCGGCCTTGGGGTCACAGCCCACGATCATGATGTTTTTGCCCATTTCGCCAAGGCCGGCGTTGAGGTTCTGTGTGGTGGTGGACTTGCCGATACCGCCCTTGCCGTAAATAGCTACCTGACGCATGAGAATCCCTCTGGTTTTGATGTTCCCGCGCTCGTTGCGCTTGTCCCTCTTTATGCAGAAAGCGTGCCGTTTACTTAACTATTTAATTTTATTAATTAAATAATTAATCTGCCCGCACAATCAATACAAAATTGTAATTATGGACAACCGGGTACGCAAAAAGTGCATGTCTTTAACGTGCTGAAAAAAATCAGAAAATTTTGAATGAAATCAGGTGGGGAAAAGCAGACAATACAAATTTGTTTGAAACTGGCAGCACAACGCGCTGCAAAAATGGAAAGCGTGTGCGATCTGCGGGCACGGGAACTCTCAGGGCTGAGGGCATGAAGGGATATTTTGACTGGCAAGGGAATGGGGCAGGAAGCGTAATTGTACTGTAAAGGGGAATGGGATTTGCCACGGAAGCAGCAGATCAGCGGCATCATGGCAGGAGCGCAAAGGCAAAGCGCCCTGCTGGCAATGGCAGGGCAGTTGGAGCTGGGGTGCCGTGCTCGTGAAGGCGAGGCAGGGGGATAGGGTGTTGGGGGGCAAGACGGGTGGAAATATCTGTGCGGCGGCGGGTTCACGGTGTCTTGGGCTGTAATCCCTGGCGCGCGCACGAAGATGCCATGTTTTTCAGCAGGGGTGAGTGGCACGTGCGCAGGGCTTGGGGCGTACGGCGGTTTGCCGTATTCAGGCGGCAAGAGCTTAGGGGCTCAGGTTGTGGGAAATTTGAGCTAAAATTGTATCAAATGTGGAGCGTGACCACAGAGCGGCCTTAGCGTTATCAACGCTGCGCACGGTTGCCTCTTTTGCTGGGCAAAAATATGTAGCCGAAAATGTCAGCTGGCCTGCCAGATGATCATTTGCAGGGAGTATTCAGTGCGTTCCACATATGTGCCGTCCTGATCGCGAAAGGCCTCAATATGCGCGGCCACATGGGCCATATCCGGCTGTGCGCCGCGCGCCCGCAAATTGGCGATGCAGGCTTCCAGCAGGTGCTCGCGGCTGTGTGGCACTACCCACTGGCCGTCTACAGGCAAAACTGTGTGGGGGATGTTGCGGGCTTGCAGCCATGCGCGCATGGGCGGCGCATCGGCAAACTGAGGCGGAGTGATATCATAGTGGGCATACAGCCCTGCCATGACGTCCGAGGTTTTGCGCTCGGTAAAACCCATAAAGACCACCTGCTCAAGCGCGCAGGCGTGCAGCTTTTCGCGGGCGGCATCGTCGGTGAGGGCGGGAGTCATGGAAGCAAAGACAATCTGAAAGCGCTCGGCAGGGGCAAAGTGCTCCCAATCAGAGCACACGGGGCGTATGTTGGCAAGATCCTGGGCTGCGGCGTCCTGCATGAGAATACGCAGCATTTCGTCCGAAATATCCAGCGCCGTGACCGAGGCGGCCTGCTGGGCAAGGCGGATAGTGTACATGCCGCTGCCGCAACCTACATCCAGCACTGTTTTGCCGCAAAAATCCACGCCGTTTTCACGCGCAAGGCGCAGCATGCGGGCTTCGTAGGTGTCATCCCCGGCTTCAAAACGGGGAAATGACGCGGCGCGGTTGTTCCAGAAATCCTTGTTGGTGTATCTTTTGCTGTCATTTGTCATGGCAAAGCCTTATAGGGCAGACGGCAGAGCCGTCTGGACAACAGGAGCAATACACGTGAATCAGGAGCAGGTTGCGGCTTTGCCGCACCGTGCAGCGACTGATTTCCGTGCCTTTCCGCCCGTCGCCTTTGGCGACGATGGCGGCGCAAATACCGCATGCGGGGTTTGGTGTTAATTGGGGCAGGCGGCGAACCGCCTGCCCCAAGATTGTAAACAGGTATCGTTGTGCGTGTCAGAAGCCTAACGCGCTTCAAGCCGTTGGCGCAGGATGCTCACCGGATGCAGGCTGAACTTGCCAGAGCCGTGCGTGATCTGCACGCGGCAGGTTCCGCATTCAGAAACAGCCGCCTGAGCGCCGCTTTTGCGAATCTTGTCAAACAGCTCCGAGCCCACGGTCTGGGCGATATCGTACTTTTCCTTTTTAAAGCCGTAGCTGCCAGAAATACCGCAGCAACCGGCATCGGCATTTTCCACAGTTACGCCATCGAGGCGGCGCAGCAGTTCAAGCCCCGGCAGGCCGTTGCCCTGGGCACGCAGGTGGCAGGGCGCGTGGTAGATGAGCTTGAGGTCTGGCAGGTTTGTCGGCTTGCCGTCTGCCTTGACCGAGAGGTCGCCGCTGTCCACGGCATCCAGCAGAAACTCCTGCGCATCGGCCAGTCGGCACGCGCCGTATTTTTCTGCCAGATCGGGGAAGTATTCCGGCAGATCAACGCGGAACATGAGGGCGCAGCTGGGGCAGCCCGTAACCACGGGCAGACCGGCATCGCGCCACTGACCAAGGGCCTTGAGGTTATGCTCTGCATTGGAGCGGGCGTGCTGCCAAAAGCCGTTGGCAACCATTGGCAGGCCGCAGCACACCAGTTCTTCGGGCACAATAACCTTGTAGCCAGCGCGGTTCATGGCCCACACCATATCAAGGCCGGTGCGGGGGTCATACACGTCCACATAGCAGCCGGGGTAAAACACCACGCTGCGCTTGAGGTCTGGCTGGTGCACATGCTGCATGAGCTGGCGGAAGGTCTGCGGCGCAAAGGCGGGCAGGGGCGCGCGTTTGTCGATGCCCAGGGCATCCAGCACGGCCCGCGTTACCGGGTTGAGCATGCCAAAGTTTTTGATGGCAGCGGGGATAAGCCGCAGCCATTTGGCCATGAGCTCGCCGTGCCCAAGCACCCAGTCGCGCAGACCGGGCGAGTGTTTTTTGAACTGGTCGGCCCTTGCCATCATGTTGAGGCTTGAAACAGGCACACCATGCGGGCAGGAGATGTCGCAGTTTTTGCAGTTGGCGCAATAGTGCAGCGAGGGATCTTCCGTAAGGCCCAGCAGACGAAAACGCTCATAGGCAGGGCCAATCATGCGCGGGCCCAGAAACTTGGGCGTGGCCTCTGCCACGGGGCAGTGCACCACGCAGGTGGTGCAGGCTATACACTTGTCTGGATTAATGCGCACGCTCATTGTTTTTCCCCGGCAGCGGCGGCTGCGGCGGCCATGCGGCCCGCCTGCCAGCCCGTGGCAATGGCAACGCCATGACCGCTTTTTTCTGTTGCGTAATCGTAGCCGCCAAGGCTGCGCCCGGCAAAAAACACGTTTTGCCAGCGCACGGCAGCTGCTGCATCCACGGGCCGCATTTCGCGGTCAACGCGCACACCCATGCGTGAAAAAAGGTGGTTGCCAAAAATCTTTGGCTCAGACCACAGGGTTACGTCCTGCGGAACAGCAATGTCGATGCCAAACACAGAATCCCAGCACTGGCCGGGTTCAAGCACCATGCCGCCGCCAAGTATGCCGCCCGTGGCCGTTACAAAGGCGCGGGCAGCGTGGCTGCGTTGCTGGCCCGATGCCTCGGCCAGCACGGCTGTGCAGGTTTTGTCTGTGGTTTCGGCACGCAGAACCGTGGTGTTTTCCACCAGTTCAAAATCGAGCTTGTGCAGGGCATTCAACAGGGCATCGCGCAGGCGCAGACCGCCCACCCCCGGAGGAATGGACAGCATTTCAACCACCGGGCAACCGGCGGCAGCGTTCACAGCTTGCCACACTTCGGGGTTGGCCTTGCTGCCGCACAGCGGCGGCATAAGGATAAGATCATACTTGCCAGCATACGGGGCCAGCGCGTCGAGCAGCCACTGGCGGCTCTGCGGCTTGTCCGCAAGGCGGGCAAGATCAAGCGCGGTGATGGCGCGGTGTGTTTCGCCAAAGGGCGAGGGCATAAGCCCCTGGGTAAATTCCCTGTCGGCCCAACTTTTGTAACGCTTGAGCTGGCTCACCACCAGGGTGGGCTGGCAGTCACGCAGGCCGTGCACGCTGAGCACCAGCACCTTTTTGGCACTGGCCATGGCCTGTGTATTCAGGCTGGCGGGTAGCAGATAGGTGGGTTTGAGCGTGCCCATGATGGTGGGCAACTGGGTGTTGCGCGGCATGCCATCCTGGGCAAGGGCGGGCCGCATGGGCCAGTGCTGTTTTTCCATGGTGTCTGAAAAAAACTGAAAGGCAGAGCGCACGCTTTCTACACCCAACAGGCGGTAGGGGTGGTCTTCTGGCAGCAGGGCCAGGCTTTGCCACGGGTCTGAGGCCAGCCTGCTGTCTGCATAGCCAAGAAAATCCACCGAGCCGCCGCTGATGGCCAGCGAACCCATGCCCGTTGTAAGCAGCCGCACGCTGCGGCCCTGTTCGGCTGCGGTCAGCGCAGCCACAAGACCCGCCAGACCAGAGCCGACCACCAATACGTCAACAATCCTGCTCATGGGCGGCTCCATCAAGATTGAGTGTTCCCGCGTACACGGCGCGGCCAAGTTCCATTTCACGGGCCTGCATGCCCCAAAGGGCAGGGCGCAGCCCGCCCCAGCGTTCCTGAAGGAAGCGCCGCGCATTGTCGGTGGGCGAAAACTCAAGCGAAATACCGTGTTCGGCCAGCGTGGCCACGGTGCGCAGCGAGCAGAACGTGCCCTGGCATGTGCCCATGCCCAGACGCGTGCGCAGGCGGATATCGGTGAGCGAATGGGTGGAAGGATCTTTTGCCACGCATTCGATTTCGGCCATGCTCACCATTTCGCATTCGCAGATCAGGGGGTTGGTTTCAGCTTTTTCGGCCTGTTCCAGCACGGGGCCAATGTCGTCGCCCATGCGGTCGGCCATAAGCTTGATGCCCTGCACGGGAAAGTACTTGGCGGCGCGGGCAAGGGTTGCCTCGTCCGGGTCGGGAATAATGGGCTCTTCTGCCGTGAGGCAGGGGGCATTGACGCCAAGCTTGGCGCAAACGCGGTCTGCGGCCCTTTCGCCCATGAGGCGGTAGGTGGTGAGCTTGCCACCAAAGATGGAAACCATGCCGTCCAGGCCTTGCTCCGCATGATCAACCACATGGAAGTTGCGGCTGGCCTTGCGCCCTGCGGCATTGCCGGGGGTGTAGAGGGGGCGTGTGCCCGCAAAGGCCCGCAAAATGCGGTATTCGCGCACGCGGGGGAACAGCGGTTCGCCGATCTTGAGCAGGCGCAGCACTTCCTCGCTGGTGGGGGTGGTGTCGTCGGGCCTGTCTGTGGGCATGGATGTTGTGCCCAAGATGGTGATGGAGCCGTGCGGTACAAAAATGTCGCCGTCCGAGCCGGGGTGCAGGCGGTTGACCACACGCGAGGTAAAGCGGTGGTTAAAGACCACAAGCGTGCCACGGTCGGGCGAAACAGCCACATCAAGCCCGGCCAGCGCCGCAATGCGGCCCGACCACGAGCCAGCGGCGTTCACCACCACAGAACAGGCGATTTCTACGGTTTCGCCCGTGTTCTTGTTAATGGCCGTAACACCGCAGACCTTGCCGTTTTTCTGGCAGATGCCGGTGACCTCGTGGTAGGTGAGCATTTTTCCGCCGTGCCTGCGGGCAGACATGGCGTTGTGCAGCACAAGGCGGAAGCCGTCCACGCACGAATCGGGCACGCGAAAAACGCGGCTGATTTCGGGCGACATGTTGGGCTCAAGGCGCAGGGCTTCTTTTACGTCAATTTCGGGGGCGTCGATGCCTGCGCGGCCACAGGCCTCAACCCAGCGGTCCACATAGGCGGGGTCATCCTCTGGCGTAAGGGCAAAAAAGCCTTCGGTTTCTTCAATGCACTGTCTGCCTATGCGCCGCAAGATCATGTTTTCTTCAATACATTCGCGCGCCGATTCATTATCTCCCACGGCATAGCGTCCTCCGCTGTGCAGCAGGCCGTGAAAGCGCGAGCTTGTACCGTGGGCCAGGCCGCCCTGTTCGAGCAATATGGCAGGAATGCCGCGCATGCACAGATCGCGCAGGGTTCCTATGCCTGTAGCGCCGCCGCCGATGACGACAACTGTAGTTTCAAGCATGGTTTCTCCAGTGGAGCAAATTGTCGGAATCACCCAAAGACATGCAGACGCTGCCAGATGCCGCGCCATTTTGGCCGAAAAACAACGGCGTACCTGCGCAACAAGGTTGAAGAGCCAGACCGGTTATGTGATTGCTGCGGTTTTGCCCAGGATGATTGTTGATACCGTATGGTTATCAATTTGTGTTGTTGCGTCAAGATTAACTCTGCCCAATGTGGCAGATGTTCTTGCTTTAGACGTCAATGGCGCATAATGAAAGCAAAAAAATTGAGGATTGCGCATATGGACTGGTCACAAAAACGCTGCGTTGTACTTGATATGGATGGCACTGTCTATCTTGGTCATATTCCCATTGAAGGGGCAGTGAGCTTTATTCAGCGGCAGTGGAACAAGCTGGATTTTTATTTTTTGAGCAACAATACCTCCAAGTCGCCGCTGACCTATGTGGACAAGCTCAACGGCATGGGCATTGCAGCGCGTGAAGACCTGCTGCTCTCACCCGTTACACCGCTGGTGGATTTTTTGCGCGAGAGAGGCATTACGCGGGTGTACCCGGTGGGCAATGCCGACTTTCAGCGCGACCTGCAAGGCCGCATGCCAGAGCTGCAACTGGTGGAACAGGGCGCGCAGGCCGTAGTGCTGGCCTACGATACAGAGCTTACCTACCACAAGCTTGCGCGTTCGGCGGTGCTACTGCAAGACAGCTCTGTGCTTTTTCTTGCCACGCACCCCGACCTTGTGTGCCCCTCGCCCGAAGGCCCCCTGCCCGATGTGGGCAGCTTCATAAGCCTGTACGCAACGGCCACGGGCAGAAAGCCGCAGTACATTTTTGGCAAGCCCGACCCTGCCGTGCTTGCACCCCTGCTGGCCCGCTACCGCAAGGAAGAAATGGTCATGGTGGGCGACCGCCTGAGCACAGACATGCAGCTGGCCCGCAATGCGGGCATTGATTCCATACTTGTGCTCAGCGGCGAGGCCACACGCGCCGACCTTGCGCAAGAGGAACACCAGCCCACCCTAGTGCTTGAGCACCTGGGCCACGCCGACAAAGACTGGGCATAGCCCGCACAGACGTTTGCCAAGCAAAAATACCCGCCGAGGCCACAAAGCCCGGCGGGGATTTTCGATTGTCGCAATATACGTACTGTCCATCAATACGGTCTACTTGCTGCAAATAGAAATAGTGGTTTTTTGACTTTAAATCACGAACCGTGTTTTCTGTTTCTAACACACTTTGCGGATATTCTCTCATATACTATCTCTCTTCCATCATTGGGATTTGAATATTCATTTTTTTAGCAGTTTCTATAGCCTTTTCATAACCAGCATCAACA
>SAAX01000172.1 GCA_009929215.1 Deltaproteobacteria bacterium | reverse complement strand
GGATTGCACTCAAATCAGAATTACTGCTTCAGGATGGTCGGTGGCAGAAGTTGTACTTGTTGGAGCGCTCACCGAATATAGTCGAGCGCCAGCACTTGCACCTCAGCACTGAAGAAATGCGTTTGCTGATTTTCTGCCGTGATCTTTCCGCGCCATTTTTGCCCGCCCGGCTGCACAAAATACTGGATGGCAGTCTGCAGCGCACATCCGTGTTGCTTGCGGAGCGTGAGGCGTGCCATGAGCGTCTAGAACCCCTTGTACAGCCTGCCTTGCTTGGTGTCATTGATTACGCGCCGTTGCAGGATATTTTGAGCACAGTGATGTGCGCTATACAGCAGAGCATCGTATGTGAAATTACCTATGCTCCACCTGGTAAGGGGGAGCGCACCTATGAAATGGCTGTCACGCGCATGGTAAGCGGTCATCATGCCCTCTACGCCCACGGCTGGAAAGTTGCACCCAAGGGGCGTGCAGAAGCGAAGCACCCGTTGTTTCTTGCGGTGCACCGCATGCGTGCAGCGCACCTTACTAAACGCTCACACGAGTTGCTTACCCCAAAAGAAGAGGAAGGCTTTGGCTTGATCGACGGCAAGGTTTTCCGTGTGACACTACGCATCGCCAAAGAGGCCGCCAACTATGTGCGCGAACGCGTCTTTGGGCCGAGGCAGAGGATTGATGATGTGGGTGATGGTAGTGTGCTGCTATCCTTTATGGCACGTAGTGAAAAAGAGTTGCTAGCTTGGGTTCTAAGCTTTGGCCGTAGCGCGCATGTGTTGGAGCCGCAGGATTTTGCCAAACGTGTGCGGAGCGAGGCCTACGCCATCCTGCGCAACCGCTGACTGTGCCACCCATTGCCTATGTCTTTACGAATCGGTTTGTGCGCGAGCCTTCGGCGTGCTTTCCACTCAGTTTATGCTCGGAATACCTGCGCTTAATCGCATGCTTGGGCTATTTTTACAACTCACCGTTTATATTGTATATTTATTGAAAAAAATCTTATCTGCTCGTTTCGTGGAATGAAACGATACCCACATATCCTGTGCTCATCCGTACCCCAACTTTTGACACAGGAGTATGCCATGCAGGCCCACGACTATGCCATCTGGAAAAGCCTAATTCTAGAAGACGCAGACAATATCAAGCATCACCCCAACCCTTCAGAGTCTCTGTGCTTGCTGGCAGTTCGTGAACACGCTGCCGCCCTGCAATACATACGTAACCAAACAGATGTCATTTGCCTTGCTGCCGTGCGGGAAGACGGCATGGTTTTGCAATATGTGCAGCATCAGACACCTGAGATTTGTCTTGCTGCTGTGCAGGAAGATGGCAGAGCCTTGCAGCACGTGCAGCAGCAATCGCCCGAAATTTGCCTTGCCGCTGTGCAGCAAAATGGCTTGGTGCTTTGCCATGTGCTGTGCCAGACGCCCAGCATATGCC
>SAAX01000025.1 GCA_009929215.1 Deltaproteobacteria bacterium | reverse complement strand
TTGCTGCTCCGCGTCATAAAAAAGCCACGACTGTGAACGACCCTGTACCGGGCCAAGCGTGGGCTGCTCATAGACAATGTGCGGAAGCTGTGCATCGGCAAAACGGCAGGAAAGCGCCTGTTCAAAAAGATCGCGCTTGTGCTGGCTGAACCACACGGCAAAGTAAAAGTGGGGAAAACCAACATGCAGCGTATGGCCATCTTGCCGCAGGATAAGGGATTCCAGCCAGTCTCCCTTTTCGTCGGCTTTTTGCAGAGCCAGTATGTCCCGCAACTCGTTTTTCAGCATAGCGTACATGGCCTGTCCATAGGCCTGTGGATAACAATTCCTTCTGCGTGCAGCGCTGGGTGACCGGTATATTTGCAGGGCCAACAAGCCTTGCGCGCCGGATTTGGCGCGGTTCACGCCGTGAAGGAACAAAGAACATGCATACCATAAAGCATAATACGAAACAAGTGCCGCAAAGCCAGGGCAGCGGGTAGAAAATGCGCCTCGGCCAAGGGTATTGGTAGGGAAAAATTGCTGCCCACAATTTTTGTGGGGGCAGCAATATGCCACAAGCTGTAACAAGTGTAATGGGCTGCATTACCTGTGAAAAGTTGTGAAAAACCCATAGGGTCAAACATGCTGGCTGGACAATGAACACCACGGCAGGTATATGTTTGGCATGTCTTTGATCAAAAAACTCTGCTTGGTCGGTGTGGCCCTTTTATTGCTTCTTGCAGGCGTGTTTGCCTGGCACAAGGGGCTGCCGCCGTTTGAAGGCCGGCTGAACCCTGCTGTGGAACAGGCTGAAGCTGGCAAGGCGGATTCCGCGTCAAAATCTGGGCAGGAGGCTGCACAAGGCGAAAGCCCGCTGCAAAATTCTGATTCAGTTTCAGATAATGGCGCAGACAACAAGGCGTCAGAAGATGCCTCTGAGCAATCTGCTGGACAGGTTGCCGCTGAGGCTTCGGGTGACAATCCTGCTGTAGGCGAAACAGCCGCAAGCCCGACTGCTGATGAAGAAGGCGCTGCCCCTGGCGAGTCTGTTGTGCGTGGAACTGTGGAAAAAGGCGATACGGTCATCAAAATGCTTGCCGGGGCAGACAGCCAGGCTACGCAGGAATACATAAATGCGGCCAGAAGGGTTTTTTCCATGCGGGCTTTCCGCGATGGGCAGCCCTATGTGGTGGTGACCGATGCCGCCACGGGCAAGGTAAAGCGCTTTGAGTACGAAATAGACAGTCGTCGGCGTCTGGTGGTTGAAGGCATGGAACAACCCGTGGCCCGCGTTGAGGCCATTGAGTACACCACCCTGCTCAGCACCGTAAACGCCGTTATCGACGACAATCTGTTTCAGGCCGTGGCCGATGCGGGTGAAAGGCCGCAACTGGCACTGCGACTGGCAGAGCTTTTTGGCTCAGAAATAAACTTTATCCGCGATCTTCAGGAAGGCGATTCCTTTGTCGTGCTGGTCGAAAAACGCTACCGTGAAGGCGAGTACAAGGGCTATGGGCGTATACTGGCCGCTCATTTTATCAACAAAGGTAAGACCTTTGAGGCATATCTGTTTCGCGAGGGCAAAAAGAGCGCCAATTATTACAACAACAAGGGCGAAAATATCCGCAAGTCGCTTTTGCAGGCTCCGTTGGCCTTCACGCGGGTGACCTCGCGTTTTACAAAAAATCGTTTGCATCCCATTTTGGGATATACAAGGCCCCATGAAGGCGTGGACTACGCTGCCCCCACAGGCACGCCGGTAAAGGCCGTGGGCGAGGGTGTTGTTACGCAGCGCGGCTGGTCTGGTGGTTACGGCAATCAGGTTATAGTGCGCCACGGCGGCGGCTTGGAGTCTTTGTACGCGCATCTTTCTGGTTACGCGCGCGGGTTGAAAACCGGGCAAAAGGTGCGACAGGGCGAGGTTATCGGTTTTGTGGGCATGACAGGCCTTGCCACCGGGCCTCATCTGGATTTCAGGCTGCGTCAGGGCGGCAAGTTTATCAATCCCGCCAAGGCCATCAACCCCCGGGGTGAGCCAGTCAGCAAGGCAGCCATGCCCGCTTTTGAAAAGGTTATGGCTCAGGAGCTTGCCTTACTCAAGGGTGAAGGCGGTGCGGCAGAATATACGGTGGACAGCATCGTACCCGACGTGATGGAGCAGCCGCAGCTTGAAAAGACCGACGAGCCGGAAAAAAAGACAGAAAAGCGCAAAAAAAAGCGCAGGGATTAGTGCGTGAACTTTGCCAAAAAACGGCATAGGCTACAGCAAGGGCGAGTAGTTTGGTGTGGTGGCAAGGTAGTGGCATTTTGCGTGCAGGAGGAGTGGTATGACCCATTATGATCCTGTATCCGGCATGACATTTGTTGTTGTGGACAGTTTGTCCAGCAATCCCTGCCCTATTATTTTTTATCCTTCCATCATGGGCGACAGTACGGCTGCCGTGGACGCGCTGTTTCAGGAAGAAAGCGCAAAATCTTTTATGCAGACCCAGTGGCGGCACTCTGCGGCCAATCTAAGCGGTCTTGGCAACATCGCCAGCGGCTGGGCTTAAAACCATTTTCCCTCAATTTTTCCCGCAAGTGACTGAACACGCCCTGTTTTGGTCCTGGGCGGTTGCATTGTGAAGCGCGAAACGATACACAAATTCTCATGTCATCGCGCCGTCTGCTTTTTCTTACCCCCGCTCAGGCAGTTACTGCCGTCTTTCCCGCGTTGCGCAACGCGGGTTTTGAGCTTGGTATTGCAGAAAATCTTAAGGGCGCTTCTGTTTTTATCAAAAAATCCGGGCCGGATGTCATTTTTTCTCGCCCTACCCTGCCGGGCTTTCGCGTTGAAGACCTGTTGGCCGTAGGCGCCGAAGACCCCAATTTTCCCCCGGTTATTGTTATTACCGACAAGGGCAGCGCCGAGGAAGCCGAGAGGCTCCTGAGCCTTGGCGCGCGCGACTACTGGCTTGAGCCCCTCGATGTGGAGCGCATTGCCGCCGTTGCGGGTCAAAAGCGCAAAAATGCTGCTGCCGTACCTTCTGTATCAACCCTGGGTGGACATAAGCCCCGTGCAGAGGGCTCTGGCCCGCGTATTGTGGGTGAGCACCCGGCCATAGCCCGCGTGCTGCAACTGGCCCGTCAGGTTGCCGGTTCGCGCGCTACGGTACTGATCACTGGTGAATCGGGCACAGGCAAAGAAATGTTTGCCCGCTATCTGCACGCCATGAGCAAACGCGCCGACCAGCCCTTTGTGGCTGTTAACTGCGCCGCCCTGCCCGAGCACCTGTTGGAAAGCGAACTTTTTGGTCACGAAAAAGGCGCGTTTACCGGTGCCATCGCACGCAAGCCCGGCAAGTTTGAACTGGCTGACGGCGGCACTCTGCTGCTGGACGAAATTTCTGAAATGGACATGGCCCTGCAAGCCAAATTGCTGCGCGTACTGCAAGAAGGCGAGATAGACCGCGTGGGTGGCACGGAAACCATCAAGGTTGACGTGCGCGTGCTTGCCACCACCAACCGCGATCTTGAGGGGTGGGTCAAAGAGGGCAAATTCCGCCAGGATTTGTATTTCCGGCTCAATGTCATTCCGTTGCGGCTGCCTTCGCTGCGCGAGCGCGGCGACGACGTGCTGCAACTGGCGCGCTTTTTCATGAACATGTACACGCGCGAATATCAGCTGTCGGTTTCACCTCTTTCTGACAGCGCGGTGGCCTGGTTACAGCAGTATGATTTTCCCGGTAACGTGCGTGAGCTGCAAAATCTGATGGAGCGCGCCGTACTGCTGGCCAACGGCAGACCAGTGGAGCCTTGTCATTTTCTGCTGGAAAATGACGACTGGCCGCTGTTTGAAGAAGATTCCCCTGCTCCCGCTGCCAATGCTGGTAGCGGCCTTGCCGCCAGTGCTGCAGAAGAAGCCCTTGCCATGGCAGTGGGTTCTGCCCCGGTTATTGGAGGCTCAGCCCCGGCGTCTGAGGGTGCACCTGCTGCCGTATCTCTGGCAGAGGGTCGCATGCAGGGTGCGGTTATTCCCCTGCACGAAATGGAGCGGATCATGATTCTCAAAGGGCTTGAGGTTACCTCAGGCAACCGCACACAGGCCGCTGATCTGTTGGGCATTTCTGTGCGTACCTTGCGCAACAAGCTCAACGAATACCGCGCTGCCGGACATCCCATCGACTGATTCTGAGCCTCCAGGGTAAAAATTATCACATGGCCAGTTATTCCCTGTACCGGGGGAGAGCTGGCCTGATTTTTTTAAGGTTCAGCCGCTACCCTGCAACACAGAATGCGCAAGCTGGCATAAGCCGTCAGGCTGTGCCCGGTGTATGACCACAACAGCAGAATACAGGTATTTTCCTGCCTGCTGTTCCTGTTGTTGAGTTTCGTACAGTTTGCGCATATGATCCCTCCCTATCTTTTTGGAAATACCGCATCTCGGAGTAAGCATGCTTGAGTATATCCGTTCAAATTCACAATCTCTTGGCGTCAAACTGGCCTTTGGTCTGATCATCCTCGTCTTCGTTTTCTGGGGCGTGGGCAGCATGAAGGATAGCGGCACGGGCAGCCTCGTGGCCTCGGTCAACGGCGAGCCTATCACCATCCGCGATTTTGAGCTGGCCTACCGCAGCGCAGAAGAAGGTGTGCTTCGCAATAACCCCGGCGTTTCGCGTGAGCAGTTGCGTCAGGGTCTGGGGCGTCAGGTGCTGCGTGACCTCATCAGCCAGGCATTGGTGCGGCAGGAAGCCGCCCGGGCGGGCATTACGGTTACCCCTCTCGAGCTGCGCATAGCCATTGGTCAGGTTCCTGCCTTCCAGAACGCCAGCGGGCAGTTTGATCCGGCCGCGTACAAACGCGTGCTTGAGATGCAGCGCATTGCACCCGCCAAGTACGAGCACGACATGAGCGAAGACATGCTGCGTCAAAAGCTTTTTGGCCTGGTAACTTCTGCTGCGTGGCACGACCCGGCTGAGGCGCAGAACCGCTACAACTTCTTGCGTGAGCAGCGCGTGCCTGATTACATCTTTATTCCCGCTGCCGAGTTCATGGCCGGGGCCAAGCCCACAGATGCAGAAGTGGCCGCCTATTACGACAGCCACAAGGCCGAATTTGCCGTGCCACCCAAGGTGGACGTGGCCTATATTCGCCTTACACCAGAGGCTCTGGTGAAGACCGAATCCATCAGCGAGGCCGACGCCCGCAAGTGGTATGATGCCAACATCGCCCGCTTTAACCAGCAGGAAGAAATCAAGGCCGCTCATATTCTTGTGCCCCTGGCCGAAGACGCCGCCGAAGCTGACGTAAAGAAAGCCCAGGAAACTGTGGCTGCCATTGAAAAGGAACTCAAGAGCGGCAAAAGCTTTGCCGATGTGGGCAACGCCCACAATGGCCCCAATGCCGCTGGCCCTGGTGGCGAGCTTGGCTGGCTCAAGCGCGGCACCACGGTCAAGCCCTTTGAAGACGCGGCCTTTGCCCTTGAAGCGGGCAAGGTTTCTGCCCCGGTGCGCAGCCAGTTTGGCCTGCACATCATCAAGGTTGAAGAAAAGAAGAGCGGCGGCACGCAACCCTTTGCCGCTGTGGCCGCCGAAGTGCGCACGGCCATGGCCAAGGAACAGGGCGCGGACAAGCTGCGCGATGTGCTCGACAACCTGATTGAAGACAACATTTTGGGCAAACCGCTGGAAAAGAGCGCTCAGGCTCTGGGCCTGGAGGCGCAGCAGAGCGGCCTTGCGAGCGCGCAGGAATTGCAGCAAAAGATGGGCGTAACGGCTGAAGGTGCTGCCGTGCTTGAAAAAACACCGGCCAATTCGCCGGTGGACAGGGCCCTTGAAGCAGGCGACGCCTATGTGGTTGCCCGTGTACTCAAGGCCGAGCCCGCTTCTACCCAGCCTCTTGAAGCCGTGAAAGAAAAGATTGTTGCCCGTTTGCAGGGCGAAAAGGCGCTGGGCGAGGCTATGCGCACGGCTGCCGAGCGTCGCAAGAGCCTTACCGACGGGGCCATCAACCCCACGGCCAAGACAGGCATGGGCATCAAGACCGCCAATGCCATGGATCGCAGCGGCAGCCTGGCAGATTTCGGCCCCGATCCCGAACTGGCCGCCGCCGTGTTCAGTGCCAAGGTGGGCCAGTGGTTGCCCGCAGCCTTTGCCGTCAGCAGCCCCAAGGACGGCCAGGGTGCCGTACTTGTGCATGTGGGCGCTGTGCAGCCTCCCGACCCTGCGGAATGGGACATGATCAAGGACATCATGGCCAACGCCGTGGAGCGCGAGCGCGTGCAGGGTCTGTACGAGACCTTCATGCAGCGTCTGCTTTCAACCGCCAAGGTTGAAGTGCTTAACATGGACATAGTGGACAGAAAGAACATGTAGGCCCGCGCGGCGCGGCACAAGCACCTGCGCCGGGGCTTGCAGCAAGTCAGGCAGTATTATAATGGACCGGAACCGCATTTGCGGTTCCGGCCTTGCATATTTCCCCCACATTCCCCGCCGTGCTGACGGCAGGGATGTTTACAAAACGACATACCTACCTATTCTTCATAGAGCGACCAGTGTGGTCTGTGACCGGGCCCAGCCCGGCATGAAAGGAGGCACTTTATGTGCGGCATTATCGGTTATGCGGGCCACAGGCCTGCTGTTCCCGTTGTGGTTGAAGGCCTGCGCCGTCTGGAATATCGCGGGTACGACTCTGCTGGCGTGGCCTTTGCCCGTCAGGGCGACCTGCATGTGGTGCGCGCCACGGGCAAGCTTGCCGCGCTGGAAGAAAAACTGGCCACCGAAGAAGGCATCACCACGCCCACCAGTGCCATGGGCCATACCCGCTGGGCCACCCACGGCGTGCCTGCCGAGCGCAATGCCCATCCCCACCGCTCCAATGACGGCTCGTTGGCCATCGTGCACAACGGCATCATCGAGAATTATCAGGAAATCAAGGCAGACCTTACGGCCAAGGGCTATACCTTCAGCTCTGAAACCGACACCGAAGTGCTGGTGAACCTTATCGCCGAGCGCCGCAAAACAGAGCCTGATCTGCTGCACGCCTTTGCCGCCGCCCTGCGCGAGGCCCACGGCGCATATGCCGTCTGCCTCATGGACAAGGACGAACCCGGCGTCATCTATGCCGCGCGCATGTCTGCCCCGCTGATTTTTGGTCAGGGCACGGGCGAAAATTTTGTGGCGTCCGACATTCCGGCTTTTCTGCCCTACACCCGTCAGGTGGTCTTTCTTGAAGACGGCGAGCTGGTGCGCGCCACGGCTTCAGATTTTGCCATTATGCGCCTCAAGGACCTGAGCCCGGTGCAGCCCGAGCCGCAGACCATCCAGTGGGACATGCAGGCCGCGCAAAAGGGCGGCTACCGCCACTTTATGCTCAAGGAAATTTTTGAGCAGCCCCGCGTTATCACCGACGGCCTCACTGGCCGTGTGGAAGGCGACCACAGCGACGTGCGCCTGACCGAGCTGGACAACCTGCCCGTGCCGCGCCGTCTGCATATTGTGGCCTGCGGCACGTCCTACCATTCCGGCATGTGGGGCCGCCACCTGCTTGAGCACTGGGCCCATGTGCCCGTGCAGGTAGAAATTGCCTCTGAATTCCGCTACCGCGATTCGCTCCTGCTCGACAAGGACGACATGGTGCTGGTCATCAGCCAGAGCGGCGAAACCGCCGACACCCTGGCCGCCCTGCGCATTGCCCGCGAGCGCGGCATTACCGTGCTTGGCCTGTGCAACGTGGTGGGCTCATCCATCGCACGCGATGCCTCTGCCGTGCTCTACACCCAGGCCGGGCCCGAAATAAGCGTGGCCTCCACCAAGGCCATGTGCAGTCAGATGCTCATGCTGGCCCTCATGGCCCTGTACTGGAGCAAGCGCAACGGAACCATGACCGCAGACGAGCGTCGCAAGATCATTGATATGCTCGAAAACCTGCCCGCCATGCTGGATGCGGCCCTGCCCGCCATGCACGAAAAGGCCCGTGAGCTTTCGCGCAAGTATGCCCAGGCCCATAATTTCTTCTACCTTGGGCGCGGGCACTGCTACCCGCTGGCACTCGAAGGCGCGCTGAAGCTCAAGGAGCTTTCGTACATCCACGCCGAGGGCTACGCCGCTGGCGAAATGAAGCACGGCCCCATCGCCCTCATCGACCCCTCCTTCCCCACCTTTGCCCTGGCGCTGGACGACAGCCTGCTGCCCAAGGTGAAGTCCAACATGGTGGAAGTGCAGGCGCGCCAGGGCAAGGTTATTGCCCTGACCAACGAGGGCTTTGATCTTGGAGCCGAGGACACCTGGGTTATTCCCAAGCTGCCCGCTCCGCTGGCCGGGTTTATGGCCCTGCCCGCCTTGCAGCTGTTCAGCTATGAAACGGCCGACTACCTCGGCAAGGATGTGGATCAACCCCGCAACCTGGCCAAGAGCGTTACGGTAGAATAGTCTTCAGAGCACCCCTGAGCGGCATAGCCGCAAGGGCAAGCAAATCTGGCCCCGCGCCTGTTGTGCACACAAGATGGCACCGCAGCGCGGGGCCGCTGTTTGTTGTTGCCTGTGGGGGAGTGTGCCAGCGGCTGTGGCAGCCACGGACCCTTGCCCTGCGGGGCAGCTTGCCTAGCGGGGGCAAATTGGGCATAATCCAGCCCTGTAACCTTTCAGGCCTTCGCGGAGGCGCCCATGCAGCCCGAGATTCTGCTTTTTGACATAGGCAATACATCCATCAAAATCGGCTTGGGCAACGAGCGGCACGTGCTGACCTCGTACACCCTGCGCACCGATACCGCCCAAACGGCGGATAATTTTGGCCTTACCCTGCTCACCCTGTTGCAGCATGCTGGCGTTGCGGCCTCGCAGCTCAAGGCTTGTGTGGTCTCTTCTGTGGCCCCCGGTTTTGACCCGCTGTTGCGTGAGGCTGTGGCCCGCTATGTGGGCTGCCCCTTGCAGCGCGTGGGCAAGGAACTGCCCGTTCCGCTCGAGAACCGCTACGAACGCCCTGCCGAAGTGGGCGCAGACCGTCTTGTGGGCGCGTATGCGGCCCGGCGCATGTATCCTGAAATTCCATCGCTGCTGGTGGTCGATTTTGGCACTGCCGTGACCATCGACTGCGTCAGTGGCGATGCCTACATGGGCGGCCTGATTTTTCCCGGCCCCCGCACCGCCCTTACGGCCCTTTCGCGCGAGGCGGCCAAACTGCCCAGGGTCAACCTGGACGTGCGCGCCGACGGGCCCACGCCGGGGCGCAATACTACCACCAGCATTCAGCACGGCCTGGTATTCGGTTTTGCCTGTATGGTCGAGGGGCTTACCCAACGACTCAAAAGGCAGATGTCCGGCTCGGTCAAGGTGATTGGCACGGGCGGTTTTGCCGCATCCATCGCACGTATCAGCCCTGTTTTTGATCAGGTATCGCCCATGCTGCTGCTTGATGGTCTGCGCAGGCTGCACTATGAAGAACGCGGCGCGGTGGAATAGCGCCGGGCTTCCCTTTGCAGCAACCGAGCTCCAGTGCCTTTGGAACGTAGTATTCCCGCTTTGCCGCATTTGGCCTGAGATACGTTTTACGGGCCTGCTTTTTTTCTGACTACATTTTCGCCGTCGGCCCATTGTGCCGTGGTGCATCTTTCGTAAACAAGCCCGCCAGGGCAAAAGGAGTCGACAATGAGCAGCATTGCTTCTGTTTATGGCCGTGAGATCCTCGATTCGCGCGGCAACCCCACTGTTGAAGTGGAAGTGACGCTGGAATCCGGTCACAGCGCCCGTGCGGCAGTGCCTTCGGGAGCCTCCACGGGCAGCCGCGAAGCTCTTGAAATGCGCGATGGCGACAAAAGCCGTTTTGGCGGCAAGGGCGTGACCAAGGCCGTTGACAACGTCAACGGTGAGATCGCCGAAGCCATTGTTGGCATGGATGTGCTGCGCCAGGTGCAGATCGACAACACGCTCATCGACCTTGACGGCACGGACAACAAGGCCCGCCTTGGTGCCAACGCCATGCTGGGTGTTTCCATGGCCTGCGCCCGTGTGGCCTCTGAATTTCTGGGCCTGCCCCTCTACAAGTATCTTGGTGGCATCAACGCCAAGGTGCTGCCCGTGCCCATGATGAACATCATCAATGGCGGCGCGCATGCACCCAACAATCTGGATATTCAGGAATTCATGATCATGCCCGTGGGCGCCATGACCTTCCGCGATTCGCTGCGCATCGGCGCAGAAATCTTCCACACTCTTCAGGCCATTCTGAAGAAGGACGGTCATGTGACCAGCGTGGGCGACGAGGGCGGCTTTGCCCCCAACCTCAAGAACCACGACGAAGCCTTTGGCTACATCATCAAGGCCATTGAAGAAGCGGGCTACAACCCCGGTTCTGAAGTGGCCCTGGCCATCGACGTTGCGGCCAGCGAATTTTACAAAGACGGCAAGTATGTGCTCGGCGGCGAAGGCAAGAGCTTCAACAATGCCGAAATGAGCGACTGGCTGGGCGAATTCACCCAAAAGTACCCCCTCATCTCCATCGAAGATGGCATGGCCGAAAGCGACTGGGACGGCTGGGGCATGCTGAGCGCCGCGCTGGGCGACCATATACAGCTGGTGGGCGACGACGTGTTCGTGACCAACCCCGCCATTCTGGCCGAGGGCATTGATCAGGGCGTGGGCAACTCCATTCTCATCAAGCTCAACCAGATCGGCACGGTTACCGAAACCCTCGACACCATCGAGATGGCCAAGGAAGCCTCGTACAGCACCGTTGTTTCGCACCGCTCTGGCGAAACGGAAGACAGCTTTATCGCCGACCTCGCCGTGGGCGTGAACGCTGGCCAGATCAAGACCGGTTCGCTCTGCCGTTCCGAGCGCATGGCCAAGTACAACCAGCTGCTGCGCATCGAAGAAGAACTGGGCGACGACGCGGATTTCTTTGGCCCCATCATGGCCGAATACTATCTGCAACTGGAAGACGAAGACTAAATCCACAGAGCCGCAAACCTTGTCATACCTGGCGGGGTTTGTGGGCTTTTGTACCGCTGATAGCGCATGGACCTCCAACCCGCGTGCAACCGCCAATGGAAGTGCGCGGGTTTACCAGCGACCGCCGCACCGGCCGGGAGCGGCGGTCGCCCTGTTTTGGGCGGCCATCATACTTTCGGAGTTCATCATGATTTTGATTGACGGCAAAAAAACAGCCGCCGATATCCGCGCAGAACTTGGCGTGGAAGTGGCCGCCGCCACTGCCCAGGGGCATCGTGCGCCGGGCCTTGCGGTTATTCTTGTGGGTGAAGACCCCGCCTCGCAGGTCTATGTGCGCAACAAAGAGCGCGCCTGCGCCGAGGCCGGTATTGTTTCCTTTCCCCACCACCTGCCTGCCTCTACCACCCAGCAGGAACTGCTCGACCTTATCGGCCAGTGCAACGCCAACCCCAACGTGGACGGCATCTTGTTGCAGCTGCCCCTGCCCAAGGGGCTCGACGCGCAGGAATGCCTGCTGGCCATTGATCCGGAAAAGGACGTGGACGGCTTCCATCCTGTGAGCGTGGGGCGGCTTTCGCTTGGTTTGCCGGGGTATGTTTCGTGCACGCCCGCTGGCGTCATGGAGCTGCTGCGCCGTTACGACCTGCCCACCAGCGGCAAAAAGGCCGTGGTTGTGGGACGTTCCAACATTGTGGGCAAGCCGCTGGCCATGCTGCTGGCCCGTTCTGGCCGCTTTGGCGATGCCACTGTGACCGTATGCCATTCGCGCACGCCCGACCTTGCCGAGCAGTGCCGTCAGGCCGATTTTCTGTTTCTTGCCATGGGCCGGCCCCGCTGCATCACGGGTGACATGGTGCGTGAGGGCGCGGTGGTCATTGACGTGGGTATCAACCGCACGCCCGAGGGCCTGTGCGGCGACGCCGACTTTGCCAGCGTAAGCCCCAAGGCACACGCCATCACGCCGGTTCCCGGCGGTGTGGGCCCCATGACCATTGCCATGCTGCTGAGCAATACCGTGCAGTCGTGGCGCAAGCACAGGGCGCAGGCCTAACACTGCACAAGGGAGAACCACATGGAGTTCAAAGAGGCTGTTAATACCTGCCTGACCAAAAAGTATTGCTGCTTCAAGGGTCGGGCTTCCCGGTCTGAATTCTGGTGGTTCTGTCTGTTCACTCTGTTGATCCAGATTGCAGTAGCCATCGTGGGCAGGATTATGCCATCTCTGGCTTCTATAATCAGTGCAGTTCTGGGGCTGTGGTTGCTGCTGCCGACTGTGGGGATTTCAACGCGCAGGCTGCACGACCGTAATTTTTCCGGCTGGTGGCAGGCGCTACCGCTGGCAGCGGCACTGCCAGCCACGGCTGGGGCGGTGCTAGAAGCCAATTGGCTGTTGATGCTTGGTGGCTGTGCCGCTGGTCTTGCGAGCCTTGCACTTCTGGTGCTTTACGCGCTTAAGGGCACTAGCGGCCCCAACCGTTTCGGGCCTGATCCGCTTGACGGAGCTGGGGTCTAGGAGCAACATAAAAAGTTCCTCCACCATCTGGAGGAAAGAGGCGAAAATCCGCGCCGCTGGCCCATTGCAGGGCATCTTGCCAGACGTTTGGCTATAGCGTATGGCCCGGTCATCATCTGCCATTATTGAGAGGGCAACTATGTATCGCAACGCGAAAAATGTCGGTTATTATATGATTGGTTCGGGTAGTCTTACCCAGCTTGGCGATTTGCTCGGCGCGCGTCGCGCCGCCGTAAATGGCCCCGCCGTGTTTTTTGTGGACAAATTTTTTGAAGGCAAGGATCTGCTTGCCAAGCTGCCGGTGGAAAACAAGGACATGGTGCTCTATGTGGACACCACAGACGAACCCACCACTGACAGCGTGGACGGCTACACCGATCAGGTCAAGGCCTTTCTTGGCGGCGCTACTCCCTGCGCTCTGCTGGCCTTTGGCGGCGGCTGTGTGCTTGATACATGCAAGTGCGTGGGCAACCTGCTGAACAACCCCGGCAAGGCTGAAAACTATCAGGGCTGGGAACTGGTCAAAAATCCCGCCCCCTACAAAATCGCTGTACCCACCCTTTCGGGCACGGGTTCAGAAACCTCGCGCACGGGCATCATCTGCAACGAGGCCAAGAACATCAAGCTGGGTATGAACAGCGACTACACCATGTTTGAACAGGTGTTGCTCGACCCCGACCTCACCGCCAGCGTGCCGCGCAACCAGTATTTTTACACGGGTATCGATACCTACATGCACTGCTTTGAGAGCATCACCGGCTCTTACCGCAACGTGGTGGTCGATTCGCTGGCCGAAAAGGCCATTGACCTCAGCAAGCAGGTCTACCTTTCCAGCGACATGATGAGCGATGAAAACCGCGAAAAGCTCATGATCGCCTCCTTCCTTGGCGGTATGGCTGCGGGTTTTGTGGGTGTTGTGCACCCCATTTCTGCGGGCCTCAGCATGGTGCTGCATATGCACCACGGCATTGCCAACTGCTACGCCCTTACCGTGCTTGAAGACATCTACCCCGACGAATACAAAGACTTTATGCTCATGATGGATCGCCAGGGCATTGACCTGCCCAAGGGCATCTGCCAGGGCCTGACCGATGCGCAGTACGATGCCCTTTACGGCGCCAGCATTGTGCACGAAAAGCCGCTTTCCAACCGCCTTGGCCCGGATTTCAAAAAGATCCTCACCAAGGAAAACGTTATCGAGCGCTTCCTGCGCATGTAACAGGCCGCTGCGCCACGAGCGCACGCGCCTGGAGTGATAACCGAATATTGTGCGCCGCCGGGCTTTCCGGCGGCGCATTTGCCACAAGGAGTCCGCATGGACATTAAAGTAAATTTCAGTGGCCGTGCCATACGCTATACGGAAGAAGAAATTGCGGTGGTTGTGGATGTCATGCGCAATGCCGACACGCTCACCCAGGGCGTGCACATGCGCGATTTTGAAAGCAAGTTTGCCGCCTATCAGGGCGTGGCCCCTGGCAGCTGCTTTGTGACCATGAACGGCGTTTCGGCCTTGGAGCTTTCTGCCCAGCTGTGCCGCTTCAAGCCCGGTGACGAAGTGGTCATGCCCTCGCACACCTTCACGGCCTCGGCCTAC
The DNA here is from genome assembly GCA_009929215.1 of Deltaproteobacteria bacterium. Lineage (GTDB taxonomy): Bacteria > Desulfobacterota > Desulfovibrionia > Desulfovibrionales > Desulfovibrionaceae > Desulfovibrio. The sequence continues at coordinate 20,689 of SAAX01000025.1, read as the reverse complement.
CCCTACATCAAAAAAGGCGCCACAATGGCCTGGGCAGATGTAGACCTGCTGACCCGGGTTGTCACTGCCGAAACCATCGAAAAAGCCATTACGCCCCGCACCAGGGCCGTTGTGGTGGTGCACCTGTACGGCTATGTGGCCGACATGGTCGGCATTGCCGCCCTGTGCAAGAAACGCGGCCTGATCCTTATCGAAGACGCGGCCCAGGCCATCGGCTCTGTGGTTGACGGCAAAAAGGCTGGCAGCTTTGGCGACATGGCCATTTTTTCGTTCCACTCGCACAAGAACCTCACCACCTTGGGCGAGGGCGGCATGCTCTATGTGCGCGACCCCAAGCTGGCGGCCCTTGTGCCCACCCTGCGCCACAACGGCCACTGCGGCTTTGACTATGAGCGGCCCGACTACTGGAAGCCCGCCATGGGCAATGTTGACCTGCCCATGCTGGACGGTGAGCCCCTGCAACCCAACAACTACTGCCTTGGCGAAGTGGAATGTGCCCTTGGGGCCAAGCTGCTTGAGCGCATCGACAGCATCAATGACGAAAAGCGCGCCCGCGCCATTCGCTTCATCGACGCTCTGGCCGATTTTCCCGAGCTGGAATTTCACCGCGTAGATTCACCCCGCCACAACTACCACCTGCTGGCCGCACGCATGACCACGGGCGTTGAAGCGCGCGACCGCTTTATACGGGCCATGTTCAACGAAAAAGGCGTGAAGTGCGTGGTGCAGTATATTCCGCTGGACCGCTACGACTACTACCGCCGCCTCGGCATGGGCACGGCCAACTGCCCCAATGCCGACACCTTCTTTGATTCCATGATTTCCTTCCCCTTCCAGCACTGGCTGAGCGGGGAAGAATTTGACTACATGCTGGCCTCCACCCGCGAGGTTCTGGCCAGCCTGCGCTAGAGCACCTGTTCCGCCCCCGGGCTGCGTCGGCATTGCTGATGCACCCCGGGGGCTTGTGTACCGCCTGTTCCCTTTCCGCACAGCAGAGAACAAAACGTGAAAGAACGCTGCATCGTCATACCTGCCATCAAAAAGAATGCCGTTATTCCTGATCAGCTGGTAAAAAAGCTGGCCGGGGTCACGCTTGTGGAAAGGGCCATCAACACCGCGCGCAGCGTGCTGCCCGGTGATGACATCATGGTGCTGACCGACAGCCAGGAAATTGCACTTATCTGCGAACGTGCGGGCGTGCGCCACCATTGGAACAGGGATCTGCGCTTTACAAGCCTTGATATTGTTACCGAAATGCGCGGTCTGCTCACCGAGCTTGCGCGCGACTACGAACACTGCATGATTTTGCGGGCCTCGTGCCCCCTGCTGACCTGGGTGGACGTGGAAGACGCCTGGAAGCGCTACCGCGATGCGCATGCCGACAGCCTTGTGACGGTCAAAAGCATGCGCCAGCGCATCTGGAACGTGCAGGGCGAAGGTCTGGAAAGCCTGTTGGACGAAGGCGCTGGCGAAGACAGCGAAAAAACCATGGTGGTTGAAAGCCGCGCGCTCATCATCCTGCGCATGGCCCTGCTGGAAAAGGGCAACGGCCATACCCTGGGGCGCGGCAAGATCGTGCCCTACTTTCTCAACGACAGGGCCATTGAAATTCAGGGTTATCAGGACTGGTGGATCTGCGAGCACCTGTTGCAGCGGCGGCATGTGGTCTTTGTGGTGGCTGGCTGGCCCGCCATCGGCATGGGGCATGTGTTTCGCGCGCTCATGCTGGCCCACGAGATCACCAACCACAAGGTCAGCTTTGTGTGCACGCGCGAGAGCGAGCTGGCCGTAGAAAGCATTGCCCGCAAGGATTACAAGATCGTGCGTCAGGGCAACGAGGATCTGGCAGACACGGTGCTGCGCATGCGGCCCGATCTGGTGATCAACGATATTCTCAACACCACCTCGGCCTACATGGCGCGCCTGACCACGGCGGGCGTGCGCTGCGTGAATTTTGAGGACGAAGGCCCCGGCGCAGACTGGGCGCGGCTGGTGGTCAACGCCCTGTACGAAGACAGGGACAGCAACGAGCGCCTGTGCTACGGGCCAGACTACTTTTGCCTGCGCGACGAATTTTTGGGCGCGGCCCGCAATCCCTTTCGGCCAGAGATGAAGAGCGTGCTCATCACCTTTGGCGGCACAGACCTCAACGACTGTTCACGCCGGGTGCTCGACATTATCGAGCCCATCTGCCGCGCCTACGGCATTGGCATACGCCTTGTGGCCGGGCCGGGCTATGCACACAAGGACGCCATGGAAGCGCACCTTGCCAGGCTGGACAACCCGCTCGTGCAGTTTACCTGGGCCACCAATGTCATGAGCCGCATGATGGAAGGGGCCGACCTTGCCATCTGCTCTGCCGGACGCACGGTGTACGAGCTGGCCCACATGCGTATTCCCTCAATGGTGCTGGCCCACCACGAGCGCGAGGCGCGCCACACCTTTGCCCGCCCCCGCAATGGCTTTGCCTTTGTGGGCATCATGGACAGGGTGAGCGACGCCAAGATCCGCAATGTTTTTCTGGCCATGCTCAAAAATGCCCGGCGTCAACGCTTCTGGGACAGGCAGAATACCCTTAATTTTACGGCCAACAAGGCGCGTGTGGTGGGCCTGATGCAGAACATTCTGCAAGAAGGCGCCAGTCCACAGGCGGAATCTGCCGCGCCGTAACCGCACAACGCTCAACAGTTTCACGTTCAACAGTCAGAAAGGATCGCCCATGCCCAAGACCGGCAAGGTTATAGCCATTATTCAGGCCCGCCTCGGCTCCACGCGGCTTCCCATGAAATCGCTGCTCTGTCTGCGCGATGTGCCCGTTATCGATTGGGTTACGCGGCGGCTTGGGCAGGCGGCAAGGCTCGACGGCATCATGGTGGCCGTGCCCGACACGCCCCTTGACCTCGTGCTGCTCGATCACCTGAAAAGACGCGGCGTGCCCTGCGTGGCAGGGTCGGAAGACGACGTGCTGGCCCGGTTTTGTCTGGCCGCGCGCAAGGCCGATGCCGGGCGCGTGGTGCGCGTGTGCGCCGACAACCCGCTTATCTGGGGCGGGGCCGTTGACCGGCTGGTGGATTTTTACGACCAAGGCGGCTGGGACTATGCCTACAACCACATTCCGCGCAACAACCTGTGGCCCGACGGCCTGGGGGCAGAGATACTGTCGCGTGATCTGCTGGACGAGCTGGACGCCAAGGCCACCCAAACCTCGCAGCGCGAGCACTGCCTCAACTACATTTGGGATAACGCCGCCAGTTTTAAAATAGGCACGTTTGATCCAGAGGAAGACTGGCTGCGCCGCCCCGACCTCAAGCTCGACATGGACAGGCCCGACGACTTCTGCCGTCTGGCACTCAAGCCCATCACGCCCGAAATGGACGCCAAGGAAATAGTGCGGGTATTCGGCTAATAGCCTCCGCGCAACAGTGATAGCCCCCCATGTGCCTTTTTTGCCCGCAATACGGGCAAGGAGGCGCGTGGGGGGCTTTTGCGTGTCTTTGACTACAGATAGGGCGAAAAGATCCAACAGGCGGCGTTACGCAGTCTTATGAGCAGGGGCAGGGCGGCCAGTTCTTTGGCGGTGATTTCCTTGCCCATGATGATGGCCCTGTCGATGTGGGCGGTGATCTGGTCGTGCACGTCGGGGTTGAACACTTCCATGTTGAGCTCAAAATTCAGCCGCAGGCTGCGCGCGTCCAGATTGGCAGAGCCTATCTGGCAATAGTAGCCGTCCACGGCCAGCAGTTTGGTGTGGGCAAAGGGCGGCGGCTGATACCACACGCGCACGCCCGCTTGCAGCAGGGTGGGCAGCAGGCGGTATTGCGCCCAGTGCACATAGAAAAGGTTGTTCTTGGCGGGCAGCACTATGCGCACGTCCACCCCGCGCTGACCAGCCGAGCGCAGGGCCGAAACAAGGCCGTGCGAAGGCAGAAAATAGGGCGTCATGATGCGCACCGAGCGCCGGGCCGCATTGATGATGGCGCAGTAGATGTCGTTGAGTATGTCGGCCTCTGAGCCGGGGCCGTCCATGATGATGCGGCAGCGGCTGTCGCCGCGCGGCAGGGTGGTTGTGGGCGGCAGAGGGGTGTAGCTGTTGGTGCAGAAACCCCAGTTGAGCAAAAAGGCCCGGCGCAGTTGGTCTACAATGGGGCCCTCGCACATAAAGTGCATGTCCTGCACATACTTGGTTTTGCCTGCGGCCAGATTGTCGTCGGCTATGTTCATGCCGCCGGTAAAGGCCACACTGTCGCACACCAGCATTTTGCGGTGGTTGCGCAAATTGATGCTGAAATTGGGCGGAAACAGGCGCGGCGGCATGAACTGGGCCACCTGAACGCCGCGTTTTGCAAGCTTTTTCCACGGCTTGCGCAGCGAGTAGAGCATGCCTATGCCGTCTACCAGCAGGCGCACGTCCACGCCGCGTTCCGCAGCGCGGGCCATGGCCTCGCCAAAGGCCGTGGCCACCTCACCCGCATTGAATATGTAGGTGCAAAGAAAAACATGATCCCTGGCCTTGTCGATGGCCGCTATCATGGCCGGGTAGGCCTGATCGCCGTTGTGCAGCAGGCGTATGCTGTTGCCGCTGCTCAGGTGCTGCTCGGCAAGCACACGGCCAATGTGCTCCATGCGGGCGATGCTGTCTGGGATGTTTTCTGGCGGGATTTTTGAAAAAGGCGGATGCGCGTAATCTGGCTCCAAAGGCTGCTGCCGCCGCATGATGCGGCTGGCCCGGCTTTCGGCCCTGCTGATGCCAAAACAGGCATACAGCAGGGGCCCAAGAACCGGCAGAAAAAGGGCCGTTACTGTCCAGCCCAAGGCAGCACGCGGATCATGCTTGGTAAGCAGCGCGTGGCACACAGCGACCCACGACAGGATGTGGGCAACCAACAGCCCTACAGTCTCAAGAAAAAGCAGCATTTCTGCCCCACAGTGGGTACGCTCCAACGAGAGGTGCGCACAGTTACAGGCGTGGCACGCCCCTGGTGGCCCCACAGAGCCATTCTGGTGTCGCCCTAGCGGCGTATTACCAGTAGGGCAGTATCGGTATTGCGCAACACGCGTTCGGTTACAGAGCCCAGCAGTATGTCCTGCAAGCCGTCGCGGCCATCGGTGAACATGACGATGAGGTCTGCATTTTCCTCATGCGCGACGCGGATAATGGTTTCTGCCGTGGTACCTTCGTCCACGCGGCAGCGAACCTGCTTACCCGCCATGTCAAAATCGGCCATGACGGTGTTGAGCAGGGTCTGCCCCTTGGCCTTCTGTTCTGCCAGCAGTTCGGCATGGGCCTCGCCGCCCACAATTTGGGGCAGGGGCTCAAAAACATGCAGAAGAACGATTTCCCCGCAGGAGAGTCTGCGGGCATGGGTCAGGGCAGCTTTTGCGCGAACGAGGCCATTTTTGCCGCTCACAGGAATAAGAACTGTCTTGTACATGGTGTCCCTTGGGTTAGTTGTTACAGGCCGCAGGGGTGTATTAGCGGCGTGGTGTCAGGCCGATGCGGTTGCGTTCAACCGCCACGGCCAGCTCTGGCAAAAGGTCGCGCAGGGCGTTCATGTCGTTGGCCTTGGCGGCGCGCTCCACACAGCGGGCCATGCGGGCCAACACGCGGAAGCCAAAGGCATCGGACTCGGTGGCAATGCGGTTGGCCGCATCGCCCACCACAGCGCAGCGGCGGTTTTTGAAGCCTTGCTGGGCATCGTCCATGGCGGCGTCGAGCCGCGCCACAAGCTGGGGAATTGTCTGGTCAGTTTCGCGCGGTGCATTTGGGGCCACAAGGGCCGCAGGAGGCACGGAAGCGGGCGAGGCTGCCTGTGATGCCTCGGCGGGCTGTGAAGCGGTAAAAGGAGCTTCTGCGGCCTTATTGGGCTCAACCTTCGGGGAAGGCTGGGACACGTCGGTGTGATCTGTATGGCGCAGGGCCTCTGCCGCTCCGGCAATAAAGTTCATAATGGAATTGCCCTTGCCGCTGGGCTTGAGGGCCGTGGCCCCACGGCGCGTTTCGGCTGTGGCAGCAGGTGCAGGGGCAGACACTGAATCCTGTTCGGGCATGGCAGCAAGATCAGCCAAAAGGTCGGGATTGCCGCTGGGGGGCGGGGTTTTGTCCGCATCCAGCGGCCTGTCGCCAGCGCTGCCCAGCAGCTTGAGAATCATCCTGCCCGTAGCGGTACGGGGCATCTCTACCGGGCGGTTGCGGCGGTCATCGGGCTGCGCCTCGGCGGGCTGTTGGGTTGCGGCGGGCTCCTCCTGCTTGGCAGGCTTGGTCATGGGCATGGGCTCGCCCACCCATTCGCCGGGGTGCGCAAGGCTGGGGCTCACGTAGGATTTTTTCTCCTGCCGTGCAAAAGTGGATGTGACAGCAGATTCGGGCGCCTGCGGTGCTGCTGGGGCCGTGCCCTGCACAGGAGCAGCCATGCGCGCCGTGGGTACGGGCGTGCCAATGGGCATGGGTTCGCCCACCCATTCTTCTTGCAGGCTGTAGTTGTCCCATGCGCCTCTGCCAGCGGGGGCGGGCACGTCAAAGCCGTTGCCTTTGCCCGTGGCGTTGGCTTCGGCAGTATCTGCAAAGCCTTCCCTAAAGTTTGTTGCCGCATTGACAGGCGTAAGGGTGGCTTCACCAACCCGGTCACTCATGGATCTGAGTGGCGTGATATCGTGGGCTGTCAGCACGTCTTCAACTGGGGCAGCCAACGCTTCTACGGCCTCAGTAGCTGGTTCCGCAAAAGATTCTTCTGCGGGAAATGAGGCTTCAATAAATTCGGCGGGGGTTACCCTGGCCTTGTCATTGATTGCATGATCGCCAGACTGCGCGGGTTCGGACAGTACCGGCTCGGACAGTGCGGGTTCAGGCTGGACAGAATCGGTGGATGCGGGCTCGCCTTGGGCCATCTCCGTTTGGGCCGCTGCAGGCCATTCAAGGGGCTCAAATGCTGTGCCTTGGGCCGCATCTGGAGTGCTGCCCTCCCCCCCTGCGCTTGCAGCAAGCACGCCATCATCCGCAGTTTCACTTGTGATTGCAGTCGATTCTGTCGCTGTGGCGGGGCTGGCCGTTTCCGTTGCCGCCACAGTATCTTCTGCGGCCCAGTGGGGGCCTTCAAGGCCTGCCGAGGCCATAAACTCGTCGACAGCCGAGGTGGGCTGTGCTGCGGCCTCGGGGGAGTTGGCAGGGGCGGTTTCAGCAATGGTTTCAGGCTCAAGCGGCTCGGTTGTGGAAGCCTCGGCCATGTCCACCTGCACTTCGGGCAGGGCATCAGCTTCGGCGGCTGGTGTGGCTTCCGTCAGAATTTCGGGCAATACGGGTTCGGCTCTTTCTGTCATGGAAGGAAGCAGCTGGTCCGTTTCGCCGGACATGCCTTTTTCCGGCAAAAGCTCTGTAAGTTCGATGGGGTCTTGTCCATCATTTTGCGGGTCATTATCCTGCGGGGCATCGTCCATGAGCGGTAGCAGCATGCTGCCCTGCGGGTCTGCATCCATTGTCTCGCGGGGCATGGCAGGTTGCTGCGTACCGAACGAAAGCGGTTCCTCATGGGGCAGGGGCATCTGAACTTCAGGAGCGGGTGCGTCCACGGCATGGTCATGCTGTGGCAGATCGGGCAGCAGCGAACCCTGTGTGGGCGCATCATCGCCAAAAAGATCGGGCAGATCGTTGGGCGTGGGCGCTTGGGCGGGGGCATCCATACGCAGCGGGGCAGCAGCTGCCGCTTCGGCTGCGGGCGCGTCAAGGGTGAGCTCCACGGGTTGCTGCGGCGGAGTGCCCCCTGCCTCTGCTTGGGCTTCTGGGCCAAAACCAGCAACAGCTGATTCCACAGCGGCTGCTGCCAGGGCCATTTCGGCCTGGTCGGGCATTACGGGCGCAACTGTGCCTTCTGCCGTGGGGCTGGCAGGGCTGTCGCCCAAAAATCCGCCCTCGGTGAGCACTTCGTTCAGGGTTGCGGCAAAGGCTTCTGCATCCACCGGGTCGAGCAGAGCGTGGGTGTAACCGGTTTCAGCCAGGGCCTCCCACTGCTTGTCGTCCTTGGTGATGGCCAGAGCCTTGAACACGGGCAGGCCTGTTTCCAGCGCCTCAGCCTCAAAGCGCCCAAGGGCGTCGGCCTCGGCAGGGCCGTGGTGCGGGTACTGCACCACAAGCATAAGGGCCGGGGCCTCGCGGTTGCATTGCAGGGCCTCGCGCATGCTGCGCGATTCTGTGCTGTTGCAGCCAAGGTTGGTGATCATGTGGGCAAGGGCCTGACGGTCAACGGCGCTTTCTGCCACTACCGCAATGTGCGGGCCGCGGGCCTGAGCTGCAGCCTTGTCGGCATCTGCCGCATTTTCAAGGGGGTTGAGGCGCAAGGTAAAGGCAATGGATGTTCCTTGCGGGCCGCATTCCACATTGAGGTAGCCGTTGTTGGAACCGGCCAGCTCCCACGCGCGGGTGAGGGCCAGCGTAGACCTGTCGCGAGGCGGAATGCCAGCGCCAGAGTCAGTTACGGTAAAGAGCAGGTGGCCGGGGTCGGCGGTTTCGGGCACGCGCCGCACAGAAAGGTGCACCGCACCGCGCGAGGTGGCGCGCACGGCACTTTCGAGCAGCAGACTCAGGGTTTCGCGCAGGGCGCGGGCCTGTCCTTCATACATGTGCCCAAGCAGCGGAGGCATGTACCACGCAAGGCCAATGCCGGCATTTTCCGCCGCAGTGGTCACGGCATCGTGGGCTTCGCGCACGAGGTGTTGCAGGTTGAAGGGCGCGCGCTGTTCGCCAACGCCGCTTTGTTCCTGCATTTCTCCGGGATTGTCGAGAATCTTGGCAAGGTCGCCCGCAGCGTTGATCATGTTTTCCGCATACTGGCGCACGGCGGGCGGCAGCGAGCAGTGTCCCAGGGCCGCGCCCTCGCGTATGAGGCGGTCGAGCGGCGGACGCAGCAGGTTTTCCCACATGCCGGGGCTCACGCTGGCGGCGGCAGCACCCTGCTTGGGGGCGCGCGCTGCAAAGGGCGCGGGGTCGGCATTGTCTGAAATATCCACGGGCAGGGCAGAAAAATCTGCGGCAGTCTTGCCCGCCGCAGAGGGCGGCAGCAGGCGCAAATTGGGGTCGTCCAGCGGGGCGTCCAAAGTGATGGGGCTGTCGCCAAGGCCAGAGCTCACCAAGGCGGCATCCAGCCCCGCAATGTTCCTTTTTGCGGGTGAGGATTCGCGTTTTTTGTCCTTGACGGGCTCTGCCTTTTGCGCATCAGCCTTGGCGGTATCGGCCTGGGCCGCATCGCGGGGCAGGCCGGTTCCGGCAATAAGCAGGGCGCTCAGGGCTGTGCCCCACAGGGGTGCAGAGGCCAGCAGGTTTGCCGCGTAGCCGTAATCAAGGCCCATGATGCCCGCCGCCACAAACAGGGGGGGCACAAGACAACCCAGCAAAAAGCGGCGTGCGCCGCCAAGACCCATGATGGCGCCGCCAAGGGCGCTCAGCGTAAAGATGAGGGTGCAGGCGGGCCAAAGCGAAAGATAGCGTATGCTCCAGCCAAATCCGGGCAAAAGCGGCAGCAGTGCCAGTGCCGCGCCAGGCAGCGAAAGCAGCACAAACTGCGCGTCGAGCAGGGGCGCGCGGCCCCGTGTGCGCATGAGGTGACGCCCCACATGGGGCAGCAGCATGAGGGCCAGGCCGGGCGCAAGCACAGCCATGGACTGATTGAGCGTTATGTGCCCCGTGCCGTAGGCGGGCATGCCAAGCGTGCCCTGAATCAGGGCCACGCCCACATACAGGGCTGTCCACACGCGCCACTGGCCTCTTTCAGAAAGGCCGCGCAACAGGCACAACAGCATAACAACGCCAAGGGCCAGTAGGGCCGCAGTGCCAGAAAGGCTGCCCCAGTTGGTGGCAGCGTCCTGGGGGGTGCGCAGGGTGGGCGAAAACCAGATGCCGGGCAGACCGTCAAGGCGAATATAGCAGGTAATGGCCTCTGTCCCGGGCTCGGGCAGCAGCAGAACATTGCGTTGGGTGGGCTGAATCTCGCGCCATTCGATGCTGTCGGCAATGGGGCTGGGAGAGGGTTGATACAGGACGGGATCAGCAGGAACATCCGGCCCCATGTCCAGCAGTATGGCCTGTGAGCGCCCACCGGCAGGCAGGGGGGCCAAGGTAAAGCGCAGCCACATTACACCGGCAAGCCGGGGTAGGGCCTTGACGTTGAGGGGCTTGAACATCTGGCTATTGGCGGGGGCCGCTGCCTCCTCCACATCCATGGTTCCTGTAACATCGATAAAGTATTGCAGGTCGGGCAGCAGCGACACGTTGGGCGTGCGCAGCTCGGGCGGAATCATGCCACTGTGCGCTGTGAAAGGTGCGCCGAAACTTGCGCAGAAAATGCACAGAAATAGAGCGCACACGCGCAGTACGGCACGTGACATGCCGGAGAAAAAGACAATCATGGTTGTTCCGCCTGTAAGTTCGCCGATATATCTATATGCTTCCCCCTTCAGGCACTGAAGCGCCTCCGATTTCGCGGCAGGGGGCGGTTTGCCGTGTCGTGACAGATTTGCGGCCAGCCGGGGCTAACGCAAATTTTTAATCACATCCGAAACGCTCTGCCCATCGGGGGCGCGTGCGCCGGGGTTGACCGCCAACAGGCGCTGCCATGCTTTCATGGCGTCGTCCTTGCGCTTGAGGTCAAAGTAAAGCACCACGCCTTCGTTGAACATGGCGTTTTCGTGCCGGGGATTCACACTTGAGGCGCGGCGAAAATTGACCACGGCCTTGTCGAATTCGCCAAGCTCGCGGTACATGATGCCAAGGTCGGTGAGCACATCGGCATTGTCGGGGGCAAGGGTAAGCGAACGCTCGTAGGCGCTGGCAGCCTTGCGCGACTGGCCGGTGTCAAAATAGAGGTTGCCCAGCTCTGCCCAGTTTTGCGCATTCTTGGGATCAGACAGAACGTTTTGCTCCATGGCTGCGATCTTGGCCGTCAGCTCGGGTGGAATGGGTGGCTGGTTGTCCTGCTTTGCCTGTGCAGGGGCCTGGGATTGGGGCTGCGCGGTCTGCTGGGCCGGGGCCTGCGGTGCAGGTTCTGGCCCAAACATGGAGGGTACAAGGCTGCCCACATAGATGCCCAGCACAAGGGCCAGAGCAACACCTACAAAAAAAACGCCCTTGCTGACCTTGCTGAGGCCTTTTTGCTGTTCTGCCTGCGAGGCAGCTTCTGAAGCGGCCTGCAAGGTTTGTGCGCTGGTGGATTTGGCATCGGCTGGCTTGGCTGCCGATGTGGATTCTGCTGATTCTTTGGGGGACTTCTGGCTTGCCATGTATTCCTCGTGGCTTGGAAAAATATCTTTATCCACTAGCCTACAACCGTAGGAAAAAAGAGGCAAGCCCGCAGCATGGGCATAGCCGGACGGTTACGGCATTTTTACTGGGTGCGGCCGCCGTGCACCACGCGATATATCCCCATGCTGGTCAAGACCATCAGGCTCAGGCTCAGGAACATGCCGCTGTAACCAACCAGGGCTATGAGATGCCCGAAAATATAGGGGCCAAGCCCAATTCCCAGATCAAAAAAAACATAGAAGGTGGTGGTGGCCTGCGCATAGCGCGAACGTGAAACCAGCGAGAGCGAAACCGCCTGCCCCACAGACTGAAAATTGGCAAAGCCCACGCCAAGCAGCAGCCCGGCGCACAAAAGCCCGGCGGTGCTGTGTGCCTGCGAAAGCACAAACAGGGCCAGGGCTGTGACCAGCAAGGCCGGATACATGACCACATGCTCGCCGTGTGTATCAAAAAGGCGGCCTGTTTTGGGTCGGGTGAGCAGGGCCGCGCCCGCATAGCACAGAAAAAATATGCTGGCTGCACCCGTAAGCCTGTGCTCTGCGGCAAATGAGGGCAAAAAGGCCTGTATGCATCCGTAGCCGGGGCAGACCACCAGGGTCACCAGCGAGAAGCGCACCACACGGGGGTCTATATAACTGTACAGGCTGAAAATCGGGCGCAGGCGCAGGCGCATGGGCGGCAGATCGCGCAAAAAAATAAAAATGATCAGGCACAGCAGGCTGATAATGCCGCTGAAGAGCACCAGAATATTGTAGCCAAAGTGTGCAGCAAGGCTGATGCCCAAAAATGGGCCGAGGGCCAGTGCCAGGGCGGCGCTCATGCTGAAAATTCCAATGCCAAGCCCGTGAAAGCGCACAGGAACCACATAGGCCACAATGGCCCCAGTAGCAGTGCCCGCCACCCCCACGCCCAGACCGGCCACAAAACGCTGTACAAATAGCAGCGGCAGCGAATGCGCAAGTTCAAGACCGCCAATGCTGGCTGCAAACAGCAGCAGGCCCCCCAGCAGGCAAGGTTTGCCTCCTAGCGCGGAAATCTGGTTGCCCGTAACAAAGCGCCCCACAAGGCAGCCAATAACCATAATGCCCGATGACAGACCTGCAATGCTCAGGCTGACGCCAAAGGTTCTTTGCACATGGGCTGTGCCGGTGACAAATATAAGATAATAATCTGTCATCATCAGCAGGTTGATGCAGGTCACAACCATAAAGTTGCCCCGGCAAATGGCGGCTAGCGCCTCGCCAAGACTGGCGCTGTTTTGCTGCATTGCTCGCGTGCGGCAACATTTTTTGGGCATGCTGGCCTCGTCCTTCAAAAAAGGTTGCGTTCGCAACTTCAATCGCCCTTGGCAAACCCCCTTGTCAAGGCGAGCGTCTCGAGGGTAGCTTGATAGTATAACCGCACATGCCGCACTTTTTTCGTAGTCAAACGCGCGTATGCCTATAACCAGCTACAGGAAAGCAACATGAAACTCGCTTATAGGTGGATTACACTGGCTAACAGAAACTACTTTCTGTACCTCAACAGGGCTCTTGCGCCTTTTGGCCTCAACAGCAGCCAGTACCAGTTCATCCTCAATCTTTTTGACAATCCTGGCATTACCCAGGACAAACTGCCCGAACTTATCTGTATCAACAAAAGTAATGTGGCCCGTACCCTGGCGCAGCTTGAAAAAAAAGGGCTCATCCGACGCGAGGTCAATCAGGAAGACAAACGCACGGCCACGGTATTTCTTACCGAGCGCGCCCATGAGCTGTATCCGCAGATAATGAGCGTTATAAAGATTTGGGACGATGCGGTAACAGAAGTTTTTTCCGTACAGGACAAAGAAATCCTGCTTGCGCTCATGCAGCGGTTGGCGGGGCGCGCGGCAGAGTTGCGTGATGCTACGCCCCATGCCCTGAAAAAGTAGGGAAGTTTTTGGTAACTGCTTGTGTGCCGTGACCTTTTCGGGATAGTGTGCGGCATGGGTTTGTGTGCCCTGTTATGCGACTTGCGGGAGGAGCGTCATGCTCAGCGTTTTTGACCTGTTCAAAATTGGCATTGGGCCGTCCAGTTCCCACACCGTTGGTCCCATGGTGGCGGGCAAGGCCTTTGCGGGCGAGCTGGCCGTGCTGGGCATGCTGCCCTTTGTGCAGCGGGTCAAGATAGAGTTGTATGGCTCGCTGGCGCTCACAGGCGAAGGGCATGGAACTCTGGGGGCTGTGCTGGCCGGGATTGAAGGCGAAGAACCGCAAGAGGTGGACATTGCCAAGATGGCCCATCGCACCACAGAGCTGCAAAACAATGCCGATCTGGTGCTCATGTGCGCCTACACCATCCCTTTTGATTTTCAGCGCGACGTGCGCCAGCACAAGGGCATTTTTTTGCCGCGCCATTCCAATGCCATGACACTTTCGGCCTATGCTGCCGATGGTCAGCAAATTTACACCAAGAATTATTATTCCATCGGCGGCGGATTTATCCGCACAGATGACGACTTTGACCGCCAGCGTGAACTTTACGCCACGCCTCCCTATCCCTACAAAAAGGCCGCGGAGCTTTTTGAAATCTGCGCGCGCGAAAACAAGACCATTGCGCAGATTGTGATGGCCAACGAGGTGTTCTGGCGGTCTGAAAGCGAGGTCAACGAGCGTATTGCGGCCATCATGGACGTTATGCGCGAGGCTGTGGAACGTGGGTGCTACACAGACGGCGTGCTGCCCGGCGGGTACAATGTGCGCCGCCGTGCACCCAATCTGTTGCGCAAGGTCAGCGCCCTTCAGGCGGCAGGGCGGCGCGACCTGAGCCTGTGGCCCATGCTCTATGCCTTTGCCGTGGCAGAAGAAAACGCCTCTGGCGGGCGCATTGTTACGGCCCCCACCAACGGCGCAGCGGGCATAGTTCCCGCTGTTTTGCTCTATTATATGAATTTTTACCCTCATTCCACTGACGATGGCGCGCGCGACTTTCTGCTTACTGCCGGGGCCATTGGCCTGTTTTACAAGCTCAATGCGTCCATCTCGGGCGCAGAGGTAGGCTGCCAGGGCGAGGTGGGCGTGGCCTGCTCCATGGCGGCGGGGGCTTATTGCGCGGTTACGGGCGGCAACGTCAAGCAGGTGGAAGTGGCGGCAGAGATCGGCATGGAGCACAACCTTGGCCTCACCTGCGATCCCGTGGGGGGGCTGGTGCAGATTCCCTGCATTGAGCGCAACGGCGTGGCCGCAGAGCGCGCGGTCAACTGCGCCCAGCTCTCGCGACTGGAAGATGGCCGCCAGCGTGTTATTTCGCTCGATGAAATCATTGAGGTCATGTACCGCACCGGGCTTGACCTGCAATCGCGCTACAAGGAAACCTCGCTCGGCGGTCTGGCCGAGGCAGTTGCCAAGGTTATGGAACGCAAAAAAATGGCAACTGGCACAACTGGTAAATAGCATTTCGCAACATATTTTTAAGTAAAACGCGGCCTTGTGGCTGCGTTTTTTTGTGCTGCCGGGCAATCTTAGTAATGTAGTCTGAATATGTTGTTGTAGTGGGGTTGTTGCAAATGGAAATAATAGAGTGCGTCGTGTACCAGGGTAACTGTTGTTTTGAAGATGCTGCTTGGGCGGGAATATTGTAAAAAACAGGCAACAGAGCATGGTACATGTTTTAATCTGAGGGCAGGGAGTATCGACAAAATCTGAAAAATAAGAGAGTATTTCTAATGCAATGCAAGGCATATGGGCCAATGAGGCAATATCTTTTGCGGAGAGTTTTTAATCATAATACTCTTCGGTGTTTAATCGCAGGCATGCCAAAAGCCAGTGTATAAAAAAGTTTTTTGAACAGAGCACTGCTGTTTTGATGCATGTTGTAACAGACAGATTATTATCGTGCCCTCTTTGTGCTGCATACGGTGCGTCCTGAAACCTGTAACGCTGGAAGTGCAAGATGAAAAAACTGTTTTTCGCAATCGTGTTGGCGGCCATGTTTGCCATGCCCATGACGGCCTCTGCCGAAAAAATCGACTTTGGCAAGCTGAAGTGCAGCGCCTTTATGGAACTGGACGCCCAGACCATGACCATGTTCTATTTCTGGCTGGACGGCTACGCCAGCGCCAAAACCGGCGACACCAAGCTGGACGCCGGTGCTGTGGAAAACAACCTGACCCAGATCATGAAGGTCTGCCAGAAGAATCCCAACAAGGCCGTTCTTTCGATTGTTGCAGACTAGAGCAAGCCGCTGCGGCATATTGTTTTGATTCTGGAAAAAGGGCGGGCCATTATGTGGTCTGCCCTTTTTGTTATCCCTGGTCGCTGGTTGGCAGCATGGTCTGCTGTGTTGTGTGCGTATCAGGCACTGCAAAAAGCCTGTCGGCCAGTTTGCGGTGGGCGGCGGGCATGGCGAGCTCGTTGAGCTCCTGCGGGCTTACCCATCGGCATTCTGTGGCCGCTGTGAGCTGTGGCGGCAGCGGCGGCGTGTCTGCGCTGGCTGGAGTTTCAAATTCCAGCCCAAAGCAGTGCAGGGTCAGCCTATAGGTGGTATAGCCGTGGCGAATGATACCGTGGCGCCTGGTCACGCGCACGGCAAACCCTGTTTCTTCCATAAACTCACGCACGCTGGCCTGTTCCGGGCTTTCATTGGCCTCAACCCTGCCGCCGGGAAACTCCCACAAATTGCCCCACACGCCAGCTGGTGGGCGCTTTTGCACAAATACCCTGCTGCCGCAGTGCAGCACCCCGGTAACTGCGTTAACGGGCGTAATGGTGGCCCTTTTGCCGGGCACGGGGCGCTGGTCGGTGATGCCAAGGTGCTGGCTGATGCAGAATTGCGCCAGCGGGCACGCACCGCACAGGGGCTTTTTGCGGCACACCAGCGCGCCCAGCTCCATCATGGCCTGATTGTGTTCGCGGGCGAGCCCCTCGGGCACAAGGCGCAGCGCCCAGCGGTGTATGACGCCCGCTGCCGGTTCCTGCTTCACTGGGCTGTCCACGTCAAAAATTCGGGCTACCACGCGCTCTACGTTGGCGTCCACGCAGGGCAGCTTTTCGCCAAAGGCAATGCTTGCCAGTGCGCCAGCCGTGTAGGGGCCAACGCCGGGCAGTGCGCGTATGGAGGCAAGATCAGAAGGAAAACTGCCGCCATGTTCTGTCATTATCTTGCGTGCCGCAGTCAGAATATGCCGTGCGCGCGAATAATAGCCCAGCCCCTCCCACTGGCGCAGCACTTCTTCTTCACTGGCGGCGGCAAGGCTGGCAATGTCGGGGAAGCGGCGCATCCAGCTTTTGAAGTAGCTGACGCCGCGTTCCATCTGGGTTTGTTGCAGCATGACTTCAGAAATCCACACCTCGTAGGGAGTGTAGCTGACCCGCCAGGGCAGGCTGCGCTGGTTTTGGGCAAACCACTGGAGCAGGGCCGTTTGCAGCTCTGCAATGTGATCTTCGGGCGGCAGGTGTTGGGGCAGGGGTTGGCCCCCTTGCGGCAGGCCCGGCAGGGTGGCCGGTTGCGCTCTGAGAGTCTTGCGGTTCATGGCTTGCAGACTATACTGGTAAACGGGCATTGTCATCCGGGGCCGCATGCCCTATATTCGCGCCAATGGCGGGTTAGCCCCCGCTGTGCGAATAACCACTCAAGGAGCACCCATGTCCGACAATCCTACGGTTTTGCTGGAGACCTCCTCCGGCGACATTCTGGTGGAGCTTTTTGCCGATAAGGCCCCCCAAACCGTTGCCAATTTTTTGAAATATGTGGATGACGGCTTTTACACCAACACCATTTTTCACCGCGTTATCCCTGGCTTCATGATTCAGGGCGGCGGCATGGGCGCGCGTATGGACGAAAAGCCCACCCGCGAGCCCGTGACCAACGAAGCCGACAACGGCGTAAAGAACGACCGTGGCACCCTTGCCATGGCCCGTACCCGCGATCCCCACAGCGCCACGGCCCAGTTTTTCATCAATCTGGTGGACAACGCATTTCTCAACCACAGCTCGCCCACCCCTGACGGCTGGGGCTACTGCGTTTTTGGCAAAGTGGTTGAAGGCATGGAAAACGTGGACAAGATTGCCAAGGTCAAGACCAAGACCGTGGGCTTCCACGAAAACGTGCCCACCGACATGGTGCTGATCACCGGTGCAAGCCGCTTTGAATAAGCTTAAGCGGCAGGCTTGAGCCTGTTCGTGCACAGTCGAAACCGCCGTATGCCCGCACCTGCGGAGCTGCGGCGGTTTTTGGTTTTTTTGCGTCAAGGGCGATATGCCCGACACCCTTACCGTGTGAGGATATATCAATGTCCAGAGCGATAGTTGCAGAGCTTGAAAGCCCGTACCAGCGTGCCTGGGGCCTGATGTGCCAGTTTATGGATGTATGCCCCGACGAAATCTGGGCCGAAACCAACGGCGGCTGGCCCGTATGGCAGCAGGTGGCGCATACGGTTGCCGTGCTCAACTTCTTTATTCTTGAAAATGACGACGACACCTTTGTGCCCGCGCCTGCCGAGTTTGGCGTGCTCATGCTTAAGGAGCAGGGGCAGCAGGTGGTGAGCAAGGAGGCCATGAAGGCCTACGGCGCTGCGGTCAAGGCCGCTGTGGACGCTCGCGTGGCAAAGCTGACTGATGCCGATCTCACGCGTGTTCAGGAAAGGGTGAGCAAAAAGATTGGCCGCGAGCTTACTTATGGTGCTGTTATGGTCATGCTGGCTTCGCACACCACCCACCACCTTGGTTCGTGCGATGCGGCCCTGCGCGATCACGGTCTGCCGGGCGTTTTTTAATCATTCTGGCTGCGGCGGGCTGGCTGCCTGCCGCAGTTTTTTGCACAAAAAAAGCCCTGGCCGCTTGACTCTGCAAGGCAAGGACTTACCTAAAATTCATAGCTTGAAAGTATGTTTTTGGCGGGCAGGGTTTGCCCAAAAAAACTGCAATACATACACATAACCTGCACCGAGCAGGAGGTTGTTATGGCTACCTGGAAGAACGATCCTGACCATTCCCATCTGGGTTTTGTGGTGCGGCATCTGATGATTACGGATATAAACGGCAGGTTTGCCGAAGTGGATATTGACGTGGATGTTCCGGGCGACAACCTTGGCGAGGCTGTTTTTTCCATGACTGCCAAGGCCGCCAGCATTGACACGTATGTGCATGCGCGTGACGAACATTTGCGCTCACCAGATTTTTTTGACGTGGCCGAGCATCAGGAACTGACCTTCCAGAGCACTGAGGTGCGGCTGGGGGCAGACAAGACAGGCACGATAACGGGGATTCTGGACATGCGCGGCATCTCTCGCGAGGTAACCTTTGCCATCACGGCCAGCGACAGGATCACCAACCCCATCAACAGCAAGGAAACCCGGTCGTTCAGCATTATCGGCGAGGTAAATCGTAGCGATTTTGGCATCGGCCCCAATATTCCCGCCGCCATTGTGAGCGACAGGGTACGGGTTGCCGCCAATTTTGAGGTTTCGCCCGCTTAAACAATTCCACAACGCGTAATGCGGCCCGCCATACCCCGAATTACGTTAAAAAGCCGTTCTTGCTTGCAAGGGCGGCTTTTTGCGTTTGGCCCAAGCGTTTGGCACAAGTATTCGCGCGGGCAAAAAAACAGGCCGAAAGCTTACGCTCCCGGCCCGTGCCCCCGTCAACTAAGAGATGCGGGGCGGCATATCTGTTAGCGGCAATTACTGGATCTTGCAGTTGCCGTCATTGCAGTCTTCTGTAGCTATGACCGGTGTGGCCTGAAACAGCACCACCTGTTCGCGGCCCTTGTTGTTAACCACCACAACCGTCACGCGCATAAGGCCCTGAGGCAGGGGCGGCGTAGCCTTGGCCTTGAGGTAGCCAGTGCCGGTGATAAGCTTGGCATCGCTGATCATGGCCGTGCGGGCGTTGGTAAAGGTAAGCCGGTCAATGACCAGTTCCTTGTTTTTGATGGTGTTGATGAAGTGTTCCTTGTCTTCAATGTGACCGTTGGCATTGATGTGCCAGTAGTTGGGGGCCAGCAGGGTTTCAAGGGCGGGAACGTCGCCAATCATGACGGCTTCGGTATACAGCTCCACGGTGTCGGGCTTGGCCTGGGCAAGACCGCCGGAAAGGGTAATCATAAGGGCAGCGAACAATGCAGCAAGAATCTTCATGGTGTCCTCCCAAGGTGGGCCGTTTAAACCAGTGCGTACAAAAATTGCCAATGCAAAAGCTTTCTTCTATGGTTATGTCTCAAGAGTTAAGCAAAATCTCTCTGTTGTAAAGCGTATATCTGCCATAGAGCCGAACTTTCAGGCGTTTTTTTACCAAGAGGCGTGCGTTTCCATGTTAACCAGTGTTTTGCAAACCATCGGCAATACCCCCCTGCTCCGTCTTGACCTTTCGCGTGACTTGCCCGGTACGGTCTGGCTTAAGCTCGAAAACCGCAATCCCGGTGGTTCCATCAAGGACAGGGTGGCTTTTTATCTTATTGGTGAAGCTCTGGACGAAGGCCGTGTAGAACCCGGCGGCCTGCTGGTGGAAGCAACCAGCGGCAACATGGGTATTGGCATGGCCCTGGTGGCCCCCAAGCGCGGGCTGCGCTGCGTGCTGACCATGCCCGAATCCATGAGTGTTGAACGCCGCAATCTGCTGAGGGCGCTGGGCGCAGATCTTGTGCTTACCCCGGCAGACCAGGGTATGAGCGGGGCCGTGGCTGCGGCAAAGCGCATTGCCGAAGAACAGGAAGGCTTTGTGCTGGGCCAGTTTACCAACCAGCAGGCCGTGGTGGCCCATTACAAGACCACCGGGCCGGAAATTTTCAGGGACAGCGTTGGCAAGATGGACGTGCTGGTTGCCGGGGTGGGGTCTGGCTCGTCCATTACCGGCACGGGCAGGTATCTTAAGGAGCGCATCCCCGGATTCAGGGTTGTGGCGGTAGAACCGACGGCCTCGCCGGTGCTTTCGGGCGGCAAGGCTGGCCCCCACCTTATCCAGGGCATTGGCGCAGACTTTGTGCCCCCCATTCTTGACCGCAGCCTGCTGGACGAAATTGTGCAGATGGACGGCGAGCTGGCCATACAGACGGCCCGCCAGCTCATGACGCAGGGGCTTATGGTGGGTATATCCACGGGTTCCAATGTGCGCGCGGCGCTTGATCTGGCTGCGCGGCCAGAAATGCAGGGCAAAAACATCGTTACCTTTGCCTGCGATACGGCCGAGCGATACATGTCAACGCGTCTTTTTTTGGATACCTAGACCCCAAAAAGGTCATTTGAGAGTGTAAAAAACGAAAAAAATTGTCTTTTGCGCTCTTATGGCTAAATATTAGCAACAGGCAACCGATAAGAGAGGCAGCGTAAGCTTCGCTCACCGGCTGGCAGCAACAGGTTCAGATCTGCCGTCCGACATTAACGGGCCTTGGCCCAACGGAGAGCTTCCATGGCGCAGACCAACATCCTGCTGGAAACCGGCACAAATGAGC
>SAAX01000096.1 GCA_009929215.1 Deltaproteobacteria bacterium | reverse complement strand
GTATGCCAATACCGAAGCGCACGATGCCTCTGGCCGCTTTATCACCTACTGGAACCGCGACGCATCGGGCAAGATCAACCGTCAGGCCCTGGTGGAATACGAAAGCCAGGCCAAGCACCCCAACGGCGTGCGCAAAGGCGGCTGGTATCTTGGCCCCAAGGAAACCAGCAAGGAAAGCGTGCTCGACCCGTTTCCTTACATAGTGCAGGGCAAGACCGAATGGCTGACCACCATTTCTGTGCCTGTAAAGGAAAACAACAAGTTCCTTGGTGTTTCTGGCACAGACCTGCGCCTCACCTTTTTGCAAAAAATGGCAGAAGAGGTGGACGCAAAAACATACTCTGGCAAGGGTGACGTGCTGATCATCAGTTACGATGGCCTTATCGTGGCAAACAGCGCCGATGCCTCCATGGTGGGCAAGGCCCTCAGCAATGCCCTGCCCAATGCCGACAAAGTTATGGTGAACGTGCGTGAAGGCAAGGGCTATTCTGGTCTGGACGAGGGCGGCAAGTCCATCATCGCATACTCCCCTGTAAAACTTGGCCGCTCGGGCAAGTTTTGGTCTGTACTTGTAAAGCTGCCCCGCGATGTAGTGCTGGCCGAGGCCGACACCTTGGAAAACCACCTGGCAGACCGTGCCAAAAACGATGCCTACAACCAGATTATGGTGGGCGTGGGCGTGGCCTTTTTGGGTATTATATGCCTGTGGATCTTTGCCGGATCCCTTACCCGACCCATTGTCAGCGCCAAGGAATTTGCCGAAAGCGTCGCCGCTGGCGACTTTAGCCGCCAGCTTATGGTGAGCCAGCAAGACGAAATTGGCGTTCTGGCCGATTCTCTGCGCACCATGGTTACCAATTTGCAGGCCATGATTGCCGAGGCCCACGCCAAGGGCGAAGAAGCCCAAAAGGCCATGGTTGAGGCACAGGCCGCCACTCAGGAAGCCCACACCGCCAGGGCGCAGGCCGAACGCGCCAAGGCCGAGGGCATGCTGCACGCAGCGGGCCAACTTGAGGGCGTGGTAGAAATTGTAACCTCTGCCTCGCAGCAGCTCTCTGGGCAGATTGCGCAGTCGAGCCATGGGGCCGAGGAACAGTCGGGTCGCGTGCGCGAAACCGCCACTGCCATGGAAGAAATGAACGCCACGGTGCTTGAAGTGGCACGCAATGCCCAACAGGCTGCCGATGCCTCCATACAGACAAAGCAAAAGGCCCTTGAAGGCTCCACCATCGTGAATGACGCGGTCAAGGGTATCGAAACCGTGCGCGATCAGTCCATGGCCATCAAGGAAGACATGAACGCCCTTGGCAAGCAGGCCGAAGGCATCGGCCAGGTAATGAACGTCATTGCCGACATCGCTGACCAAACCAACCTGCTGGCCCTTAACGCCGCCATCGAAGCGGCCCGTGCGGGCGACGCCGGACGCGGCTTTGCCGTGGTGGCCGACGAAGTGCGCAAACTGGCCGAAAAGACCATGTCTGCCACCCAGGAAGTGGGCCAGGCCATACGCGATATTCAGGAAGGCACGCGCAAGAACATTGCAAATGTGGACAAGGCCGCTGTGAGCATTGAAAGCGCCACTGGTCTTTCCGTACGCTCTGGCGAGGCTTTGCAGCAGATTGTTACTCTTGTTGAGCAAGTCAACGATCAGGTGCAGTCCATTGCCACAGCAAGTGAACAGCAATCTGCCGCCAGCGAAGAAATCAACCGCTCCGTCGAGCAGGTTTCTGCAATTTCTGCAGAAACTGCACAGTCGATGGAACAGGCATCCAGCGCCGTTGCAGAGCTTGCACAGCAGTCAAAGGTACTGCAAAAGCTGATTACTGAAATGAAAAATCAGGGCTAACGATTTATAAACAACATTGGCTTGCCCGGCTCAGGCTTGCGCTTGGGCCGGGCAAGCCATTGACACAGCTCTACTTTCACTGCATTAAACTGTGAGGTACTGTTACACATTATCTTTTGCATTATGCAAAACAAACACCTTTCGCAACGACTGATGGGCCAGACATTCAAGTCACCCTAACAGCTTGCAGGAACTCTATGCGCGGCCTTATTGCTGGATTACTGATACTCATAGCGCTTGCAACATTTGCATCCGCCACCCCACCAGCATCGGCCCTCGCCTCCGACTCCCCGTCCACTGTCATCGTCTCCCTTCCCCGCGACAACGAGCCGTATTCGTTTGCATCAATGTTTGGCGAGCCATCGGGCATGCTGGTAGAAATATGGCGGTTGTGGGCAGAAAAAACCGGCTGCGAAGTCAAATTTCGCATGGGTGACTGGGCAGACACCATCAACGATGTCAGATCCGGCCAGGCCAACATCCACAGCGGACTTTTTCGCACATCGCACCGCGCCCAGTTTATGGAATTTGGCCCCGCGCTCTACCCCTCACGCATCGTTCTTGTAACTGCGGCTGGCATCACCGCCGACCTCGACCGTTTGTCATCTGCCACCGTTTCTGTGCTCAAGGGTTCGCAAATCGAAACCTACCTGCGTACCCACTATCCCAACCTGCGTCTGCTGACGTTTACAACGTTTAAAGACATGGTGCTGGCGGTGGCGGGGGGGCAGGCACAGGGCGTGGTGGGTCCACCCCTGGCTGTCATCCACGCCATTGACCGCCTTGGGCTCCACGACAAGTTTTCCACAGAGTCGGCGCGCGTGCATGAAGACGACATTCGCCCTGCCGTTTCCAAGACCGACGCCAAAATGCTGGCTCTGGTGGAGCGGGGATTTTCGCAAATTTCGCGGGCAGAGCTTATCGCCATTGAAGAATACTGGATCAGAGTGCCCATGCTGCGCGAAACAGACAAAATGCGCCGCCCCCTGCAACTCACCCGCGCTGAGCGGCAATGGCTCGAAGCGCATTCGCAGTGGAAGATTGGCATTTTGAAAGATGCTGCACCGCTGGCATTTATCAACAGTCAGGGACGGTTTGACGGCATAGGTGCGGATATTCTGCGGGCAGTTGCGGGCGTTCTTGGGGTTGAAGTGCAACTGCACCATACGGGCAATGCCAGAGGTCTTGGGTCGGCGCTTGCTTCACAGTATGTGGACGTTGTTCCCTTTAGCGAAAGCCTTACTGTCCCGCAGGACAACCCGCCACTAAACACCCTGCTGTTTTACCTGCCGGTGGATGTGGTTACCAAATTCAATGCAGGATTTTCCGTTACCCGGCCCCGCGACCTGACAAAGAAAACCGTGGCTGTTCTGGGCTATCCCGACCTTATTACCCAGCTGGAAAAACTGACACCCTCGATAATGGTTGTGCCCGTGCACAACATGGAAGAAGCACTCAGCGGTCTGCGCCTTGGCCGCTACGATGCGTTGGTGGGGCCCTCAGTTTCTGTGGGCTATGCCATGACCAACGGCACGCACGACGACCTGCGCCACACTCGCCTGCCCGATGTGCGCTATGCAGCCCAAATTTCCTTTCGCGCTGACTGGCCAGAACTACGCGGTATTTTTGATAAAGCGCTGGAAAGTATCCCCTATGCCAATCTGATGGAAATGGCCCAGCGCTGGACTACCCTGCGCATAGAAACCAGCGTGGATTGGGGGCGCATCAAACAGGTGGGCGGCATTTTGGGCTTGCTGGCTGCCAGCCTGCTTACCGTTATACTTGTTGCCAACCGCAGGCTTGCGCGCCAGAGCCAGGCCACGCAAAAAGCCCTTACCTCACTGCGCCTGCGCGAACGCCAGCTCAAGGCGGTTATGGACAATCAGCCGAGCGGTGTTGTGCTGGTTGACACCGACAGCCGATATGTTCTTGTAAACAGGCAGTTTGAGCTGTTTGTGGGCAAACCGGCCGATGCAATTATTGGCAAGCGCAGCGACGAAATTCTGCGACCAGAAATCGCGGTTGATGCCATGCGTTCAAACGCTCTGGTACTCAACACTGGCGAGGCAGTTACAGAACAGACAAGCTATCTCAATGCGGCCGGCGTACTGCGCGACCTCGACATCTGCAAGGTTCCTCTTAAAGATGATGACGGCGCTATCTCTGGCATTGTCATAACGGCCACAGACATCACAGAGCAGCGTGCGGCAGAACGCCAAGCCCTGCGGGCCCAAGCCGAAATAGTGCAAATATTCAATGCCGCAGGCAGTGCCATGCGCGTGCTGGATACCGACCATGTGGTAGTGCAGGCCAACGATGCCTACCTGAAGCTACACGGGTATGAACGTGATGACATCATTGGCTCACGCTGTTCAGAGCACTCGCATGACAAGGAAAAATGCCCCTCGTGCGCTATAACCCGCGTGCTCAACGGCCAGCCCAAGGCCGCAGAAACCACCATGCACCGCCACCCAAACGGCGAGGAACGCTATTTCGATATTGTGGCCACGCCCTTTCTTTCGCCAGAGGGAGAGCTGCTGGGCGTTATTGAAGACTGCCGCGACGTGACCGACCTTGTGGAGAGCCAAAAGGTCATGCAGAGGGCGGCCCTTGCAGCAGAAGAAGCCAACCGCGCCAAGAGCGAATTTTTGGCCAATATGAGCCATGAAATACGCACCCCCATGAACGCCATCATCGGCATGTCATATCTTGCCTTGCAGACCGAGCTCACGGGCAAGCAGCAAGGCTACCTCAACAGCATAAAAAATTCGGCCAAGTCGCTGCTGCACATCATCAATGACATTCTGGACTTCTCAAAAATTGAAGCCGGACGCATGGACATTGAGAATGTCGATTTTGAGATGGACGAAGTACTGCAAGGGCTTGCCAGCCTTGACGCTGTTAAGCTGGCAGACAGCAAGGTAGAACTGCAACTGGATGTGGAGCCCGATGTTCCCTTTACCCTTATGGGCGACCCCCTGCGGCTTGGGCAGGTGCTCATAAATCTGGTGGGCAATGCCATCAAGTTTACCGATCAGGGTGAAGTTGTGGTGCGTGTACAGCGTCAGTCTACCGCAAACAACAAGGTAACCCTGCTTTTCAGCGTCAGTGATACTGGCGTGGGCATGAGCGAAGCGCA
The DNA here is from genome assembly GCA_009929215.1 of Deltaproteobacteria bacterium. Classification (GTDB taxonomy): domain Bacteria; phylum Desulfobacterota; class Desulfovibrionia; order Desulfovibrionales; family Desulfovibrionaceae; genus Desulfovibrio. Next base: position 2,691 of record SAAX01000096.1, on the reverse strand, counting down.
GATGGAAAAGCTGTTCCAGGCATTTTCGCAGGCCGACATGTCTACCACCAGACGGTTTGGCGGCACGGGGCTTGGGCTTTCCATCTCGAAAAAACTTGTGGAAATAATGGGCGGCAACATCTTTGTAGAGAGCACGCTCAATCAGGGCAGCACATTTTATTTCACCGTGCCTTTTGAACTGCCCCATACGGCCCACGCTGCCATACCAGAGCTGCTGACGCTCTCGGACATGCGGGTAATGGTGCTGAGCCGCTCGCAATCTCGCCGTGAAAAGCTGAGCAAAATGCTCACCGGCCTTGGCATGCGGCCTGTCGAAGAAATTGACGGGGATGACGCCGCACTTCTGCTTCAGTCTGCCGCTGCGGCCAATGATCCTTTTGAAGTTATCTTGATCGACTGGTACCTTCCCAACGAAAAAAGCTGGCAAAAAACCAGCCGTCTTCAACCCCTTGAGGGCGTTGGCGTGCCTGTCATCATCATGACCTCTGAACCTGATATTGATCAATTTACGGTTCAGGCCAATGCTGCGGGCGTCAAGCATGTGGTTGCCAAACCCGTAAGCAGAACCCTGCTGCTGCAAACCATACAGGATGCAGTGCAGAGCAAAAAGCTTTTGCCCGACACCCGCCAGCCCAATGAAAATCTGCCCTTCATGCCTGTGCCCGGGATTGAAAACCAGCGCGTGCTGCTGGCCGAAGACAATGAAATCAATCAGCTTGTGGCCAAGGAGCTGCTAGAAAGCATGGGCCTTGCCGTGGATATTGCCGACAACGGACGTGTGGCCCTGGAAATGCTGGCGCTCAATGACTATGCAGCAGTATTTATGGATATTCAGATGCCAGAAATGGACGGCTACGAAGCAACCCGGCAAATACGGGCCAATCCGCAACTGCGCGGGCTGCCCATTATCGCCCTGACCGCCCACGGCATGGTGGGCGACAAGGAAAAATGCATCAAGGCCGGCATGGACGACCACATCTCCAAGCCCATTGACCCACAGACACTGGCCGACATGGTTGCGCGCTGGTGCAGCAAGGGCACAACACACACGCAAAAATAGAGGCAAAACAACCCCTGCCCGCTACGCCCCCTGCGGCGCGTCTTTGTCCACATCATCGGCGGCCCCGCCAGCCTGCACACGCCCGCAGGCACGCTTCAGCTCCGCAGCCTGCGGCCTTATGAGCAGCCATGTGCCTGTAAGCGCGGTAAAGGGCGCCACCGTCACAAGGCCGATGCTGCCCACCAGGGTGTTCATTATTTCTGCCGAAACAAAGGGCAGGTTAAGGGCGTTTTCGAGCGGGATCCCCTGCGCCATAAACAGCATGAGGGTGGCAATGTAACCGCCGGAATAGGCCAACAGCAGGGTTGTGGTCATGGTTCCCACCACGGCGCGGCCCACCCGCAGGCCCGATGCCAGCGCCGCCCGCCGCGAAATGCCGGGATTTTGTGCCGCCAGCTCGGCCATGCTGGCCGCCACATCCATGGCAAGATCCATCAGCGCGCCAGAAGACGCCATGAATATGCTGGCCAGAAAGATACGCGTCATGTTGAGGTGCGGATAGCCGGAATAGAGCACTGTTTCTGCATAGGGGCGCACCGCGCCGTGCAGCTGAAATGGCCCCGCAAAGATCAGGGCCAGCGCACATGTGGCGGCAATGCCCAGCAGCGAGCCCAGCCACGCGGCCAGCCCGCGCCTGTTCATGCCGCCCACCAGCAGAATGGTGGCCCCGGTGATGGCCGTGGTCACGCCCAGCCCCAGCAGAATGGGATCCACATCGCGCAGCAGGGCGGGAACCAGCGCCTTCCAGATCATCAGGGCCGAAAAAACGAAAGACAACAGCGCCTTTACCCCCGTTACCCCGGCAAACACCAGCAGCAACAAGGCGAATATGCCAAAGGCTACGGCCTGGGTGTACAGGCGAAAATGGTCCTGCGCCACGGCGTCGGCCACCAAGCCATCGCGCAGGGTCAGCACCAGCAGGGCTGTATCGCCGGGGGCGAAGACCTTATCCAGCTCCATCTTGCCCACCAGATCATTGCCCGCCTGCCATGTCTGCCCGGCATAGGGGCCATCGAGCGCGCGCAGGGTCACATACTGCGTGCCCATGCGCACGATGCCGTACTGGTGCACCCGCTCGTTGTCCACGCTGAGCACCGTGGCACGGCAGCGCACAGCGTTATCGGGCAGGCGGTTTTCAAAGCCCGTGGGCAGCAGATAAAGCGCAAGGCAGGCCAGCGCCAGCACCACGCACAGCAGGGTATCGCGCCGGGTTGAGCGTAGGGGCGCGTGCACATGGGCGGCGGGGATATGCGGCTGGGCCGAAATTCCCTGCCCAATTGCTGACTCGGGTATTGCCCCCTCCACATCCGCCACAGAGCCCGACAGGGGCTTTTTTTCATCTTGCTGCGCCATAACTACCCCGCTGTGAACCGCACGCGTTCACTTCAATAATCCATGAAAAACAGGCCGGGCAGCAGGCATAGCCCCGCCGCCCGACCCACAAATGCCTTTTTCAGCCAGAGCTAGTTGGCGGCCTGCGCCATAACCGCAGCCTCTTTGGCAGGGGCGACCACGGGAGTAACCACAGGGGTGGTCACGGCGGCGGCCTTTTTCAGGCCCATGACTTCAGCCATGCGTGAAAAAATGTCGGTATTGTCATAGAAGCCGCCAAAGCGGTCTGCACCCACGCC
>SAAX01000171.1 GCA_009929215.1 Deltaproteobacteria bacterium | reverse complement strand
TGCTTGCCTTTGCTAGCCATTTTAGCTGAAAGATCCTGCGTGAAGGCCAGAAGTTTTGGCCAGTCCTCATTGGAAACCCGTTCGTAATCCAGCTCCAGACCCGCAAACGGGCCAGCGTCAAGAAGAGCGAGCAGCTGATTTCTATGGCGTGCGCGCGACTCCGAAGTAGCCATAAGGCGGGTTATGAGCGCTGGGTCTTTGAGCGAAACCTTGTTGGGGCCTTCAACCCGATCATTGACAACCGTAAGATAGACCTTGCGATTGGGGATGAGTGCCTTCACTTCTGGCCCGCTAGCTGCACGTTGCAGCGGTTCGGATAGAAAAAGGGAGTCCTGGGCATCAAACTTGGCGGCAAACAGCATTACGTCCGATATGTTGGCCGCCTGCGCCTCGCGGAATCCATTTGCCATATCCCATTCGACCAGCCACGCCGCCGAGGCAAGGGCAGGGCTTGCGTGTAGCAGCACCGGCGACAGGCAAACGAACGACAGGCAAACAAACGCTCGCGCTGCGCGCGCACCGGCATGGTGCAGGCTTACATACATGCTAGAAGACATACTGTACCCCCAGGGTAAACTGGTCCATATTATATGTGGGCAGTTCCAAACGCTGGTATTTAAAGCGCAGCCGCCAGTCTTCCGTCACCGCCCAATCCAGCCCCACGCTGTAGCGAAAAACTTTTTCCCAATCCTTGTCTTTTGATCTTGCCGTGCCATAACCGGCCATTCCCTGCAGTGAAAAGCCCTGGGCTATTTCGTAACCAGCTGAAACAACAGCCATGTGATTTATGTATTGCTGTGGAGCATAGTAGTCTTGCGGGTTGCGGTCACTGTCTGCAGCGCTGAACAGATACCCCACGCGCAGCTGGGGCTTGTCAAATATGATATAGCTGGGGTTCAGCGTTGCGCCAAAGCTTTTGTTGCCGTCCGTGCGCGAAATGCCAAAAAATTCCGTTTCCAGCACGCCCCAATCAAGGATGCGTGTTTCAGAATTTACATAAATTTGGTCGGCAAACGTGCCCTTGTCGATACTTTCCTGCGTTTCAAGCGTATCGCGGCTATATGTTATTGTGTAGTTGCCGTTGGCGCGCAGCAGGTCTGTGGCGTAAACGCCGCGCCAAGCGGCGCTCCATGCGGCCGATGTGTTACCGCCTTCTTTTTGTATGCCCCTGACCATAACATCGAGCCAGTGCTGCTTGAAGGGATAATAGCGCATGCTCACGCCTGCCGCCTGGCCGCGGGTTATGTCGTTTTCGTGCTTCCACGAAATGTCTGAAACAAAAGCCGAGAGCGATATGTCTTCGCGAACAAATTCGGAAGCGCTCATTGTATACTCCGTATATTGGCGGCCTTCGTTATCGTTCCACCAGCGGGGCAAAAATGAAACCCTGGGGCGCAGCATATGCTCGGCCCTCTCCAGCAATTGCCGTGTGCGCAAATTGCCAGGATCCCATG
>SAAX01000170.1 GCA_009929215.1 Deltaproteobacteria bacterium | reverse complement strand
GTGAGACACATTGTCTCGATCGAGCTGCAGCTACCGCGGTTGAAACCGTGAATGCCATGTAAGCAAGCAAGCAAGCTCCAGCCTGTATGTGTTATGTCTCCCTCAAGTTCCCCCAGACCTCCCGGGGCACCTTGAGCATTTGCGCAAAGTCGCAAACGCTGCAATACGGGCTACCAGTGCGCATTGTGCGTTTGACTGGCTTTGTCGTTTCGACGCCAACTGGGAGAAGTGCAACCTCGAGAGGGAGATGAAGCGAGGCACCTCACAAGCACTCCCACATAGTGCTGCACGCCTGCTCTACTCTACATTACATGTGGCGCGCTTCGATTAACGCGAGGCAGGGTCACCTGGGGACCTCGACCTCCAGCGGCAGCAGGTACCAGCACACAGCAGCGCCGGCCATCCGGGCAGATGCCAGGCGCTTGGCGGTAGCCGGCCATTGGTTTTGCTCTCCAAAAAGCGGCCCCAATCATCACGTCGGGGGGGCAGCCGCAGCCCATTCGCAGTCGTCTTCAGGGTGCCCGCCGCTGGAGGAAACTGCAGGTGGGCAGCACGCACGAGCCTTGCTTTTAGGGCGCGGTGTTCCCGAGGTGATGCCACCAGGAGCATCTATCGATGGCGCAGAGGTCGGCCATCGGTCACAAGGGGTCTGCTGGTGTTCCTGAGCACTCCTGCAGCCCCTGGGCCTGAGGGTTTTGTGAAGCCCAAGGCATGATGATGCAACTGCTGGCCTGTCCCATCCACGCACACAGGGCCCCATCACTTCAACTCAAATGGCTCTCATCAGCAGCAGTCTCTGCAGCGGCTACAGGAGGGGGCGCATCAAGGTGTGGAGGTCGGGGGGGGTCTCAAATTTCATGTGCATGCTGCGCTTGAGTGAGTGGCAGATGTTGGGTGAATGGGGCCTTCTGCTGGGTCGCCCCTGTCATGAGTAGGCCCCGCCTAGGCGCTGGGCCCTCGGTGATGCAACTACAGTCTCCATCCTATCCTGGCTCAAAAAAAGGACACCCGCACTATGCACTGTGCACTTCCTTGTTTGCAGGCACCTCCACCTTGGTTGGCCGCAGCCTGGCACACATAGCAGACAGTCTTCATGGCAGCTTTGTCGAGGCCGCGCTGGGGTGCGAGCCCCCGCGGGAGCTGGGCAGGGAGTTCCTCCTGCTCCTGGCCATAGTCCGTGCCGCCCCAGCAGGCTCTGTGCTGCACACCACTCCCGCGACCCCGGGCCAGTGGCGGCCGCAGCGGCCAGCGCCTGAGGGCCAGCTGGGCACGCTGCGCCTCTCCTTCCGGGCCGTAAAGGGATGGTACAGCTACACATGCAGGGGCTGCCCACTCAAGGACAAGATCTGGCAGGCCTTCAGGGGCATGCAAGCAACCGGGCGGTGGTGGGCATTGCCAGCAGCACAGGGGCAGGGGGCGGGTGCACCGTGCCTGGTGCTTGAGGTGGCGCATGATGCGCCTGCACCCACCCTGTACCAGCTTGGAGCAGTCCACAAG
>SAAX01000169.1 GCA_009929215.1 Deltaproteobacteria bacterium | reverse complement strand
GCTGATGATCGCGCCCAGGGGCTGCGTGGCCAGGTCGTTCATCCATGCCAATTCGGCATCATCCAAATGTCCGTCGGCATGGGCCTTGAACATCTCTGTTGCCGAACGGACAATGCGCCCGGGCAGGCGCAAACGCCCCAGCTGTACGGGCTTGAAAGCATCGTGGTCGTGCCAGCATGGGGCAATGCCCGAGAGAATGATCATGTCGTCTTTTCCTCGCAAGCAACTAGTAGCCGTGCCGGCCCCACAAGTGACTCGTACAGCCGGCAACGGGCCACCACACACATCAATAACGGATGGTCTGGGCCGACCACGCGCTGATACCAAACAAGGTCGGTTTTGCCTGCACTGCAGCGCCCTGTACCCAACCAACATGGCCATCCAGATAGCCCGCATTCAAGCCACGGTTGTGCCGGGCATGCACACGGCCAGCTTGATCTGACTGAATCCATTCGTAGTAACCGTCACCCGTCAGCGCACAGTCCGAGATGGACGTGGGAAAACTCCCGGTACCGGGAACCGCAAAACGCACCTTGGCGTGCAAGGTAACCGTCATGGGATAGTCGTACGCGAAACGCTGCCAAGGCGTGGTGTAGTTCGTCGAACTCGGGCAGAACCAGGTCTTTTTGTCGCCGACATACGAGGCGAAATGGACCTGGTAATTGCCGTAGGGCTCCAGCTCGTAGAGGTCGTTCTCGTAGTACTTCTGGGGATTGTAGCCCTGTGACTGGCTTACGCCATTGATGGTGAGCGATCCCTGGGTCATAAAGGTGTCGGCATTGTCGTTGAGGTACATGTCAGCCGCCAGCATGATCTGCTTGAGATTGCTGGTGCAGCTGATGCTGCGCGCTTTCTCCCGCGCCTTGCTCAGGGCCGGCAGCAGCATGGCCGCCAGGATGGCAATGATGGCAATCACGACGAGAAGTTCGATCAGCGTAAAACACTTGCGGGCTTTCATTGGCTTTCCTCCTCTTTCGGACCACATCCATGCGTTTTGCAAGGCGGCTTCACAGGGGCACCTGCCGTCGTTGTCGTCACTGCCAGTGCCGGGCTTTCTTTGCATTCGTCGGGTATTATAACAAAGCCAAGCTGTTTCCTCAACTACCTCGAACTTTTTCAGCACAGAAACCTTGTAAGCGGTCAGCCATTGATTTTGGTTGTCCCTGCGCCTTGGTGACCGCCCTGCTGCAAACCGTCATCCCGTTGGTATTTGCGCGCTGAAAGCGCGATACATACCAGCCCAGGGCAAGCGACGCCGAAGGCGGAGCGACGCCCTGGGTAACGCGCCATATTTGTTCGTGTTCCTCGGCCTCTTCGGCCCCAGTCGGCGAAGCTGACTGGGGCCGAAGAGGCAATGGAACTCATTGATTGCTGCGGCAATTTTGCGCTGTGACCCTTCGTCGCAGGTCTTTTAGGCCGCCCCTTGTATAGTGGCGTCATTGACACCTGTGTGTCGATAGCCACTGCGATTTTCCCCGTAATTCTCTTGGGAGAACCAAGTAACAAGGAG
>SAAX01000024.1 GCA_009929215.1 Deltaproteobacteria bacterium | reverse complement strand
TGCGCAGCCTGCGCAAACGCTTGCAGTTTTTGCGTATGGTGCGCGACGGAACGCTCTTTGGCCTCACCCTGCTCAAAACCTTTATGTGGCTAGAGGCCGTTGGCCTGCTGCTCTGCTTTATTGCTGTGCCATCGGTCTATTTTTGGGGTGAATCCTTTGGGCTTGGCTGGCTCAAAGCCATTTTGGGCTCAGAACCCTGGTCTATCCAAAGAATTCTTATTCTGATTGTCACTGTGGTTTCTCTGGGCATAGCGGCGCTGCGAACCACGCTGGTTTTTGACCGTAAGCGCGAAAAATTGCTTGAAGAAGCAAAACAACAGCGTGAGCAGGCTCAGCAAACCCGCCTGGAGCGCATTCGCAACCAGCGGCGCATGGAGGCCGAACGGGCAAAAAGGAACCAGTAACTCGGGCGAACCGCTGGCCGTAGGCAGAAAAGGTCGTTGACCCCCCTTGCTTAATTTATCAATAATTGTTATTAATAAATCAAGTCAAAAGGAGGAAGCCATGACAAGCCTGAAGGATTTTTCTCTTTATAATATAGATTGGAACCTTTCGCCCGAACACGCGGTTACCATGTATCTTGAATGGGGCAACAACGACTGGCATTCAGAATACCCGCCAGTGCGCTCCAAGGAAGACGTGTCCCACTATTTTGTGGTGGACAGCTGGCAGGAACCCCCTGTTATCCGGCTGGTGAAGCGCAATTCCGAGCGGGCGGAAGACCTGATTACCGTGCCTCTGCCCCAAGGGCTGGAAGAAGATTACCGCAAGGTTCACGGCGCATGGCGGGGCATCAGTGAGCCCACGCCAGAGGTAAAGGCCTGGCTCAAAAGCGAGCTTGGGCAGGACTAGCAGCCTGCCCCAAAAAGAGAAGCACGCAAGGTGCAAAATGTTCAAAGGCCCGCGAAAGCGGGCCTTTTTGCGTAAATATGCGGGAGCTGGCTGCTAGCGTGCGCCAAAACCGGGAATGCGAAAACGTTCTTCGAGCCAGCGCAGCAAAAAAGTGGCCAGGGTAACCATGGCAAGATAGTAAGCGCCCACGGCAATGAAAACCTCGGTGAACCTAAACGTGTCAGAGGCCACCACCTTGCCTTCGCCCATCAGTTCCATGCAGGTAACCAGATAGGCCAGCGAGCTGTACTTGATAAGGTAGATGATCTCGTTGCCGCAGCCGGGCAGTGCTCGGCGCGCAGCCTGCGGAATGATGATCCACGCCACAGTCTGCCACTGGCTGAAGCCAAGCGCTTGAGCCGCGCGCACCTGCCCCTGCCTGATGGAAAGCAGGGCGCCGCGCACATATTCCGACTGATAGGCCGCAGTGCACAGGGTAAAACTGGTGAGCGCCGCGCCAAAGGGCGAAAAGAAAATACCGAGTTTGGGCAGGGCGTAGTAGATCATCATGAGCTGCACTGCCAGGGGCACGCCGCGTATAAGCGAGGTGTAGCCGTTGCCAAGGCGGCGCAGCCACTGGGGGCCAAAGGCGCGGGCACAACCAAGCAGCACGCCGCCCACAAAGCCCAGGGTTCCTGCGGGCACTATGAGCGCCAGTGAAACCAGCAGCCCCTTGTTGAGCGCGGGCAAAAGCTCGGTGCTGAAAAAGGCCGTATCCAGCACTTAGGCCCCCATCTCCAGCAAGCGCTGGCAGAAGTCGCGGGTGCGGGTGTTGGAACCTTCGGCCAGCAGGTCAGCGGGCGAACCCTGCTCAATGAGTTTGCCGTGCTCCATAAAAACAATTTCGGTAGCCAGAGCGCGGGCAAAGTCCATCTGGTGTGTGGCCATAACCATTGTCATGCCGCCACTGGCAAGATCGCGAATAACGGCAAGCACTTCACCCACCAGCTCCGGGTCGAGGGCCGAGGTGGGCTCGTCGAGCAGAATAACCTTGGGATCCATGGCAAGGGCGCGGGCCATTGCCACGCGCTGCTTCTGCCCGCCAGAAAGCTGGGCAGGGTACAGACTGGCGCGGCGGGCAAGGCCTACGCGGGCCAGTTCTTCCTGCGCACGCTTGCGCGCATCGGTGGCAGACATGCCGCGCACCTTGCGCAGGGCTATGGCCACGTTTTCTTCGGCAGTGAGGTGGTCAAACAGGTTAAAATCCTGAAAGATCATGCCCACCTGCGCACGAAAGGCGCACAGGGCTGCCTTGTCGGCCCGGTTGAGCAACTGGCCCTCAAGGTAAATTTCGCCAGAATCTGGCGGGATAAGGCAGTTGATGCTCTGAAGCAGGGTGCTTTTGCCCGCGCCAGAAGGCCCGATGAGAACCTTCAGTTCTCCCCGGTTAACCGTAAGGCTGCAATTGTCCAGAATGGGCTTGCCGCCCAGCATTTTGGAAATGCCCTTAACCTGCAATACCGCTTGTTGGTCAACGCTCATGCTTATCCCATCCCCATGCCTTCCATGCCGATTCCAGAGGAATAGCCGGGCACATGGACTTTTTGTTCCAGGCAGCGCAACAGTTTGAGCACCGCCAGCGTCAGCACAAAATACAGCACGCCCGCCGTGGCGTACAGGGCCAGATGCTCGTGGGTTCTGGCCGCCACAAACGAGGTGCGGGCCATGATATCCTGAGTGCCAAGCACAAAGCAGATGGCCGAATCTTTAAGCAGAATGGAAAATTCGTTGGCCCAGCCGGGAATGGAAAGCCGCAGGGCCTGCGGCAATATGATGGAGCAGATGCCGGTGCTTTCGCGCATACCAAGAGCGCGCGCGGCATTGAGCTGTCCACGGGGCAGACTTTCGATAGCGCCCCTGAAAATTTGTGACTGGTAGGCCGTGCTGGTGCTGCCAAGAACGATGCAGCAGATAAAAAACGGGTCCAGGGTGATGCCAAGGCTGATAAAAAGCCCGTAGCAAAGAAACAGCAGTACCAATATGGGCACGCCCCGGAAAAACCACACATACAACGCCACAAGACGCCGCAGCCACGGCCCGCCATAAACCTGGGCCACAGCCAAGGGTACGCCCAGCAGCAGACCCATGGTCAGCGACAGGGTGACATTGCCCACCGTAACCAGACTGCCAGACAGAATGGAGGGCAGGGCGTTGTATACCACAAGCAGTGAATTCATGAATGGAAAGGCCTTTTCCGCGCAAGCGCGAACCGTCTGGTATTCAGGCGGTTCGCGCTTGACGTGTGGGCGCGTACGCGTCCGTTATTTGCTGAGGTATTTCTTCTGCAGTTCTTTCCAGTAAGGATCGGCCATAAGCTTCTTATAGCCTTCGTTCACCAGATTTTGCAGTTCCTTGTCTTCTTTGCGCATGGCAACGCCGAACTGGTCGGGCTGGCCGTGGGTGCCGGCCTTCTTGACGGCGCGGCCATTTTCAATGGCATTGTTGGCGGGCAGTTCGTCCATCAGGGCAGCCTGAATGCGGCCATTGAGCAGGTCGGTAACGGCCAGGGGCGAGGATTCGTAAAAGCGCAGTTCAAAGGGATACTTCTTTTCTTCCTGCTCTTTCTTGATGTCGTTGGCTTCAGAAGTGCCGCGCTGTACGCCGAGCTGGATCTTCTTGCTCAGAATGTCGGCGGGGGTCAGCTTGGAATCGGCGGGCACAACAAACACGCGCGAAACAGTCCAGTAGGGGTTGGAGAACTGCACAACCTTGGCGCGCTCAGCGGTGATGCTCATGCCAGAGTCAACCATGTCAATCTGCTTGGCGAGCAGGGCAGGAATGATGCCGTCCCACGCCATGGGCTTGTGAACAACTTCAAATCCCATGGTCTTGGCTATCCAGTTCATGGAATCAACGTCAAAGCCGGCGGGCTGGCCGGTCTTTTCGTCAACATAGGCGAAGGGAGGATAGTCGGGGTCAATGCCGTTAACATAGGCTTTTTTGGCGGCAAATGCGGGTACGGCAGCCAGCACGGTGGCCAGCATGGCGCAGACGAAAAGCTTCTTCATGTTCAATTTCCCCCTCGGAAATGACAGGACGGACATGCGACCACCCAGCCGCCATGTGGCGACTGTTGCGCATCCCTTGCACGGTGGGCATTTGTGCCGGCACCGAGCGGCCACAGAAAACAAGGTCTTTCTGTAACAGAAGGAGGGGTGCTACGCAAGGGCGCAGGGCGGCAGCCCACGTTGCGCATGGCAGCAGGGCAAAACTCGGAAGCCATGCCGGGCCTTGCTGTGCTTGATCCGCTGTTGGTCTGTGCGGCACAAAGCCTAGGCCCAAGGTGGATTTCTTGTGCTTTATGAGGAAAGAGCATAACATTAACCTGTTTGAGAGTGACTTCCTTTTGTAACGGCGCGGTCAACCGCGCATAAACGTAGTGCTGCCATCGGCACAGCGCCTCTCTGTATGAAACAATATCCCTTTTGGGTCAGGGCGCTTCTAGCTTGCGGCCTTTCCCCGCAAAAATCCATACTCTGCCTTTTTGATCTCATGGCCATTCTTGGAACGGCCATTGCGGTTTTTTTGGTGCGCGCCGCCTTTGGCAATGTAGAGCCAGCCTTGTACCACTGGGCATTGCCCCTGCTGTTGATGGGGCCGGTTATGGCCGCAGGGCTTGGGCTTTATCAGACCATAAGCCTGCCCCCCCACCGTGAGCTCAAGGCCCTGTTTCAGCTCACCAGCCTTATGTACGGCATTATTCTGGCTGTGCTGTTTCTTTCAAAAACGGGCGACGCCTATTCGCGCATTGTGATTGCTGGCAGTTGGGCGGCCACGGTTTTTGTGCTGCCCATTACGCGCAGTTATTGCCGTCGCCTTTTTGTTCGTCGCCGCTGGTGGGGCCGCCCCCTGATCATTTTTGACAGCGGCAACGCCGGACGCGAATTTTGGCGCTACCTCAAGCGCAGACCAGAGCGTGGTTTGCGCCCTATATCCATGTTTGCTCTGCCCACCAATGCCGAGGAAGCGCGAAAACTTTTTGCCCAGACAGCCCAGGCAAACCCAAAGGCCATGGCCATGATTCTGCAAAAGGCTGATCAAGGTCAAAGTCTTGATTATATTACGGAAGCCAGCAGATTTTTTGAGCGCATACTTGTTGTGCCTTCGTTTAACGATGGTTTTCGTGCTCACTGGCTTACGCCGCGCGATCTTGGCGCGACCGTGGGCCTGCAAGTGCGCCAACATCTGCGTGACAGACGCCGTCTGCGGGTCAAGCGTTATATGGACGTGCTGCTCTGCGCCATGGGCGGCATAGTGCTGTTGCCCTTGGGCCTGTTGCTGGCGCTTGCCATTCGCATTGACAGCCGTGGGCCGGTTTTTTACCGCCAGCAGCGCATTGGCCGTGGAGGCCGCGAAATCCGGATTTTCAAGTTTCGCACCATGATGCACAATGCCGATGACGTGCTCAAAAACGTGCTTGAGCGCAACCCGGAAATGCGGGCAGAGTGGGAGAAAGACCACAAGCTCAAGCACGACCCGCGTGTTACCCGTGTGGGGCGCTTTTTGCGCAAGGTGAGCCTGGATGAGCTGCCGCAACTGCTCAACGTGGTTATCGGCGACATGAGCCTTGTGGGGCCGCGCCCCATTGTAGCCATGGAAGTTGAAAAATATGGCCCGGTGTATGAAGAATACTGCCTGGTGCGCCCGGGCCTGACCGGGCTGTGGCAGATTTCTGGCCGCAACAACACCACCTATGCCGAGCGCGTGGCTTTTGACCACTATTACATCAACAACTGGTCTGTCTGGATGGATCTGTGGATTCTCGCCAAGACTATTCCTGTGGTCATAACAGGGTACGGAGCGTACTGATGGGCGAACGTGGCAACAGTTTCAACCGCTGGCTCGACCGTTGCGCCGGAATACCGCTGGCCGCGTGCAGCTCTGTGCTGCGTTGGGGCAAAGGGGGCAGCCCCGTTGCCGAGCCTCAGCGAGTGGGTTTTATCTGTCTTGGGGCCATTGGCGATCTTTTGCTGCTCTCTGCGCTTATTTCTGCCCTGCGCGAGCGTCTGCCCAACGCTCGGTTTGTCTTGCTCACATCTCGGGCCAATGCCGCAACGGTCAGCCTGATTCCCGGCATTGACAGCAGTCAATCTTTTGCTGTGACCGAAGTGCCTGCCATGGCTACCTGGCTGCGCGAGCAAAAGCTGGATGTGCTCATTGACAGTTCCCAGTGGGCGCGCCTTGGAGCCCTGCTGTGCAACCTTTCAAATGCGCGCACAACAGTGGGATTTGATACGGATGGTCAGTGCCGGGCTTTTGGATATTCTTTTGCGGTACATCACCGCAATGACCGTCATGAAGTAGAGAATTTTCTGGAGCTTGGGCGGGCTCTGTTTCCGGGTTTGCTTGGCGGGCCAGGAATTTTATTGCCGCAATCGCCGCCCGACGACCTGCCCCCAGAACTGTGCGGCAGGCTTGAACCCAGTGGGGATGTGGGTGACGCGCTGCCCCGGCGGGTGTTTTTGCATATGTGGCCTTCTGGAACCAATGCGTGGCTCAAAGAATGGCCAGCTGACAACTGGGATGCCCTTGCCCGTATGCTGGGCGACAAGGGTTTTGAAGTGTACCTGACCGGTGCGCCCTCCGACGCCCCGCGCAACGATGCCTTTTTGCGGGATCACCCACAGTGTCCGGCCATATCGCTTGCGGGCAGGACTTCGCTTGTGGGCCTGGCCTGGCTTTTCAGCCGCGCCAGTGCTGTGGTCTCGGTAAATACGGGAACCATGCACCTGGCGGCCATTGCGGGCGCGCCCACGGTGGGGCTGCACGGGCCTACCAACCCCCTGCGCTGGGGGCCTGTGGGGCGACATGTGCGTTCTTTGCTGCCGCACCGGGGGCCGTATGCCTACCTTAATCTGGGTTTTGAATACCCGCTGCCGCACAAGGCCTGCCTTGATTCCCTGCCGGTGGAAGACGTAGAGGACGCGCTGCGCAGTCTTTCGCTTTTTTAGGCGATGGGTAGGGCAGCCGTTGCATGGCTGCCAATGGCGCGTGATACCTGCCTACAGGCTGTGAGGGATGCAGCTGCCAACAATTTTGCCAAATAAAAGGGGAGGGGATTGTACAATCCCCTCCCCTTATGCGTTGCAGCCAGATAGTTACGGCGCTAGCTCTTGGGTCTGTCACCAATGGCAGCTGTAATCACGGCTTCGGCTGCCAGCTTGCCGTCCACAAAGGCGCGGGCTTCCATCTTGCAGAGCTTGAGCTTCATGCGCAGGTTGCTGCACTCAAGGTCAAGCCTGTCGCCGGGAACCACCTGTTTGCGGAATTTGACGCCGTCGAGGCCCGTAAACAGAAAGAGTTTGTCGTCAAGGCTTTCCATGCCCGATACAGCAAGCAGGCCGCCCGTCTGGGCCAGAGCCTCAAGAATGAGCACGCCGGGCATGATGGGCGCACCAGGAAAGTGCCCCTGGAAAAATGGTTCGTTGAAGGTGATATTTTTATAGGCCCGAATGTGCGAGCCGGGTACGCATTCCACCACCCTGTCCACCAGCAAAAAAGGATAGCGGTGGGGCAGCAGGCGCAATATACGCTGAATGTCCATGCTTATGTTCTGGGGGGTAGTATCCTGCATGTGATCTCCTGAATGTGGTGTGCTTGACCGCGCACGGCGGTATAAAAAAAGGCCTCTCGGCCCTTCCGGGTTGAGAGGCCAGTTATGTATCGGCAGTGGGCTTTACTTCTTGCTGCCCTTGTCGTTGGCTTTTTCTTTGTAAATCTTGTTCACTTCGGCCAACACGTCCTGGGTCAGGTCCATGGTCTGGTCGGCGTAGAGCACGCCACCAGCGGTGACGTCGACCACAAAGTTAAAGCCCTTGGCGCGGGCCACTTCGTAGGTGGCGCTGAAGACGAGGGTAACCATGTCTTGGCGCAGCTTCACTTCTTCCTGTTCAACCTTGCGCAGGAAGTTGCGGGTCTTCTGATCCAGATCCTGCTTGGAGCGGATGAAGTCCAGCTTCTTTTCTTCGCTGGCCTTGGGATTTTTCAGAGCCTCGGCCTTTTTCTTCAGCGCTTCGCCCTGCTTTTCAAGCGCGTTGCGTTCGGTGCCGAACTTGTTTTCCATTGTTGTTTTGGCGGCCTGCGCGGGCACGCTCTGCGTGGCCACGGTCTGCATGTCAACAACACCGATCTTGGCCGCGGGCACGGCGCCGCCGTCAGCAGCATAGACTTGTCCGGCAAGCAGCAAGCCAACCGCAACAGCCGTCATCAAAACCTTGCGCATGAAAGTTCTCCTTCCCCAATGCTGATTTGTTATGTCGTCCTTGCGGAACTGGGATGACCCGCGCGCCGTAAGAGAAGATGCCTCTGCTGTGTGCAACTATGTACTACATTTTGCAAAACAGCCATAACTATCTGCGGTGTACGAATAAACAGTTATTTGCTATGATACAGCCAAAAAACACATAGGTGAAATTACTTGCCTCACATAGCACCAGAGCCTTCTTGCGTCAAGGAATTCTGGACTGTCCGGCGCTTGAGAAGCCTGTCTTTGTAGGCCAGTATGCCCTCGGCCAGGCCTTCGGCCAAGGTCATGCGGTACTTGGGCGTGAGCAGCCTGGCGGCTTCTTCCTTATTGGTACAATAGCCAATTTCCACCAATACAGCAGGCATTTGCGCTCCAAGTAATACAAGGAAGGGCGCAGACTTGATGCCGTTGTCCTTTGTTTCAAACTGCCGCCTCTTGAAGCGGAACTGCGCAAGGCGCTGAATATCCTGGGCAAGGTGGCGAGATTCGTCTACTCGTGCGTTGAGCATGACATCGGCCAACATCTTTTGCATGTCGCCAAGCTTGTGGTCGCCGTCTGCGTTTTCAAGCGTTGCCAGCCGCGCAGCCTCGGGGTTGCTAGCAATATCGAGATAATATGTTTCAAAACCCTGCACCGATGCATCATCGTTGGCGTTGACGTGGATGGAAACAAACAGATCTGCCCCGGCGGCATTGGCCATGGCCGTGCGTTCGCGCAGCGATACGCCCTTGTCGGCAGTACGGCTGTAAACCACATCGACCCCGTTGGCCTCAAGCAGTCGGCCAAGGGTCAGGGCCACATCGAGCGACACGGCGCGCTCAAGTACATTGTTATGGTTGGTTCCGGGGTCGCGTCCGCCGTGGCCAGCATCAATAAATACCGTGCGTACCGTCAGGCCCAGCTGACGGGCCATGTCGCGCACAAGGCGTGGCGAGGGCGGCACGGCTTGGCTTGTGCCGTTGCTGGCAACGGATGGCTGGGCCTGCATATTGGGAGCATCGGGCGGGCCTTGGGCATACCCGGCTTTGCCGTTGATGATTGGGGGCAACTGAGTTGTGCCGCTGGCCACGCGCACAATGATGCGGTAAGGGTTTGATTCCGTGCGGGTGTCAAAGCGGCGGGCATCCTGAAACTCAAAGTTAAGGAGGGTTTCCCCACTCTTGCCGCTACTGACGCTCATACCTTTGAAGAGGCTGCCGCGGATGTTCACACCCTTACGCACGTCTTTTTCAACAGTGGCATCTTCAAGCGCCAACTGGAGCGATGCCTGCTTCGTCCCTTTTTTGCCCTTGCCAACAGAACCATTGAGCTTTGCGGAAAATTTGGCTGGTGCGCTCAGCTCCAGCACAATTTCCACACTATTTTTGCTTAGGGAATTCCACGATAGTGCCTGTACCACAGGCTTGGTCAGGGCCTGAGCCGTGGCCGACCTGTCGGCAGGAGCCAAGGGCACAGCATTTGCTGTGCCCGGCGCGCCTGTGAGGCGGCTGCGCAATACCTGCGCTTCAGCGTTTTTGTCGCCGCCAGAATATAGGGCTGCGATGGCGTCCAGAAGCTCCAGTGCCTCGCCCGACTGATTGAGGTGGTCGGCATCAATGGTGGCAGCACGCAACAGGGCATCATCTGCAAGGGCGCTCTTGGGGAATTCCTGCGCCAGCTTGAGGTAAAGGTCGCGCGCCTGGCGGTATTCGTCTGCAAGGTGCGAGCAGTCGGAAAGGGCCTCCTGACTGATGGCTGCACGGAACAGCGCGCCAGGCGATATGGCCCAATCTTTGCGGCTCTGGTAGATGCGTAAAAATTCTGTGGTGAGTTCTTCCCACGGTTGCCGCCAGCACGAACGCACTTTGTCAGTGCGCAAGGCCTCCATCTTGGCCTTTGCCTCGCGGTAGCGCGGTAGCAGTTCTGCCTGAGGCACAGGTTGCAGAGCCCCGGCCCTGGTGATCTGGGCGGGGGCAGCGTCTGCCGGGGGCGCAGATTGTGTGCCTGGTGTGTGGGCAGCGGTGGCGGCTGATTTAGAGGGCAAAGCCTCATCTTTGGGTTCCTTGCCATCGGTGTTGGAAACCTGACGCGCCTCGGGTGCGGTGCGCCCGTTGGCAGCTGCCTGAAGGGTTTTTTCCAGAGCCTGGGCCTCTGTGATCATGTCACCCTTGGGATATTGGCTTTTGATGCGTTCCAGCAGGGCAAGAGCGCCCCTGTCGTCTTTGAGCCAGGCCGCGCGTAGTTTGGCGGCCCGAAACAGGGCATCGTCTGCAAGGCGGCTGTCTGCATGGCGCTGGGCCACGGCCTCATAACATTCAATGGCCTTTTTGGCATCGGCCTTGGCAAACGAACGGCGCGCCAGCTCCTCAAGACTCTCTGCCGCGCGGAACAGGGCTGCGGGGCGGTTGGGCCAGCCTGGGTCGGCATCGTAAATGGCGCGAAATTCGGCCGCCAGATTTTCCCAGGGTTCGCGTTGCCCAGAGCGTTTTTCATCTTGCCGCAACGTGTCTATGCTGGCCTTGGCAAGATCGTAGCGTTTGCCCGTGGGCGGCAGCGAGGTGTAGCCAGAGTCGTAAAAACACACCACCATTAGACAAAGGGCAGCAAGAAAGGCCAGCGGCGGGGCAAGCCTGCGCAGGTTATTGCTGCCTACTTTTTCGGGAGCCTTGGGCTGGTGAGACTTTCCGGCCACTGTAGTTCCTTTTGCCTGTTGGTGACTATTTTTTGACGTCTAAGAATGCTGACTGAGTATATTAAGCATAATGCATGCCATAACAACGTATCTCTACCTGCGTACGCCGTATGCGCATTTGATCTGCAAAACAGGCAGCGCGCCGGATGCACATGATTTGTGCTTCCGGCGCGCCGAATATCTGCCGCCAGGGCGGCATGAAACCAGGGGCTAGAAGAACTGGCCCATGCTGAATTCTATGCGGCCGGATTCACGTTCTTTATCGTAGTCCTGCACCAGCGGAATACCGTAGGCAATGCGCAGGTCACCCATTGGTGAACGCCAACGGAGTTCGAGGCCGGTGGAACACACGATGTACTTGTTGAGATCCGCACCCATGGTCTTGCTGTCGATGTTGTAACCGGCATCGAAGAAGGGCACCAGAGCAAGGCCCAGATCTTTCTGGAAGGTCCAGATATATTCCACGTTGGCAACGCCCATGCGGTCACCGCCGATCTGGTCGCCATTGTACTTGTAGTCGCGGGGCGAAAGGTCGGAGAACGAATAACCACGAATGGTATCCATGCCGCCCACCCAGAAGCGTTCAAATACGGGAACCTTGGAGTCGGTGTTCTGGAACACGCCGCCCAGGCGACCACGAACGTGGAAGGTGTTTTGGGGGTTGAACGAGTAGAAGCCCTGCCAGTCGGCCACAGTCTTGATGAAGTTGTCTGTACCGCCAAGGCCGCCACCGCCGTATTCAGCCCACAGGCGGGCAATGGTGCCCTTGGTGGGGCGTTCCTTGGAGTCGGTGGTGTCGCGCAGAACTCGGCCAGAGATGGCGCTTGTCCAGTTAACACCCTTGTAATCGCTGATGTAGGGCGATGCGTTGTCGTCCACATCATAGAGGGTGTAGCGTTCAAGGCGGTAGCCGCCGCCCACGCTGGTGTACTCACCAAGGGGGTACGAAAGGCGTATGGTGTCGCCCACGGTATCCTTGGTAAAGTTGTCCCAGTAGTCATGGGTATAGTACAGGTCGTTGCCCACAGAAAGGTCTGTGTCGTATATGCGCGGGTTGGTGAAGGACAGCACGCCCGACGTACGACGCCAGGAGAAGAAGCCCTGCAACTGCAACCAGTAACCGCGACCAAAGAGGTTGCGTTCCATGATCGAGGCGGTAACGCCCACGTCATAGTAAGTGGAGTAGCCGATACCGCCCATGATGGCACCAGTATTGGTTTCCTTGACCTTGACCTTGAGGTCGACTTCGTCTTCCTTGTCAGTGGGGATCAGCTCCATATCCACAGCAGAGAAGAAGCGCAGGCGGTTGAGGCGTTCGTTGGAGCGGCGCAGCTTTGCACCTTCGTACATGTCACCGTCGCCCAGACGCATTTCGCGCAGGATGACATTGTCGCGGGTCTTTGTATTGCCTTCGACCGAAAGGCGACGAATGAAGACCTTCTGCTTCTTGGTGACGACATAGCCCACGTCAACTTGATCGCTGCCGTCATCGGCCTTGACCACCTTGGTATCCACCTCGGCATAGGCATAGCCAAAGTCGGAATAGAAGTCGGTCAGGCGCTTGGAGTCTTCCTGCATGACAGTGAGCGAAAAGTACTTGTCCGACTTTTTCCAGTCGTCCATTTGCACAACTTCAAGCATCTTGTCTTCGCTGTCGATAACATCACCAGCAAAGACCACATCGCGCACAGTGTAGCGCGGGCCTTCATGCACGTTAAAGGTAATGTAAATACCATCGTCGCGGTATTCAACAGTGGGTGCGGCCACCTGAATGTCAACATAGCCTTCGTTAAGACCAAAGGCCGCAATGGCGTTGGTGTCGCGTTCGAGGTATTCGTCTTTAAGCACGCCCGTGCCCGTCAGCCACGAGAATATACCGCGTGTCTTGAGGGCCATGTATTTGTCAAGGTCGCCACGGTCGAGCTTGGAAATGCCCTCAACCTTGACTTCCTTGATATAAAGCTTGTTGCCTTCTTTTACGCTGAGCACAAGTACCGCACCACGGCCGCCCGCGCGGTCTTCGAGGCGGTAGGTAACCTTGGCAAGGTAAAAACCTTCCTTGTGGTACAGTTCGCTGACTTTTTGCAGGTCGTCCGAAAGCACCTGTTCGTTCAGAACACTGCCGGTTTTTGTGCCCATGGCTGCAAGCACATCGTCCTTGCTGACCTTGTCGGAGCCTTCAACCACAATGTTGTCGATACGGGGCTTTTCCACCACGGTGAAGACAAGCACGTTGCCTTCAAGGGTGGCCTGCACGTCGCTGAAGTAGCCCATATCCCAGATACGCTTGACTTCTTCGTTGATGGCCGTGGCATCGGGGCTGTCGCCCTTGCGGATGGTAAGGCGCATAAGCACGGTATCGGGATCAAGCACTTTCATGCCGCGCACTTGCACATCGGCAAGACCGCCGTGGGCAGAGGTGGGCGCACCCATGGGAACCAGAGTAGCGGGAGCGTCTGACTTCTTGGGGGTGGATTCTTCGGCGGTGGCGGGGTTGGCAACCTCGGCGGCGCGCTTGGCAAGGGCGGCGGTGCATTCGCTCAGGGCAGTGAGCGAATTGCGCTCAAAGCCAGCAGGCACGGCGTCACCAGAGTAGACAGGCACAATGCGCGTGTCCATGGAGAAGCCCTGACCAAGCTGGTTAAATTTGCCGTAAATGACCAGGCGGGCCCCGGCCTTGCGGCCAAGCTCGCGCGCGGTGGCAAGATCGAGCGACTCACCGCTGCTGCGCTGCAACTGCCGGGCAGTTGCCATGGGCACGGCACGCATGCCGTTCTGCCCCAGCTGATCGGCGATCATCTGCGGCAGGTCTTGTGATGCGTTGGGCAGTTCTGGCCCGGCGTTCACCTGAAAGGGCAAAACAAGCACAAGGGGGCCTTCCGCCGCCATGGCTCCACCCGAAAGCGCCAGGGTGGCGCAGGCCAGCAGGGCAAGGCACAGAGCTTTGCACAGCACGTTATTCAAAATTCTTCTCATACAAGGTCCCCGCTTTCAGTTCCAGGGTTCTGCCCATACCTGCGGCCAGCTCTCGGTTGTGTGTAACCACTACGAGGGTCATGCCCAATTCACGGTTGAGTTCGTTCATCAGTGCGCCCACCTGCGCTCCGGTAACTTCATCCAGATTGCCGGTGGGTTCATCAGCCAGCAGAACGCGCGGTCGCATAAAAACCGCGCGTGCAATGGCCACCCGCTGGCGCTCACCACCCGAAAGAGTGGCTATCTTACTGTCCATACGCGCCGACAGGCCCACGCGATCAAGCATTTCTCGCGCACGGGGCATGACAGAGCGTTGGCTTGCACCGCCGATTATAGCCGGCATCGCCACGTTTTCCAGAGCAGAAAATTCCGGCAGCAGATGATGAAATTGAAAAACGAAGCCCAGAGTTTTATTGCGAAAGGCCGCCTTCTGGTCAGCGCTCATGAGCGCCATGTCGCGCCCTTCAAAACATATCTCGCCCGAACTTGGAGTATCAAGAGCACCCATAAGATGCAAGAGGGTACTCTTGCCGGAACCGGACTGTCCGACTATGGCGAGCATCTCGCCTTCTTCCACAACCATGCTGATATTCTTGATAATCTCGATATCTTCACTGGCTGTGGCAAATTTTTTGCCCACGTTTGAAAAAGTGTAGAGTGCTGACATGGCTATTCGTAGCGCAGGGCTTCTGCTGGCTGCAGACGCGATGCCTGCCGGGCCGGGTAAAGGGTGGCCAGAAAGCACAGCAGCATGGCGCTGGCCCCGATAATCAGCACGTCAGAAAGGCTGATGATAATAGGCAAATGATCCAGTGTATAGACATTTTCAGGCAGTTTGATGAACTGGTAGCGCTTGAGCAGCCAGCCAAGTGAAAGCCCCAGCGCATAGCCAAGAAGCGTGCCGATAACGCCGATAATGGTGCCCTGAAACATGAATATGCGCCGTATCATGCCGCTGGTGGCCCCCATCGACATCATGATGGCAATGTCGCGTGTTTTTTCCATAACCAGCATGACCAGGGTTGTAACAATGGAAAAAGAGCCTATCAGCACCACCATTGCCAGTAAAATGAACATGCCGATCTTTTCGAGCTTGAGCGCTGCAAAGAGGTTGGCGTTCATTTCCATCCACGAGCGCACGTAAAAGGGCGATCCCAGCTCTGTAGAAACCAGCGTGGAAATTTTGTCGGCCTTGTAAACGTCGTCTACCGTAAGCTCAATGCCAGAAAGATAATTTTCGGGCAGGCCAAGTACATCGCGCGAAGCGCCAAGGGTAACAAAGCCCAGCGACGAATCGTACTCGAACATGCCGGTTTTGAAAATGCCCACCACCTCAAAAGGGCGCACGCGCGGCGCGTAGCCCGATGTGGTTTTTTGTCCTGAAGGAGAAAGCAGGTTTACGCGGCTGCCCATGCCAAGGCCCAGGCGCTTGGCCAGTTCTTCGCCAATAATCAGGCCCGGTGTGCCCTCGCGTTCAAGGTTTGCGGCAGAGCCAGAACGCATTTGACGCAGCATGGAGAGTACGGCAGGGGCTGATTCCGGGTCTATGCCGCGCAGCACCACGCCCTTTACCCCACCCCCGCCAGAGAGCATGACCTCTGTGTAAATAAAGGGGGTTGCCCCGGTTACGCCTTTGACAGAGCGCACGCGGTCCAAAATGTCGCTGCGGTTCTCAAAGGCCGAGGGGATATAGGACATGACAATGGCGTGGGCATTGGCCCCCAAAATTTTGTCGCGCATGTCGGTGGTAAGGCCGTTGTAAACGCCCAGCACCACCACCAGCGCACCAACACCTATAGCCACGCCCAGTATGGACATGATGGATATGATATAAATAAAGGTCTGCTTTCGCCTCGAAAAGAGGTAGCGCAGGGCGACAAATAGTTCGAATGACATTTGCCGCATATTGTCCCACCTTGCCCAGATATTCAAGAGATATTTTAGATATTGCGGTATTTGTCTGAATGCGCCTGTGAGGGGTGTTGGGGATATGGCTGGCATGCTGACAGCAGGTCTGGCAGGGGGCTGGCGGAGCTGTTTAATGAACCAGAGAATGGTCGTGTAAATGCATTATTCAGTTTGTGACCCAACGTAATGTCCCCCGGCAGATATGTGAACCTGCCGGGGGACGGTGAGTCTGTTTGTTGTTGCAAACCGGTTGGACCTGGGTGCTACACCCGCCGTAAACCTAGCCGCGCTTCATGGCTTCGATAAGCCCGCTCAGCTTCTGCGCCTGATGGGCAAGATCGGCCACGGCCTTTGCAGCTTCACCCATGGTCTGGGCTGTTTGGCCCGACATCTCGTTGACCTGCACAATGGAGTGGTTGATCTCTTCGCTGGCCGCAGACTGTTCTTCGCTGGCTGTGGCAATGGCACTGACCTGATCTGCCGTGGCCTCCACATTTCTTACGATATCACGCAGGGCCGCGCCCGACTGGCTGGCAAACTCTGTGGCGGTGTTAACCTCCACAAGAGCGTTGTCCATAGCGGCAACGCTTTGTGCCGCGCTTTGCTGGATAGCCCCAATGGCATTGCCCACATCGTTGGTGGAAGCCATGGTCTTTTCTGCCAGCTTGCGCACTTCGTCGGCCACCACGGCAAAGCCGCGTCCTGCATCGCCCGCGCGTGCGGCCTCAATGGCTGCATTGAGGGCCAGCAGGTTGGTTTGATCGGCGATGTCAGAAATGACATTCATGATCTGGGTAATGGCCTGGGCATGCTGGTTCAGCTTGGTCATGTCGTCCTTGAGAGCCAGCGAAACGGTTTGCACCTGTCCGATGCTCTTGAGGGACTTTTCTACAATGCCCGCACCGGTTTCCGCATTGCTGCGTGTTTCTGCCGACACGGCAGAGGCCGACGACGCATTGCGGGCCACTTCCTGCACGGTGGCGTTCATTTCATTCATGGCCGTAGCGGCCTCGGAAAGGCGCTGGGCAGACTGGGCCGCAATGTGGTCAGATTCTGCAATCTGCGATGCCAGCTGGCTTGAGGCCGTGGTAATAATGGTTACCGCTTCTTCCAATTGTCCAGCCGCTGCCAGCATGCCCTCACGCTTGGCGTTTTCGGCCTTGCGGGCCGCTTCTTCGGCACGGGCTGTGGCAATCTTGGCTTCTTCTGTTGCCTGCTGGGCGTCTCTGGCTTTTTGCTCGCTTTCGTGCAGCAGGTTTTTGATGTTTTCGATCATGTTTTCCATGCCGGCTGCAAGGGTACTGAATTCATCGTGGCGCTTGTTTGCCGCGTAGAGCAGTGCCTTCTCATTGGCGTTGGCTTCAAGGCGTCCTGCAGCAACGGATTCTGCAATGCCTGAAATACCCTTGAGCAGACGGGCAATGCCGCGTGCCGCAAGAATAATGATCAGCCCCACCACAAGCGCGCTTGCCAGGGTAAGCAGCATGGAGTTGCTCAACATTACCCGCGTGGGCGTGTACACTTCGTCACGGTCAACCTCAAGGCAGAGCACCCAGCCAACTTCGGGCATGGCTCTGTAAAAGACAGTCTTGTCGCGCCCGTCGTCGCCAATAAAGCGAACCATCCCTTCGGGCTTGGTGAGCACATCGGCAAGGTAGGCCTTTTTGCTGTCATCGCGCCCAAAGGCCTTGGGGTCGCGGTGCAGCATGACTGTGCCCTTGGTGTCGTAGGCGTAAATGCCGCCACGAGAGCCAAAGTCAATCTGGTTTGTGGTTGACTTGGCCATGTCTTCGTTATCAATTCCTGCCCAAACAATACCCGCAGGCTTGCCATCGCGCATGATGGGCAGGCCCATGATGGTGGCAATTTTGCCAGTGGTTTTGCTGATAACACCGACTATGGTTTTTTGCCCCTGCATGCCACGCTGATAGTATGAGCGGTCGGTAAAGCTCACCCCAACAGATTTACTGGGGCCTTTTTCGCCGGCAAGATGGTGGGCAATGGCCTTGCCGTCGGCACCCGCCACGCCGCAAAATTCAAACTTTGAATTGAGCGTCAAAAAACTGTTCAACGCATCATCGGCATCTTTAAAAAGGGTACGGGTCATGACTTCGGGCATTTTGTCGTTGACCGCATCAAGATAGAGTCGCACGCGTGTTTCGGCGGCAACCATCGAGAGTGATTCATCCATCACCTTCAGCATGGCTTGCAGGCCGATGGTCTGGCAGCGCAGCAGGGCTTTGGCGTCATTGATTACCTGCTCGCGCAGCATATCCTCCGACATTTTGTAGCTAACACCAGCCACAAGCAGCAGGCCTGCAATCGCCGGAGTCAGAATAGACAGCAGCATTTTGCTCAGTAGCCCTAATTTCATAAAGACCTCCTTGCCGTGCCAATGTTCAAAAGCAACCAGAGTGTTAAAGTATGATACCTTAAATTTGTCCTGAAAGGTTCATGTGATGTTATCGGCAGATGTCGGCAATAGGATAGCCACTAATCTGAGTTTGTTATTATTTTAGGTGATTTTTTTAGATACAGCAAAGTAATTTTTTTACTTAGCGAGCTATCTTTTTGCAAAAAAATAAGCGCTGGCCATAAGTCAGCGCTTATTTGATAGGCTTGCTCAAAGTTCTAACAGTGAAGCAATATCTGTTGTAACCCGTGGATTATACTTCAGGCCGCAGTAACGGGAAGAGAATGACCTCGCGTATGGAGGCGCAGTCGGTCAGCAGCATCACCAGTCGGTCAATGCCCACGCCCTGGCCCGCAGCCGGGGGCATGCCGTATTCGAGGGCACGCAGATAGTCCTGATCCATGCTGTGGGCTTCGTCGTCACCGGCATCGCGTTCGCGCACCTGGTCTTCAAAGCGCAGGCGCTGGTCAACGGGGTCGTTGAGTTCTGAAAATGCGTTGGAAAGCTCGCGTCCGGTGATAAACAGCTCAAAGCGGTCTGTGAGTTCCGGGTGCTCGTCGTTACGGCGCGAGAGCGGCGAAATTTCCGTGGGGTAGTGGTAGATAAAGTGGGGCTGGATGAGCTTGCCTTCCACATCCAGATCAAAAAGCTTGGCGTGCAGCTTTTGCAGGCTTTCGCTGTCGGCGGCTTTTTCTCCGCGCGAGCGGATGTAAGCCTTGACCTTGCCGTAGTCATTATAAAATTCGGGCGTGTGACCGCCAATCTGCGTGAGCGAATCGTAAAAGCTGAGGCGCGTCCATTTGCCGGGCGTGAGGTCAATCATTTCGCCCTGATAGGGCACAACGGTTGTGCCGCAGGCGGTCATGGCCAAATGCGCGATAAGCTTCTCGGTAAAGTCCATAAGGTCTTCAAACGTGGCATAGGCCCAGTAAAATTCACACATGGTGAATTCCGGGTTATGGCGCGTGTCGATACCTTCGTTGCGGAAGTTGCGGTTCAGCTCAAAAACCTTTTCAAAGCCGCCCACCAGCAGGCGCTTGAGGTACAGCTCTGGCGCAATGCGCAAAAACAGGGGCAGATCAAGCGCGTTGTGATGCGTTCTAAAGGGCTTGGCCGCTGCGCCGCCCGCGAGGGGCTGCATCATGGGGGTTTCTACTTCCATGAAGCCGTGGTCTTCCATAAAACGGCGAAACTCGCGCACGATAAGGCTGCGTTTAAAGAAAATTTCGCGGGCACGGGGCGTGACGATAAGGTCAACGTAGCGCTGCCGGTAGCGCGTTTCCATGTCTGTAAGCCCGTGATATTTTTCGGGCAGGGGCCGCATGGAGCGCGTGATAAGCTTGATTTTGCAGCAGGCAATGGTCAGTTCGCCCGTCTTGGTGCGAAACAGGTGGCCAGAAACGCCAACGATATCACCGATATCGAGCTTTTTGACCACCATGTAGCCAGCTTCGTCCATGTGCTCGCGCGAGGCGTAGCACTGAATGCGGCCGCTCTGGTCCATAATATGGAAGAAGGCCACCTTGCCGAACGAACGCAACGAAACTATACGGCCCGCAATGGCAAATACGTCTTCCTGGCTATCAAGGGATTCGCCCTCAAGAGCGCCAAATTTGTCAAGCACCCAGGCAACGTCGTGTTCCTTGCGGAAGTCGTTGGGAAAAAGCGGAACGCCCGCGTCCAAAAGATCGCACGATTTGACAACGCGGTTTTTGACAACCTCGTTGAGGCCCTCGCGTGCGGCGAAACTTTCCAGCATGGGCATAAAATAGCCCGCATGCTGCGACTTTGTACCCAACTTGACGGCAGGCTTGCTGTTTTTCTTTTCCCGATTATCCACTTATCGACTCCTGAATGGCCCGTACCTGAAAGGAGCGTTACGGTATGCCATTAGCGCATAGGCGTCAAGATTGCCCGGCGCACTACAGGCGATGACTATTGCAGAAGCGCGTTTATCGCGTCTGTGAGGGGGCAAAAGCCACGCTGTTCCTGCGTTGCAGCTATAGGCCCCAGGGCCGCTTTATTGGCCCAAATTCTGTCCCTTCGACCCCCTTGAAGTTTTACCCTGTTTGCGTGTATAAAAATCTTTTACACGATACAACCGCCGCTGGTATTCTGCTGGTGGCTTTTTCAAGGACAGTGTCATGCAAAAATTTACAGCCTCCTTTCTGGGGCGCGACTGCCCCGGCGTGGTGGCCTCTGTAAGCCGAATTCTTGAAGAAAGCGGCTGCAACATCGAGGAAGTGACCCAGACCATTCTTTCTGGCGAATTTGCGGCTATATTTGTGGTTGCCGCCCCGGAAACCGACGCTGAAAACCTGCGCGCCAAACTGAGCGCCGGTCTTGAAGCATCAAAGGTCGATCTTTCTGTGCTTGTGCGCCCTGCCATCAAGGGCCAGTGGGGCACAGACCTGCACTGCGAACCCTTTGTGGTCACCGCCGATGGCCCGGACAAGCCCGGCCTTATTGCTGCCATGAGCCGCGTTTTTGCGCGCCACGGCGTCAATATTGAAAGCCTCAAGGCCATTTTGGGCGAGGGCGGCACAAACCATGCACTTTTTGTGTTTGAGGTCATGGTTCCCAACAGCGTTGACATGGGCCGTTTGCGCCGCGAGCTCGATTGCGAGGGCCAAAAAAGTGGCCTGCGTGTGAGCGCCCAGCACCGCGATATTTTTGAGGCCGTGCACAGGGTAAATTCTTTTTAAAGGAATACGCCGTAGCGCGGCCGCAGGCCAGCGCAGTGCGCAGGCCTGGGAGCCGCAACGGTGATTGCCCCGGTTTGCCGAGTACCCGGCCGCACCGCTTTGCCCAGATGCACTATTCCTGGCCGCACGCAATGCGCCGGGGAACAAACCCGCCTTCCGGGCAGCGCAGCCATGCGGCTGTTGTTGACCGAAAATACAGGAAGATCTCCATGCTTTCAGAACGCGAAGTTATCAGCACGTTGAACATGCTCCGCAACGAGCACCTTGATGTGCGTACCGTTACCCTTGGCGTGAGCCTGTTTGACTGCGTAAGCCACGACCTTGAGCTTTTTACCGCCAACGTTAAGGCCAAGATCAATCGCTATGCCTCGCAGCTCGTGAGTGTTTGCAACGAAGTGGGCGACAAGTACGGCATCCCGGTGGTGAACAAGCGCATCAGCGTTAGCCCCATTGCCGTGGTGGGTGCCCCTTTTGGCCCCGATGGCATGGTGCGCGTGTGCAAGGCTCTTGACGAAGCCGCCAAGGAGGCGGGCGTCGATTTTCTGGGCGGTTTTTCTGCCCTGGTCGAAAAAGGCTTTGCTAAGGGCGACCGCGCCCTCATCGAAGCCCTGCCCCAGGCCTTGGCCGAAACCGACCGCATCTGCTCCTCCATTAATGTTGCTTCGTCGCGTAGCGGCATCAACATGGACGCCGTGGCCCTCATGGGTCAGCAGATTCTCAAGGTTGCCGATGCCACCGCCGATCGCGGCGGCCTTGGCTGCGCCAAGCTGGTGGTTTTTGCCAACATTCCGCAGGACGTGCCCTTTATGGCTGGCGCTTACCTTGGCGTGGGCGAGCCTGATGTGGTCATAAACGTGGGTGTTTCCGGCCCTGGCGTGGTCAAAAAGGCTCTGGATCGCGCCCGCGAGGCTGGCCACAACGGCAAGGGCGGCCCCCTTACCCTGCTGGACATGGCCGAAGTGATCAAGCGCACCGCCTACAAGGTTACCCGCGTGGGTGAGATGATCGGTACAGAAGTGGCCACCCGTTTGGGCCTGCCCTTTGGCGTGGCTGACCTTTCGCTGGCGCCCACCCCTGCGGTTGGCGACTCTGTGGGCGAAATTTTCCAGAGCATGGGCCTTTCGAGCATTGGCGCGCCCGGCACAACTGCCGTGCTGGCCATGCTGAACGACGCTGTCAAAAAGGGCGGAGCCTTTGCTTCTTCCTCTGTGGGCGGTCTTTCTGGCGCGTTTATTCCGGTTTCGGAAGACTCCAGCATCGAGGCTGCCGCCACCGCTGGCCTTCTCAGCCTTGAAAAACTCGAGGCCATGACCAGCGTGTGCTCCGTGGGCCTCGACATGATCGCCATTCCCGGCGATACCCCCGCTTCGACCATCTCTGGCATCATTGCCGACGAAATGGCCATTGGTGTCATCAACACCAAGACCACGGCCGTGCGTCTTATCCCCGTGCCCGGCAAGGGTGTGGGCGAAGAAGTTTCGTTTGGCGGTCTTTTGGGCAAGGCGGCCATCATGGCTGTGCCCAAAGGCGACGCCACCGACTTTATCGGTTTGGGCGGGCGCATTCCTGCCCCCATCCACAGCCTCAAAAACTAGGGACGCTCACTCTATGGCTTTTTTGCCCCCTGCTTGCGTCAGGAAGTCTTTTTATTCCAGTCGAGTACCAAAGGGTACACTTCTTTCATAAAAAGGCGCGTTTCCCTGGTAGGGAGTAAAATTTCTCATAGAGTAAGCATCACGAGAGAATTTAACCGTTATTCTATCATGTTGCGGCGCGATATCCTTAGGGTTTCGCGCCGTTTTTTTGTTTGTCACGCCGCGCAAGCGGCTTTTTTTATTGCCAGAAATACGCTATGGTTAGGGCTGAAAACTTTGTTGCGGAGCTGCCATGCCCCAGTATTTTGCCTACGGAACCACAGAAACCGATTATCTTTGCTGCAAGGACAAGCGCATTGCCCGCGTGATTGAGCGTGTAGGCCCCGTCAGGCGCGAGGTGCGGCCCGACCTTTTTGATGCCCTCATGCACGCCATTGTGGGCCAACAGATAGCCACCAAGGCTCAGCAAACGGTGTGGAACAGACTGGTGCAATCCCTGGGCGAGGTTACTCCCGCAACGGTAGACGGCATGGAGACAGAGGCCTTGCAAAGGCTGGGGCTTTCCTTCCGCAAGGTGGGCTACATGAAGGGCGCTGCCCGCAAAGCCCTGCTGGGCGAGCTGGATGTTGAGGCGCTGCGCCACATGGACGATGCCAGCGTGAGCGCTGCATTGTGCAGGCTGGAGGGCGTTGGCGTGTGGACGGCAGAAATGCTGATGCTTTTTTCTCTTCAGCGGCCAGATGTTTTCAGTTTTGGCGATTTGGCCATCCACCGGGGGCTGCGCATGGTCTACCGGCACAAGGTTGTAAGTCGAGAGCGCTTTGAGACGTATCGCCACCGTTTCAGCCCTTGCGGCTCTGTGGCCAGCCTGTACCTGTGGGCCGTGGCAGGGGGAGCCCTGCCAGAGCTCTGCGATCCTTCAGTCTGAGAATGGAGAGGAGATACCTTTTTCGGGGTTGTTTTGATCTTAATATGCTAAAATGATATATTTTAATTGCAATGAATAATGGCAGTATCCAACAAATGTAATCGCTTTCATCTTGCCGGATGCGTGTGGTACGGTGCCTGAATGCCATTTTGAAATGCTTGTGAAAATATGGATAAGAAGTCTATTGGAAACGAAAATTTGGCCGATAAGATTTGGTAATCAGTTGAGTACGCAGAGCTTGCTGATATTGTTGAATTTTCCGCAAGGGTGAGGTTTTTTAGTGCATCTGTGCGTTGACGCCGCACAAAAGGGGTAGTGATGAAAATAGGATTGCTTGCCAGGATGGGCCTTTCCATTCTGACTCCTGCCATCGTGGGCCTTATGCTTGTGGCCGGGGTGTGCTACAAGATGTCCGAGGAAATGCTGCGCGAGCAGATTGCCACCGACATGAGCGCACTGCTCGAAAGTCAGAGTATCGGCCTGGACGCAGTTTTCAACGGTCTGGAGCAAGGCCTGAAAACCATGACCGAAAACCAGCGCATCAAGGATCAGGTGCAGGCCTACACAGAGGGGCGGCCCGAGGCATTTGAGGGATCGCTTTTCTCCCGTGCAGACCGCGCCCTTGAGTCTTTTGTTACCAGCAATGACACCGTTTATTACGCAGGAATAATTGCCAGCGACGGCAAGGTTCTTGGTCATCGCATAGATAAGCAGCAAGGTCCCAGCAAATTTATAGGCGCCGATTTTTCTGGCCGTGATTACTTTAAGAAAAGTAAAGACGGGCAGACCAGTGTTGTGGGCATCAGAAGCGCGTCCACAGGGATCATTGCCACTGCCATTGCCATGCCTCTGAAGCAGGATGGCAAGATTGTTGCCGTGCTTGCTGCGGGCATAGACAACAAGCTGCTCAGCAAAAGTACCACCGACAAAATCAAGGTGGGCAAACAGGGCATGGTCTATGTGTACGACATGCAGGGGCGCGTGGTTTTGCATCCTGATGGCTCTGCTCTAGGCCGTGACGACAGCAAGGTTTCCCATGTGGCGCAACTGCTCACGCAAAAGGAAGGCCGCACCCGCTTTGTCAACGACAAGGGTGAAAGCAAGGGCTTGTATTACAAGGCCCTGCCTCACGAAGGCTGGATTATCTGCGTGGAGTTTGACCGGGGTGAAATATTCAAGCCCATAAGTGATCTGCTGACCAACGCCAGCCTGCTTACCCTTGTGTGCGCCCTTATAGTGGGAACCATGATTTTTATCTCCGCGCGCGGTATTGTGCGCATGCTTGGCGGTATTTCTGGCGTGGCCGAGGCTGTAGCCGGTGGCCGTCTGCAAACCAACGATAAGGAACGCGCCCTGTTTGACGCTGCCGAAAAGCGCGGTGATGAATTTAGCACCCTGGCAGCGGGCATGCGGCGCATGGTTGAGAGCATCCGGCATTTGCTGAGCGAAAGCGAACATAAAACCCAGGCCGCCCAGCGCGCCACCGAAGAAGCGGAAAAAGCCACCGCCAAGGCAGAAGAAGCCGCCCGCCTGGCCGAAAGCGCCAAGCGTGAAGGCATGCTGGCGGCGGCTGGCCAGCTGGAAGAAGTGGTGAGCATTATCTCTGCCGCCTCAACCGAGCTTGCGGCGCAGATCGAGCAGTCGGACAGAAGTGCGGCAGAATCCTCGCAGCGGCTGGCCGAAGCCGCCACTGCCATGAATGAAATGAACGCCACCGTGCAGGAAGTGGCCCGCAATGCCTCTTCGGCCTCGGCCATGTCTGCCGAAACCCGCGCCAATGCCGAAAATGGCGCTGGTATTGTAGAAAAATCCCTCCAGAGTATCGGTCAGGTGCACAAGGTTTCGCTGGCGCTCAAGGGTGACATGACCACGCTCCATCAGCATGCACAGGCCATTACCCAGATTATGAATGTCATTTCAGACATTGCCGACCAGACCAACCTGTTGGCTCTCAACGCCGCCATCGAGGCAGCGCGCGCGGGTGATGCGGGGCGCGGCTTTGCCGTGGTGGCCGACGAAGTGCGCAAGCTGGCAGAAAAAACCATGGCTTCCACCAACGATGTGGGTAATGCCATTGCCGCCATTCAGGGCAGTGCCGGGCAGAGTGTGCAGGCCATGGATAATGCCCTTGCCGAGGTGGAAACAGCCACAAATCTGGCACAGCAATCTGGCGATGCCTTGCAGGAAATTGTGAGCAAGGTCGAGGCCTCTGCCGATCAGGTGCGGGCCATTGCCACCGCCAGCGAGCAACAGTCGGCAACCAGTGAGGAGATCAACCAGTCCATCGTGCGTGTTAACGAAATGTCTGGGCAGACAGCCCAGGCCATGGGCGAGGCCTCGCGCGCGGTGAGCGAGCTGGCCCGTCAGGCAGAGCGCATGAGCGAGCTTATTGCAGATATGAAGCGGAGCTAACCCGCATAGGGCAGATACGGCAAAATCCCCGGAATGAGCTCATTCCGGGGATTTTGCATACATGGTGGCAGAGTGCCGCAATTTATTTGGGGGAGGGAGCCAGAAAATACTGCCACACCAGGGTAACCAGCAGCAGGCTGAGTGATACGGCCAAAAAACGGCGCACAGCAGCGGGCCCAACGCGTATGACCATGCGGCTGCCCAGCCAGTTGCCAAGGCAGCAGGCGGCAGCCATGGGCAGGGCCAGGCTCCACACCACAACACCGTTGAGAATAAAAACAACCGCTCCCGCAAAGTTTGAGGCGAGGTTGAGCACCTTTGACGTGGCCGAGGCTTGCATGAGCCCCATGCGCAAAATCCAGTGGAAGGCCAGAATCAGAAAGCTGCCCGTGCCAGGGCCAAAAAAACCATCGTAGCCGCCCATCACAAGGCAGACAAAGGCAACGGGTATCCAGAAGCGTGGGCCGGAAAGCGGCAGGGGCTCCTGCTTACGTTCTTTTTTGGGCAGCAGGGTGGCGCACATGCCAATGGGCAGCAGGGCCACCAGCACCTTGCCAAGCACAGCCGCGTCAAGCAACAGAGCCAGACGCGAACCCGCCCACGAACCCACCAGCGAAAAAATAATACCAGCCACTGCCACACGCCACAAAACCAGATTGCTGCGGGCAAAGTTGCCCAGGGCCACACAGGTTCCAAGGCAGGCGCTCACCTTGTTGGTACCAAGCGACTGGTGGGGGGGCACGCCGCAAAGCAGCAGGGCGGGCATGGTTACAAGCCCGCCGCCGCCAGCAATGGAATCTATAAATCCACCGCCAAAGGCAGCTGCCAGACCAACGGCGTAGGTCAGCAGACTGAAATCAAGAGTCACGGCGCTACCACTCCTTAAAGATCACCCAGGCCGCAAGCACTATAAGTCCAAAGCCCACCAGATGGTTCCATTTCAGCGGTTCGTGCAGCCAGAATGCCGAAAACCCCATGAAGACGGTGAGCGAAATAACTTCCTGAATGGTCTTGAGCTCTGCGGCAGAAAAATATCCGTAGCCAATCCTGTTGGCCGGAACCTGCAAAACATATTCAAAAAAAGCAATTGCCCAGCTTGTAATAATCACAATGGGCAGGGCTGTGCTTCTATAGCGCAGGTGTCCGTACCATGCAAAAGTCATAAAAAGATTGGAGCAGAAAAGTAAGGCTACAGTGCTTACGGGAATTGGTATCTGCATCATGAAATCCGTGGACGGTCGCAAGGGCAGGTGCTTGGCAGGCCGGAAAAAGTTGTACAGGAGCATATTCACTTATCTGCTGCGGGCGGGCTCGTCAACAGCCAGAAATACGCCTCATGGCGCGCCGCGCCTGTATGCGGCAATGTCGTAAGGTTTGCGCAGGCGGGTGCTTGAGGCTATGCTGCGTAAGTGGCGGCAATCTGTGCCGCGTCACATGGAGGATTGTATATGGAGGCACGCTCTTTGCGCGCTAAGGATTCCAATAGCGAAGACATGCCTGCGGCCAACACCGTGGCGCATGAACGCGGCAGCACGCCAGACCGCATGCCAGACCGCAGAACATGGTCCCTGTTTCTCAAAGTGTCCCTGCTGGTTATTGGTATATGGGGGGCTTCGGCCACGGCGCTTGTTCTGATGGTTGATGACTTCGGCAAGTCTGGCACATTCGGCGATTCGTTTGGCGTGTTGAACACGCTGTTTTCCGGCCTGGCTTTTGCGGGTATTATTGTGACCGTCAAGATGCAGAACGACGAAATGCGCGAGCAGCGCAAAGAGCTGCAAAAGCAGAAAAAAGCCGCCCAGTTGTACCACCGCGAGCGCATGTTTCTTATGCTGTTGGACGAATTTAAAAAATCGCGTGAACGGCGGTTCAGCATTGCCGATGTGCGCCTGATTTTGCGCGAATGCCTGTTTGATACGCCCGCGCTGAATGGGCGCAGTGCCGAGGCCGGTCAGGCACTGGTCAAGGAAGTGGAAGGTCTGTTTGCTGGCACGCTTGCCGAAACGGCCCTGCTGCCGGTTTTCGGGCGGCGCGTCCAGCGCCACGAGCGGTGCGAGGTCTTTATCAAAACATTCATGCAGGCGGCAGAAAGTGCCATAAAAATTGACCCGCTAAACACCACAGAATATTACGATATTGTTTGCAACAGTATGTCTGATGCAGAAGAAGCCCTGTTGTTCATGTGCGCTGTGGCGCGCCACGGCGTGCAGGCCCTCAGCGATCCACAGGTTGTAAAGCTGCGCGAAAGCTACGACGAAATACGCAGTAAGCTTTAGGCGCACCGCTGGCGGCACAAGTACAGCTCCATAATTCTAGCAGACACGGCTCTGCAAACGGAAAACCCCCTGAATCGCTTCAGGGGGTTTTCCGTCGCTCCGTGCCGCCGTGCCTGTGTGCCAGTGGCAAACATTGGCGGCAGCGGCGCGTGGCTTCCCTCATGGAATGATTTTCCGGCCACCGACACCTGCCAGGGGCCGGAAAATCATGTGGGGAGGGGAGTATGTACAGGCTACAGTCTGGCCAGGCCAAACCTAGGCAGCCATGGTGTCAAAAAGTTCTTTGGCATTGATGTTGGTCGGGTTGGCACCCAGCACCGCTTCAAGGTGCTGGCGGGCTTCATCGGCACGGCCCAAGTAAATCAGGCAACCAGCCAGGGTTACGCGCACGGCCTCGGCTTCAACGCCAGCCTTCAGGGTGTCTTCCAGGTAGGGCAGCGCGTTTTCAACGCAGCCAAGCTGGTACGCTTCGCGAACAAGGCAGTTCAGAGCCACGATGTTTTCCCTGGATTTCTTCAGGGCAAGGGCAAAGTGGTCAAAGGCCAGCTGATGTTCGCCCTGTTCCATGTACACAAGACCTATGCCGCACAGGGCCTTGTCGGTTTCTTCAACGGCGGCGGCCTTCTGGTAGAGCACCAGCGCCTTGTCCAGGTCGGAGCGCTGCACGGCCACGGTGGCCAGACCCAGGAAGGGAGCTGCGCTCTGCGAGTTGCTGCTGGCGGCCTTGCGATAGTATTCTTCGGCCTTGTCAAAGTCACCCATGAAAAGGTAGCACTCGCCCAGTTCCTTATTGATTTCGTAATCCAATTGATTGCTCATAATATCCTCCCCAACTGAGGCTGGTTTGTGGTCGAGCGCTGTATGCGCCACTGACTTGCCTCTTTATATGCACTGAGCGTGCCAACAGTAAAAGAGTGCAATAAATTCAGCTTGGTGATTTGCGCAATTTGCAAAAACTGCGCGGCGCAGCGATCTTTGAGCTTGCCTTAAGCGCCAAAGCCTTGGCAGCCGTGCCCTGTTGGGGGGCAGGATTTTCCCGGCAGGCAAATCTTGCCGTGAAGTTGTGGCCCGCAGCCGGGCGGCAAAAAAGGCCGAACCGTTTAACCGGCCCGGCCTTAAAGATGGGGTGTGACTGTTGTTACGCCGGGCGCAGGCTCTGCGTGCCGCCGTGCACGTTGATATGGTGCAGCATGACGCCCAGCACGCCCTCAATATCCATGTGCGAGGTGTCAATAATCAGCGAATCCTGGGCGGGGCGCAGCGGGGCCACCGCACGGTTGCGGTCAAGGGCATCGCGCTGGCGTATCTGCTCGGTAAGGGTTGCAAGGTCGGCGTTTTGACCGCGTGCTTCAAGGTCGTGCAGGCGGCGCATGGCCCGCACCTCTGGTGCGGCATCGAGAAAAAACTTGAAGCGCGCTTCGGGAAAGACCACGGTTCCCATGTCGCGTCCTTCGGCAACCAGCGGCGACTGTTCGCCAATAGCCCGCTGGGTGGCACGCAGAATTTCGCGCACCACGGGCACAGTGGCTATGCGGGCCGCCAGCATGCCTACGGCCTCGGTGCGCACCTCGCCCCGCACGGCCTCGCCGTTGCAAAACAGGGTAGACTGCTGACCAAGGCCCGTAAGGGTAAATTTCCACTGCGCACAGCGGGCGCGCAGTTCTTCTTCTGGCAGGGCTTCTGCCCCGGCGCCCAGTTTGAGTGCCATACAGCGAAACATGGCCCCGGTATCGAGGTAGGAAAGCCCCAGTCCTTCGGCCACGCGTCGCGCAAGGGTGGTTTTGCCCACGCCTGCGGGGCCGTCAAGGGTTACTACGGGCAGTCGGGAACTCATGCTTTTACACCGCCTTGTGCGTGCTTTGCCCCCAGTACTTCTGCCATGGCAGAAAGAAAGGCATGGTTTTCCTGCTGGTTGCCAATGCTTACGCGCAGCAGGTCGGGCAGGCTGTAACTTTTGAGGGGGCGAATGATAATGCCTCTCGCAAGTAGGGTTTCAAAACATTGCGCGGCATTGGGCGCGCCCTCTGGCATGCCGAACATCAAAAAGTTGGCCTGGCTGGGCCATACCGTGCAGCCCAGAGCGGTCAAACCTTCTGAAAGTTCCTGGCGGCCAGTGCGCACTGTCTGCTGGGTGGCCTCGTAAAACGTGTGGTCGTCCAGCGCGGCCAGAGCCGCTTCTTCTGCCAGAATGTTGACAGAAAAGGGCAGCCGTGCCCGCCAGAGAAAATCGGCCAGGTGGTCGGGCAAAATGCCGTAGCCCACACGCATGCCCGCCAGCCCAAAGCTTTTGGAAAACGTGCGCATAAATGCCGTGTTGTGCGGCATAATGCCGCCCGCCAGCATGGATGCGGCCTTTTCGTCATCGGCAAAATCCACATAGGCTTCGTCCACCACCAGCAGACAGTCGGGGGCCTTTTGTGCCAGATCGCTGGCCAGAGCCTCCACTGCCGCGCGGGGCGGGCAGTAGCCAGAGGGGTTGTCGGGCGTGGTTACAAATACAATGCGCGTGTTGGCGTCCACCAGTTCCAGCAGGGCGGCAAAGTTGAACGAAAAATCTTTTTCAAGGGGTTGCCGCCGAATTTCTATGCCGCAAATGCGCCCCTGAATAGGGTAGATGCTGAAACAGGGGTTGAAGCACACAATGTTGTGCGTTCCGGGCACTGCCAGAATGCGGATGAGCAGATCAATGATTTCGTCCGAGCCATTGCCAATGACCACGCGACTCTCGTCAACGCCGTGTCGCTTGCCCAGTGCTTTTGCCAGCCTGGGGTTCCCCCCCTGCGGATACCGAAACGCCCCGGCAGCATGGCGCACCACGGCCTCGCGGGCCAGGGGCGGCATGCCCAACGGATTTTCGTTGCTGGCCATTTTGATGACCTGGGGCAGGTTGTACTTATCTTGTATTTCGGCAATGGAAAGGCCGGGAACATAGGCCTTGAGGGCCATTATTTCCTGGCGCACACTGATCTCGGACATGGTTTCTCCACCAGTATCGCCCCAGGGGCGAAGCTTCAGGGCAGCGCAAAAGCGCAATATGGCTTGGTTGTTTACACTAATATGTTTCAGCCAACAAGCCGCTGCATTGCAACGGCTTGTTGGCTGAAAAAGATAAAAAACAAATGGTTGCGCATATGCGCTGCCGGTGGTGCTATTCGGCAGGCTCGGTGGGGCGCACCGTCAACACGGGCATGTCGGCGTTCTTGACGACCTTTTCTGCCACAGAGCCAAACAGAATGCGGTCGATGCCCTTGCGGCCATGCGTGCCCATAACGATAAGGTCGGCCTTTTCCTCGCGGGCGCGGCTGAGAATTTCTTCTGCCGCGTAGCCAATGAGCACCTGCCCCTTGGCCTCGACACCCACGAAATTTTCGGCCACAAACGATTCCATCGACTTTTCTGCGCCGGTGACAATTTCACCCACAAAGTTTTCAATGGTATTGGGCGGCACATGAAAGCCCACATACTGGCTCAGGGAAGGGGCGGTGTACACAACAAGCACGCTGGCCTTGAGGCCCTTGGCAAGAAGCACCGCATAGTCGGCCACTTCCTTGCTGTGTTCGGAAAGGTCTACCGCGCAAAGAATCTTCTTGATTTCCTTCATGGCAAACTCCTGTTCCCCTCATGGGCAGATTGATTAACGGACGGGCTGAATAGGGGGGCTGACAGAGGGGGGTAATTATGGTGTTGCAGCCTTATCCTTTGCCTTCACCTAGATTAAATGGTAGTTTTTTTCATCACAATAGACAAGACTTTTTGCCTAACGTCGCAAAGCAGCAGGGAAAATTTTTCCCGTAGCTTTGACCTGGGCTGTGAAAAATCAGCCTGTTACAGCCGCGTGGTGTTGTGGCAGGTTTTTTGCACATTTTCTGCAAAGGCAGTACGCCAACCCTGGAGGCGACATGAAAGTTACCAACGACCAACTTGAGGCGCTGTTACGTCAGCAGAGCCAACCCTCAGGTACATCCCGCACGCAGACAGCGCAGGGGGGTGGTTTTGAGGCGGCTTTGACCGAACAGTTGGGCCTTGAAAATGCCGTCGCAACTTCTGCGTTTCCCGCTTCGGCAACGGGTCAGGCCTCGCAGGCATCAATGATCAGCCAGATGCTGCTGGGAACCACCCAGACAGAAGCAACTGACATTGAAGAAGACGTTATACAAAGCGCCTTCTCTCAGGCCTCTGGCACGCTGGATATGTGGGATTCATACGTTAACGCCCTGGGCTCGTCGGGGCAGGGCGGATCACTGCGCGAAGCCTATTCCCTTTTGCAGGGCATAGACGGGCAGGTTGCCGCCCTCAAGACCAACACAGCCGCTGTGCGCGGTCAGAATACAGGTCTTGATTCTCTGGTCAACGAGCTTGACGTAATGACCGCGACGGAAAAGTTCAAGTTTAACAGGGGCGACTACAACAGCTAGCCGTCCAGAAAAAACCGCCGCGAGATCAGGGTTTCGCGGCGGTTTTGGTTTGAAGGCAAGGCCGTCTGCTTTTCAGGAGTAGGCGGCTTTTTTTGCTATGGTATAACACTGCCAGCACAACACACTGTATGTGGCAACGCCCCCGTAGCCAGATGGCTGCGGGGGCGTTGTGGCGCTGCCTGGCAGTTGGCAGCACCGTGGAATATCTGCTTACTTGTTGCCGGTGGTTGCAGGCTGAGCGGTTGTGCCACTCATGTTGGCCATGCCGGGGCAGTCGCCGTAACCCATCATGCCATTACCCCTCATGCCATTACCCATCATGCCGTGGCCCATACCCCGGCCCATGCCGTGACCCATACCCCGTCCCATACCCATGCCGTGTCCCATGCCGTGGCCTGCCATAAAGGGAATACCCTTGTCAGACATCTGCTTGAGCATGTCGGCCCGGGCAGAATACAGCTTGGAGTCGATGTCGCGCAGATCCTTCTGGGCGGCCTTGACGCGGGCATCGTCGGGCTTCACGCCTGCGGCGGCAAGGTTGTTCAGTTCGGCCAGCTTGAGGTGGTGCTGTTGCAAGGTGGGCTGCATCTTTTCTACAAAGTTCTGGTGAATCTGCTGCATGGCAGTGACCTGTTCACTGGTCATTCCCATGCCAGCGCCCATGCCCATACCGGCACCCATGCCCATGCCCATGCCAGTGCCGGGGCCCATGCCGGCGGGGCCGCGCCCATCGCCGTTCTGTGCAGAAGCAACGCCCGCAATACCAAGGAAGATAGCAAGGGTAAGAGCCGCGCCAGAGGTAACGATCTTGGAAGTCTTCATGATGTGTGTCCTTTATGTTTGAATGTAATTGATTCGGTTTTGGATCAGGTTCTGCGGTCAGCCACTAGTGGTTTGAGCCGTAACCGTGGGGGCTGTGTGTTCCCGATTGCTGTCCGCCACACCAGGCGGAGCCCGTTTGCAATTCAGCCGTACTGGCGGCAGATGACGTCACAGCCCAGGCAAGGGCCAGAGCCAGGGAAGCAATGATCAGGGTAAGTTTGGGTGTGCTCATATCTTCTCCTCAGCGCATGCCATCCGGGGCAGGATCGCTCAGATGGACTTTTTCAGCTTTTCGTATTCCTCAAGTGAAATTTCACCTGAAGCAAGCCGTCTTTTAAGAATGGAAAGGGAATCGGTGCTGTCCATATTACTTTTCCGCTGCGGTATTACTCTGCTGATGAAAACAGCTGCCAGAGAAACAACCACAATCATGAACATAAGGTGTGTCATGCCGCGTCCCCATCCCATTACGCTTCCTATATCGCAGCCATACATATCAGTTTCCTTTACATGACGTTGCGCCGTCAGTTGTTGTTTATGCTTGCTGATGGTTGCTGCGTTGTATTCAGCGCCATTTGCTTCTGTATAGGCAAAGGGCGTGCCAACTGCTTCAATAATTTAAAATACTCTGAAATTATTGAATTATTTTGTTTCTACTGCTCATTGTCATCGCAACGGGCCAGTTGGATGTGTCCATTTTTTACTCAGGTTTCTGTTTAGCTATCCAATTTTTACCAGGGGGCTTGCGCACTGAGTAAAAAATACATAATTGTTATGGTGCGCCGTTAAGGATACTGCCATGAGCTTTTCTCATTCTTCTTCGTTTCGCCGTTTGACGCGCCGTTTGGCTCGCCGTTGGTCGGGCATGGGGCTTTCGCCCTGGCTGCTGCTGGGTGCGGCCCTTATTCTTGGGCTCACGCTGGTGGGTCTTTCTGTGCGCAGTAACCAGCGCGAACGCGCTTTTATGGTCCATAATCTCACGGACCGGGCCGAGGCACTCATATGGGCGCTGGAAGCCGGAACCCGCACCGGGCTGCGCCTCAATCCGGGCGCGGTGCTTGGGCTGCGCCCCTTGCTGGCAGAAACTGCCCGTCAGCCCGGCATTCTCTATATGGCTGTTACCGACACCAGTGGGGCTATACTGGCGCAAAGTGGCGACAATCCTCCTCCGTCCGGTTTGTCCTCTGATTCTGCCAGTGATGTGGGAACTTCTGCCATAGTGTTGCAGCCGCAGGAAATTCCACCGCTGGCAAGGGTTGCCGATCGGCCCATGTGGCGGGTTCGTAAACGCGAGGGAAAAGAAGTATTTGAGGTCTTTCGGGCCTTTGCTCCGCTCAGCAGACCTCATGGGCAGCATCAGGGCCAGGGCCACGGCCCGCACGGCATGGGCATGATGGGTGGTATAATGGGGGGCATGCTTGGCATGAGGGGGGGGCCGGATGGGCCCGACCTCCGCGATGGTTTTCCCGATGGTCCTCCGCCTCATGGCCCTCACGCGGGCCGCCCCGGCCCGGAAGTGTCGCGTCAGGTGGTGGGTGTTGCCCTCATTGGTTTTGATGCGCGCCCCTTTGAGGACTCTCTGGCGCAGGATGCCCGCACCAACCTGCTTTCTGCCGCGCTGGCGGCAGCATTGGGCCTTGCGGCCTTTGTTTCGCTTTTCTGGATGCACAATTCCCGCCGCTTGCGCCGCATCTTGCGCGACCAGCAGGCCATGGCCGCTGAAGTAGTGGCCAGCCTGCCTCTGGGGCTCGTGATCAGCGACCCTGCCGGGCGCATTGCCATGATCAACGATACGGCGCTGGGCATGTTTGGCAAAAAACGCCACGAGGTATCCAGCGCGGTTACGCCCGATGCCGCCGCAGCCTCCAATTCCGAAAATCCGCAGCAAGACGGCACGGGGCAGGGCCGGACACCAGGAACCACCACCAAAACCGTCCGACCCAGCCCACTGGACGACCTGCCGGGCCTGGAATGGGCAGCGCTTGCAGACAAGCTGTCCGGCGGGGCGCGCATTCTGGAGCAGGAAACAACGCTCAGCGTTGCCGGGGCAAAGTCGCTGGTGGTCAGCCTTGGCGGCGCGGCCATGCGCAATGAAGACGGCGTGCTGCTGGGCAATGTTTTTGTGCTGCGCGATATTACCGAAATGAAGCGCCTCCAGGCCGATGCCCAGCGCAACGACAGGCTGGCTGCCCTTGGGCACCTGGCGGCGGGCGTGGCTCATGAAATTCGCAATCCGCTCAGCACTATCAAGGGGGTTGCCCTGTACATTGCCCGGCGCATGCCCCTTGGCGGGCGCGAGGAAGAAGCCGCCCAGCGCATGATTGACGAGGTGGAGCGCCTTGACCGCGTAGTTTCTGAACTGCTCGATTTTGCCCGCCCCGGCTCGTTTGAAACCGTGCAGGCAGATCTGGCCGAGATCATTGGCCGCGCATTGCGGCTTGCCGAGGCAGACATCAAGGCCAAGGGCATTGCCGTGGTACAGGAAGTGGAGCCCGGTTTTCCCCCTGTCAAAATCAGCCCTGAGAGGCTTACCCAGGCGCTGCTGAACCTTTTTCTCAATGCGGTTCAGGCCATGGATCACGGCGGTACGCTGCGTGTTTCGGCCCGCACCCTGCCCAGCGACATGTTCAGAATAACCGTGGCTGACACTGGGCCGGGTATTCCGCCAGAGATTCAGGCTTCTATCTTTACGCCGTATTTTACCACCAAACCCTCTGGAACCGGCCTTGGACTGGCCATTGTGTACCAGATTGCCGAGGGGCATGGCGGGCGCGTGAGCGTGGGCAATGCCGCTGGTCAGGGCGCGGAATTTACACTGACTCTGCCGCTGGGCGGCGGGAAATAAGGTTTTTGCCATCCCTGTTTGCGCCCGCCTGTGGCAGCGTGAACAGGGATGATTTTTGAGGAAAGCACAATGATTGCAAATACCGCCATACAGTTGCTGGTGGTTGACGACGACCGCAACCACCGCGAAATGCTGCGCGCCCTGCTTGAAGAGTGGGGCTACGCGCCCACAGGAGCCGCCAGCGGCGAAGAAGCGCTTGAGCTCTGCC
>SAAX01000095.1 GCA_009929215.1 Deltaproteobacteria bacterium | reverse complement strand
ATCTCATACTTTGACACTGCGGCCGTAAGCTTGCCCGTTTCATCAACTTTGATGGTGACGCCATCAGGCCTGTTGATGCCGTTTTTTTCCACGGTCGAGATGTTAAATACCGGCATCCAAACTCCGGTTTCATCTCCAACGGGGTTTAAGGGGCCGACAAAGCCGCCACCTTCGGCCGGGATTTCCGGGCCGGAGGGCTTCTTGGCTACATACTCCTGATAGTCAGAGCCGAGCACGTGGGCGCCGCGCAGATAGTTCAGGCCGGGGAAGGATTCGTACGCGCCTACCCACGGATACACATTGCCAGACTGGCTGAAGAACGTATGTGCGGACAGCAGCCGATTAATCTCGTTGAAGAACTTACGGTCAGGGGCAATGCCACCGGCCTCAAGTTCTACCTCGGTAATAACAGGCCAACCGTCCCGGTAGCTAAAAACGCCCTGGCCAGTGGGTGTCGTGTCGGGGATTGCCTCAACATCTGCACTATGGGCCAGCACGGCCCGCAGCAGATCAGGAATTTGCGGTATTGCCATAAGGCCTCCTTCTGGCAAAGGTTCCATGCCCGAAAGGCTTTAAGCCGCTGCGAGCGAAACCAAAGGTTTTTGCCCTGGGCACATCGTAGATTTCCCATCCGACACCTGCGGGCTTTGGGGCCACATCGTCGCGAGAAAGCAAGGCGCGCTCAAAAGGCTTGAGTGTGAAGTCAAAATAGAAACGCAGTTTCATGGTGCCGACATGCAGCACCATCGCCGGGCCGCGCGATTCAAAAAACCACGCCAGAAGGCGGTTCAGATCGCGCAATGAGCCGTCAGTAATATTTACTGCGGCCTTGAAAAATATGAGCAGCCGATACGCTTCATCTGCCAGACGGAAATTGGAATTGACGGCTCGGCGGTAAAACGTGCCCTGGCCGAAGGGGCGCAGTGT
Source organism: Deltaproteobacteria bacterium (assembly GCA_009929215.1). Lineage (GTDB taxonomy): Bacteria > Desulfobacterota > Desulfovibrionia > Desulfovibrionales > Desulfovibrionaceae > Desulfovibrio. The sequence continues at coordinate 7,162 of SAAX01000095.1, read as the reverse complement.
GCTACGGTCAAACCCGAAGACAGCACCCGATGCGTCAAGTTGTATGACGCGGCCAATGCCGACAATGCGGCCCCACACATCCAGCCCCCAGCCCGTGGCCGTGCGGGGGTCAAACTCCTGCTCGTACAGTGCGGCGATATCCACGGATGGATCTACCTGGGCGTTGTACGCTGTCAGCAGGGCCAGCAGGCGCGGGCTGTTATCAAATTGCGAGAGGATGGTTTCGCGCCAGTTTTTCACGCCCCCTCCACGATGATTTCGATGGCATCCCGCACCAGGCTTGGATGCTGATCGTTGAGGATTTGCACGAAGTTGCCAAAAGCGCCTTCACCAGCGGCGATTTCAACACCTATGAGGTTTACCGCGCCCGCGCTGATGACCGGACAAATGAAGCGAGACGCATACACACCCGCGCCGATCCTGATGCGCGTAACCTCGGACTGATGGGCCGTGCCGTCTGAATTGGGGTACTGCTGCCCATAAAAGTCGGCCAGCACGTTGTCGCGGATCTTGGTTTCCACATCGGCGGGCAAACTGTCCGAATGGCGCAGCGTGACCTTCACCCGAAAGGCAAGTTCAGCCGTGCGCTGATAACGTACCGTTTCTTTTGCCCCACTGGTCGCGTCAGTGTACTGGACAGCCGTATTGCCGTTATAATCGCAGCCGCCGGACACGTGGTTATACATGGCCTCGGCAATGGCGGCATCTTCGCCGCCCAGCACGGCAATGTAGACGCTGTGCGGTGCAAGGGTGACTCCGCCCTCGGTTTTCGGGGTGTCACCCCTGTTTTGCAGGGCCAGAGCGTCAATAACGCCTTCAAGGTTGGCCACTGCACCGTAAACGCTGGCCAGCATGGAACGAGAATTCAACGCCACGCTGGCTTGTCTGCGAAGTTCAAATTCCCGGCGCTGTTCCGTCTCTCGGCCAACAATGCCCGGCAAGGGGTTATCGACCGAATCCCAGCCGGGTTTTGCCTGTACAATGCGGGTAACACTGTGAGCTTCAACAGCCAGAGGGCCAGCTTCCAGCGCCGCAAAAGGCAGGGTAATGGAGCCGGATGCGGGAATGGTTCCGGAGGTCTGGCAAGCAAACAGATTGCCATTTACGTCCTTGACCTGGTCGGGATTGTCACTGGCATCACTGCCGTTTATGACGGTGCCCTCCAAACCCGTGCAAAGACATTGCACAACCGTTGCCCGGGCCGGGTGGCGGGTAATAAAGTAGATGGCCGCAAGAGCGTCCTGAAAAATACCGTCAGCCTGCGCAGGGTCAAACTGGTTGGCCAGATGCAGCAACTGTGCGTTTTTATCCTGCACGATGGCGGCCTGTGTGGTGATCAACTGTCCCTGGGGCGTGGCGGCATCGGTATTGAGGGTATTATCAAATGCCGCCTGCCAGGCGCTTGTCACGTCTTGCAGCACCGTGTCCGTTGTTGGGGCCACAACCCCTCGCTCGGTAAATTCAAGGCTAGATTGTGACATTGACGCTCTCCCCATCAGACGTTGTTACCTTGATGCGCCCGGTCAGTACGCGCTGATCCAGGGCGTCCAGTTCGACACTGGCTTCAGCCACCCCGGGAACTTCAAGCGCGCGGCGGCGCGCCCGTTCCCTCACCAGCTCGATGGGTGGAAGGCTGGCAATCTCGCGGTCAAGGTACGGCACACCTGCGGCGGTATTATACCACTGCTCACCCTGAAAAACCCGCTCATACGTGGACACGTCCTGTTCTATGCGGGCGGTGCCATCAACCGTGGCCAGGCTGCCCCCGGGCGTGAGCGCCAGATCCCATTGACCCGTCAGCATCAGGCTTTTCATTGCGGTTCTCCGGTGCTGCCGCCGCCGGGCAGAACACCTGTGTGGGTATGGTGCATCTGCGATATGCCTCCGGCTGTCTGGTCCCCAGTGGAAGCAATCTTGCCATTGACCTGCAAATTGCCGTTGAGGGTAGATGTGGCCCCCTCGCCGTTCTGCACATCCGTGGGGGCATTGCGGATAATTCCCCCAGGCGCGGTTATGACTAGCTGCCCGCCCTTGAGTTCCATTTTACCGCCAGCGCCATCGTCCAGAGTGATGCCATCATCGTTGACCATCACATACCGTTTGGGCGCTTTATTCAAAAAACCGCCGATAAAAAAACCGTCCCCCTTGTTGCACATACGGGCACTGCCGGGGTTGGTAGACGCCCCATCCCGTTTTTCTTTGACGGACTCCGTGTCACGCATGGCATAGACGGCAAGCCCGATGTCACCGGGCTTGGGGTCAACAATGACGGCGTTTTCCCCACCTTGGGCGCGAAAATATGGCAGCCGGAACAAGGTGCCTTGCTGGTGGCCTTTTCCGTCACCGGCAACCAGATTCACCAGGGGCTGCACACTGACAAAGCCCACGGGCTGCACACCCTCGGCAGATACCCCCGTGACGAGCACGGGTTCTGCGGTATTGATGCCCTGCAAAGCCCTCTGTATGAGGAAATCAATAGAATTAAGGTCAGATGCCGGAGTGGATGCCCCGCGCTGTCCCTGCACTACATTCATGATTTCCCGTCCTTCTGGTTTTGCTGCCCAGGGTAGATTGCCTTGACTCCCGTTTCCCAGGAGGTCGCGCCTGGATACCCTGCCTGAAGCTTGTGTGACAGGCTTGATATCTGCCACAGGCCAGACGCCTTGGGCACAACGGATTCGATACGGATAGGCCCGCCGAGTTTGCACTTGGGCTCATAGAGTCCCTTGACGCTGATCCCGTTGCTGTCAAATGACGGGTAGCCAAACATGCCAGTATCCCCGCGCCACAAAGGCGTTGAGGCTCCGACATCTTCCCGCAGCATGCCAGGGGGCGCGATGATCATCTCTCCGTCATCAACCAGCAGGGCAATGCGGGCAGCATCGGCTATCTGGCGAGCCTGTTCCATCGGGCCACCCACCCAGCAGGTATTGCGGAGCGAGACATTGACCCCACGGTTAACGAAGGTAAGCCCCATCTGCCCGGCAATGCTTTGCAAGGTATTGCCCACATCCTGCGCGCCCTGGGCCGTGAGCGGCGGTACTGGCGTGAGCGAGGCCACAAAACCGGTAATGCAGTCACAATCAAAGGTTGGATCTGGCGCGGCATTGAAGTTGGGCACGGCGCTCACGATGTCGCCAGAGAACGCCAACGTCATGCCGTTCTGTTTGTCCCCGGCATACACGGCAATATGATTTTGGTCCGTCTTCAGGGGAGCAAAGGCCAGAGTGGTCAGGGTCTCCATATCCTCAAGAGGGAGGTTGTAGATACGGACTTTGGCCTTGTTCTTCTCTTTACCGCCGGGCTTTGAGATTTCCACATCCATGCCAAGCCGGATGATTTTGGTATTGGCCGCCTGCCCGGTGCCGGGGTTGAAGCCGCCCTTGGCCAGAGTGATGCGGGCCTCCAGCATCTTGATTGTGTAGGATGTGTTGGCGCTCATAATGTCCCTTCCTCATAGGCCTGTGCTTCATCCGCGCTAAGCCAGACAAGCCGCCAGCGGTCACCAAGGCCCGTCCATTGCGGGTCTGCCGCGCCCTGCATATCGACAAACAGCAAGTCGCCAACAAATCCCAACCGGGGGTAACGCAACAACAACGTGCCCTCACGTGCAATGATGCCGCTGACCACGGCAACCTCATTGACTGCCAGGTCAACAAACAGGGCTGCGCCGTTGACGCCAACCATGCTGCTGGCCTCTGATTGGCGGGTGTACACGCGCAGGCTGCAATTCTGCCCGCCCAGCACGGCCTGTACGGTCTGGTTGGCTGTGGCGCGCAATGGAACGGTATTCATGATTTTTTCCTAAGCCAGTCTGTAGTGACTTTAAGTCCACTCTTCTTGGATACCTGTTTCTTCGTTGCATCATCGGCCTTGCCAGCCTGCTGTTTTCCTGCGCTCTTGTCCGCGCCGTCCCCTGGCTGCTTTACCTGCTCGTTGGTGTATTCCGGGCTGACCTGCCGAACTTCCTGCAAGGAAAGGCTTACCAGTAGCCTGTCCACGCCGTTTTCGCGCTTGCGGTCATAGTCAAACCCAACAACGGTGTAGTCCACGAACGTGCGTTCCGGCGTAATGATACTGACAAGGTCGGTACCTTCCTGAAGCTTGATCAGCGCATCAAGCATTGCGCCCAGCTCGCTGCTTTTACCTTTTTTAGCCAAGACAACGCCGACTTCCGTGGGGGCAACGGCCTTGTTGTAAACAACAAAGCCACTTTTGCCTGCGCGCTTCTCCACAGGACTGGATGCCACTTTAGACTCAGCCTTGACCGTACAGGCGAAAAATGTGTCAAAAGGTACGGCGACTTTGCCGTTAGCATCAAACAAGCTCCAGTTGCCGGGTGTGCCCGGCGGCAAGGCTGCAAACATAATCCCCCCTTACACACCGAATGCCCCATCTGCCTGGGCCACACGGTTGGGCAGGCTTGCCGTGATGTCGCGCGCAATGCCGTCCGCATCGGTGGCCTGACTCTGTACAGTAAGTTGCTGGATCGTGGTGTTGCTTTCCACCTTGCGGGAATTGTCCACCGCGCCCGCCGGGCGCTGTACATCGCCAGCGCTGACCCGGGGCGTAGCCGCAGCAGCCAACGATTGAGGCAAGGCAGCACCGCCGTTGTCATCTGTGCCGCCCTCATTGCTCCAGCCAAGAAGATTCAGCGCCCACTCGGGCAAGGCATTTTTGAGGGCATTTTTGATATACCCTACGACAGCCCGGACAATATTGACCAAGCGCTGGTAGGCAGCGCCGATGGCGTCCACAGCGTCCTTGTAGCTATAAAGCTGCCCACCACTGAACACGGCCCCAAGAAGCTGGGAAAGACCGCCGAGTAAGGCTATGAGGCCAGAGAACGTTTCTTTGATCCCTTCCCATATAATTTTCAGACGGTTACCAATTTCTTCACCAGTGCCGAACATTGACCAAAAACCGTCAAGAGCAGACTCGCCGCCTTCGATGTAAACGACCAAATCTTCAACAATCATTGCCAGCCCGCCCACAAGGGCGATGATGGGCGCGAAAGGTGCTATGGCCGCCCAGGCGGCTGTGGCCATTGCCCAGAGGGAGGGGGTAACCGCCATGGCAATAACAGCGGCAATAGCTGTAAAATAAACAGTGGCCGATGATTCGTTGTCATGGAACCATTTCACAACGCTGCTTAAGGTTTCGATCATGTCTCCCATTGCAGGTGCAATGCCGTGCCGTATTTTATTGCGGAGGCTTTCAAACTGGTTCTGAAGGCTTTGCTTCGCCTCCTGAACTTTACGGGTAATCTCAATATCCCGTTGCGAATACGCGGCGTTTTCCTTTCCGGCCTTGACCAGCTCTTCCAGCCCTTTTCGGCCCTGAAGCAGCATATTGACGGACTTTTCATCAAAGCCGGTTTTTGCCAGCAGCGACACGGCTTTTTGCCGATCCATCTTGCCGGTGGCGTCCGCAAGCCGCAAAATGCCTTCTTCTAAAGATACCGCCCGGCCTTTGGCATCAGTAAATCTGACGCCCATACCCGTCATTACCTCTTTCAGAGGGCCGGAACCGTTTTGCGCCAGTTCCTTCATGTTGCCGTCAAGGGTGGTAAAGACATCCCCAAGGGTCGAGGCATCCGCACCCGACTCAAGGGCCGCATGCCGCCAGCCTTGCCATTCGTCAACGCCCATAGCCAGTTTCTGGCTGGTTTTGTCTATGGATTCTGCGGTGGCGATATAGTCCGTTACAACCCCTTTCAGGGTGAGCACGCCCCCAGCAATCCCCGCAAATCCGGCAATTTTGCCGATAATGCCAGAAAGGCCATTACCAAAAGTCTGTATGTCTCCGGTCGCGCCCGCCAGATCCTTGCCAGCTTTTTCCGCAGACGTGCCAACACCGTCTATGGCCTCGGCGGCTTTGTCGGCGACATCGCTGGTTTTATCCAGCTCACCCTGGGCATCGCGGATTTCGCTTTTGAAGCCCACAGCATTAAGCAGCAGCTTGACGACAAGTTCACGAGCGGTTGCCATGAGTGCTCCAGCAGTTGGCGTTATGGGAATCCACGGCGGCTATCTCCAGCAGCATAAATGCGTCTTCCAGCCCATACACAGTCTGTAATTCGTTCAGGCTGGCCATGCCCCGGCTGATGGGCACGGCCAGACACCCAGGGAGGTTTACGTAGTCTGCGAGCCCTGAAGGGGGGCTAGGAGTCCGGACAGGCGGGAGGCAAAGCCCCCGCCGTTGTCGAAAAAATCCAGCGACAGCTTCAACACTTCGCCGCGAAGCCGCACCAGAGTTGCAACATCCTCAACATGATTGTCCACATTGGCCGGGCGCAGTGTGATTCTGGCGTTGGGTTTGTCCGCATCGGGCATAATTGCCACCTGGGGCAGCAGTTCATCATACAACGGCTCGACCTTATCCCAGCTTACATTTGACAGTGCGCCCAGCCCAACGGACACCAGAGCCGAGGCGCTGGACGTTTTAGAGAGATCCTTTACCGCTGCATCCATCTGACCGTTGCCGCCCATGAGAACCAACAGCGCCCGGGCGGCCCACTTTTCCACTTGGCTGGCGCTCATTTCGGTAACATGGAAGCTCTTTCCGGCATCACGGCCGGATTCAATGGCAATCGTAATTTCCTTACGCATGGGGGCGACTCCTACAGGCTGCTGGGCGTCCAGCTTTCAAAGGTGATGTTATAGGCCGGAGCCTGCAAGGTTTTGGCGGCATTGGGCATGGGCTGTGCAGCCGTGAGCGCGCCACGCAACCCCGTAAATGTTTTGCCAATGCCCGGCACGATGAACTGTGCAGAGCAGACGTACACCTCCCTGGCGGCGTCCTGATATGCCTGCCAGTCATCAAAGACCGGGCGGCTTTTACTGTCTGCGGCCAGCGTTATGGTGATTTCCTTGGGGGTGGGGGTGTAGCCCACACTCAAGTGGCCATCCACGCCCATTTCAGCCACCACCGGGTTGACCTGGGCAGCACTGACCATCGCATCCGTGCTGTAGTTCTCAATTTTGACAGGCGAGTCATACAGGCCCGGCACAGTGAGAAACAGCGAGGCATTGGCGCTGGTTATGGTCTGATTGTTCTGGTTGTCCATGATGGCTCCTTACTGGATAGCCGTGGCGGGCAATACGATTTTCTGAATGCTGCCGCCATCGGTATAGTAAAATCGGCAGTCAGGTGTGCCGCG
>SAAX01000168.1 GCA_009929215.1 Deltaproteobacteria bacterium | reverse complement strand
GGGTTTATCTAAGGGTGATATAAAACCTTGGCACTTTTGGCACCTAGCCTCAAATTGTCGCAATTCTGGCCAGGTTATCAAAGACGCGAGTGCTATGGTTTTCTCTTGTTTCCCGCACTCTAAAGACGCGCTGGACATGCTGCTTGAAGGTGCCAGAAGTCCGGGGCGAGTAGCCATTTTCCGCGAGCCACTCGCGATAGTGCTTGTAAGCATCGGAGCTGCTCACCTGGCAGCCGTCGCGACGTTCATAGTTCTCACGCAGAAATACGGCATCGATGTCGCAATGATCCTGCTGCTCGCGCTTAAGGGTGGCGGACAGTGGCGACTCCGGAAAGGTCTGCGCGCGGCGCAAAGCATCGAGGGCGCGAATGGCCCGGTTGAAAATGCCAGGCATCTCACGCGCCAGCTTATCGTTTAGGCTGGTATCCTCGCGATTTGTGCCACGGAACACGATGTTGAATGGCAGGATGCGCAGGCGGTCCCAGATGGCGCCAGAGCGGTCAAAGAAGGTCGGCAGCTCGTTGGTAGCGAAGATGTGCCTGGCGAACGCCTTGGCGTGGACAACGTCCTTGCCTTTGCGCTGTACATCGATGTAGCCGCCCGAAACAACGTCCTTGAACATCCCCTCCACATAGCGCATGCGGCCTTGCGGGTCGCTGGTTGGCAGGTCGCCAACGAGGTTCAGCAGCTTTTCGGTCAGCTCCCACGTGACAAATTTATCCTCCAGCGATAACAGGCCAATGCTGCAGCAGTTCTCGGCGCCGACCAATAGCTGCAAAATGTCCATAAATTTGCTTTTGCCCGTGCCTGGCTCACCATAGACAAAAAAGCACACGTTATAGCGCGTGTCAGGGACCAGCGCCAGGCCCATCAGCATCAGCATCATCTCGCGCGTGGCGGGATCGGGCTGCACATCCGTCAGGTAACGGTCAAAGGTCGGGCAGGTAGCGGTCGGGTCATAGTCGTAGGGCAAGGCAAAAGGGGTGAAGATGTTGGCTGAGTTATCGCGGCGGCACTCTGCCTGCTCCATATCGTCTGGCGGCTCGCCATTGAGGCGCTCACCAGCCATGGCTGCTGCTAGCTCAACATTGAGCAGGCAGTTTTTAAAGACTGTCCATCCTGTAGCAGGCTCGCCGGAGTCAATAAAAAAAGGCGGCTCGCGGTGCGATGGCAGATAGCACATGGTCTTGCTCTTGAGGTTGGCAATGGCGTTGCGCATGGCATTGACGCCTGGCTGACAGTTGTACTCGACTGCCTTGCCAGTCTGCAGAAAGCCCATCATCTCGCTCTCAAGGTCTGCATCACTGCGCATGCGATAGCACGATCCGTCATGCTCATACCAGCAGTCACGCCAATAGCGCAGGGTCAGCACGCCGTTAGCGTCCCGGTGGCCATCGCAAAACGCCCGCGCCAGGCCAAAATAGTCGGCCTGCGGACGGCCGCCCTTGCTGCCGTGCTCAGCGCCCTTGCTGCCGTGCTCAGCGCCCTTGCTGCCGTGCTCAGCGCCCTTGCTGCCGTGCTCAGCGCCAGCC
>SAAX01000094.1 GCA_009929215.1 Deltaproteobacteria bacterium | reverse complement strand
CTGGTAGTCTTCCAGCAGCGGCTTGAGAGGAAAGACCGGCGCGCCATCGGCGTCAAATTCCTGCTTGAACAGCGAGGGAACATACACACCGGGAATGGTGCGCGATTGCAGCAGCATTTCGCTGCGGGTCCAGCCTTGCTCCAGCGCTTTTTCAAGCATGCGCAGCACGTCTGGCAGGCTTTCTTCGCCATCGCCAAGCACCATAATGTCCACAAAGGGGGTGAGCGGCTCGGCGCTGAGCAGCGCACCGCCGCCAGCTATGACCAGCGGGCATTCGGTGAGGCTCTGCGGCCTGTCTTCCATACGCAGGGGAATACCCGCCAGATCGAGCATGTAGAGTACATTGGTGTAGCAAAGCTCGTGCGTGATGGAAAAGCTCAGGCAGTGCATGCTTGCCAGCGGAGTATCTGATTCCAGCGTGGCCAAAGGGGTATTGTGGGCGCGCAGAATCTCGGCTGCCTCTTTTTCGGGTGCCATAACACGTTCAGCCCACCAGCCCGGTTCACTGTTGACGATATTGTAAAGAATTTTTTGCCCAAGGTAGGACATGCCCACATCATAGGTATCAGGAAAGGCCAGGGCCACGCGCAGGCGAACGTCTTCGGGGTTTTTACGGCAGGCGTTGTCCTCAATGCCCGCATAACGGCTTGGTTTGGGCAGCAGGGGCAGCAGTGAGCGCATGTCTATCCTTGTGTGGGTTGGAGAAAAGGCGATGGGTGCAAAAAGGGCGGCGCAAAACGCCGCCCCCGAAAGTAGCAGAAAAACCGAAACTGTAATGTTATCCCGCGCATGCCGCTGCCATAGGCAGCCCTGCACCGCAAGCGGGCTATCTGTAAGGGCTTTTCAGATGTTACTTGATAAGGCCGCTGCCGGAACCAGCGAAAGGTTCGGAGCTGAACTGCATTCTGCCAAGGCCGCCGGCCACGGTCAGATTGGTGCAAGCTTCAATATACTTGTCTTGCAGTTCCTTGGGGGTGTTGGCATAGCGATAGAGGAAATTTTTGCCCTCAATGCTGCCCGTAAAGTCAGGTTCAAAGGGATAACCGTAGGGCAGCAGCATCATTTGCACGCCCTGCTGGGTGGGAACGGTCTGAAGGGTGGCAACCTCGTTCAGGCAGTCCTTTTCGGCATCAAACTTGCCGATGATCAGTTCGCCCGTCACCAGCTTCATCAAACGGATATCATAAGCCATGCTCAACTCCTCGGTAGTCGTTGGTTTTACCTAGGCATTGGGGCAGCGCATGTCAAGGTATTTTATGTTGCCATCGGTCATGAAATGACTACAGTACGGGCATGCAAAATTTTGACGCCATACAAAATATGCCACCAAGAGTTGTGGCCAAGTTGCTGGAACCTGTGCTGGGGCATACCTTTGCAAGACCAGAGCTTCTTGATCTTGCACTGACGCACAGCTCGTGGGCCAACGAATATGGAACCGGGCAACATCATAATGAAAGGCTAGAATTTTTGGGCGACGCGGTGCTTGAGCTTTGTGTTTCGGCCCATCTGTACGGGCGTTTTCCCGATGCGCGTGAGGGCGAACTGACCAAGATGCGGGCGCACTTGGTGAGCACGGTTAGCCTGGCCGAAAGAGCCAGAAAAATCGGGCTTGATACCATGCTGAAACTTGGCAGGGGTGAAGAAAGCCAGGGCGGGCGCACACGCGACGGCGTGCTGAGCGATGCCTTTGAGGCAATGCTGGCTGCTGTGTACGAAGACGGCGGTTTTGCGGCGGCGCAGGCAGTAGTGGCCCGGCTTTTTGCCGACCGGTGGCCCACTGCGGCAACCAAAACCATGCCCAAGGATTACAAGACAAGACTACAGGAAGCCGCGCAGCAGCTTTATGGCGAAGCCCCGCTCTATACCCGGCTGGGCAGCCGTGGGCCAGAACACGCAAAGGTTTTTGAAATTGGGCTGAAACTGCCCAATGGAACAGAATTTGTGGCAACCGGCAGCAGCTGCAAAAAAGCGGAACAAAATGCCGCCCAGCAGGCGCTTGCCATGCTTGAAGACATCAAGAACAACCAAAAATAGCTGACACATTCCCCAACATGCCAGCACAGAGCGGGCATATTCGGGAATGTCCCGGTCCGGGGGCACAGCCCCCGGACCTCCCATCTTTGGTCCACCACAGCCTAGTTTATGATGGCCTAACCGCCGATAAGCTTCATGGCCATCTGCGGCAGAGAGTTGGCCTGCGAAAGCATGGCTACCGCCGACTGTGTCAAAATTTGTTCACGCACGAATTGCGTCATTTCCGCAGACACGTCCACGTCAGAAATACGGGATTCTGCATTCTGGAGATTTTCAGCCTGAGTATTCAGGTTGGTAATGGTGTTCTCCAGACGGTTTTGCATGGCACCGAGGTGAGCGCGGATTTTGTCCTTGGAAACAATGGCCAGGGTGATGGCCTCAAGAGACTTCTGCGCAGCCTCCTGGGTGGAAACCGTGCCGCCGTCACGCATCACGCCGTTAGCGTCCAGGGCCTGATTGCCCACGCCCAGAGACGAAGCTGTGGAGCAGCCAATGGTGATGTAATAGTAGTCTTCGGAAGAGTCGTTGCCCGTGCCAAAGTGAACCTTCAGCTTGCCGGTCGACGTCATGCCGCTACCATCGTGCGTGCTGGACGAGAGCGTGCCGTTCAGCAGATGGATGCCGTTAAAGTCGGTGGCGGTGGCGATTCGGGTAATTTCCGAGGCCATGGCCTGATATTCGGATTCGATCATCAGGCGCTGGGTGGAATCATACGTGCCGGTGGCCGCTTGTTCCGCCAGTTCCTTCATACGGGTGAGCTTTTCGTCAATGATACCCAACGCGCCGTCGGCGGTCTGGATCATCGAGATTGCATCGTTGGCATTACGCGCGCCCTGATGCAGGGTGGCAATATCGGCACGCTGCAATTCGCGAATTGCAAGGCCAGCTGCGTCGTCGGCGGCGCTGTTTACGCGAAGGCCCGACGACAGGCGCTGTGTTGATTTACCCAGTTCTGCATAATGTGCGTTTAAGTTTCTGGCCGTGTTGGCGGCCATCATATTGTGGTTAATGACCAAAGACATGGGACACCTCCTGGTGGTTACTAAGCTGTACTCGCCGAGATGCAATCCATGTGCCAATAAAAAAAATATTAATATAACACTATGTTATGTAGTTGAGTCTAAAGGGGGAAATTTTTTCCCGTGCCAAAGAGGAATTTTTGACAGTACAGAAGGGCATTTTCGCCGCCATATAAGGGCACGTATTTTGAGCATTAGGTCATGGCATGACCATGCAACTTTTGCAGACCTGGCAGGCGGATCGACAAGGCGGGTAGGCTGGGTATCAGCGGCCCATGCACGCCAAAGTGTTGTGCATACCCGATCTTGCCCTGGGAACAAAACTACTGGCTGCGGTAGCCGCATGCCGGGCAGCGTACAATGCCAGATTTGATGCCGATGTATAAAACAAGAAAGCCCCGGCCTGAACATCCGTAAGCATACGGAGCCAGACCGGGGCTGAATTTGTTGCAGCAGCCTGAAGCTAGTGCGGAATGATGTTGGCCAGAAAATCCTTGGCGCGTTGCGTGGCGGGGTTGTCGAAGAATTTGTCCTTGGGCGAGTCTTCAAGAATGGAGCCACTCTCCATAAACAGCACCCGGTTGGCAACCTTGCGGGCAAAGCCCATCTCGTGGGTAACAACCATCATGGTCATGCCCTCGTAGGCCAGTTCAACCATAACGTCCAGAACTTCATTGATCATTTCTGGGTCAAGGGCTGAGGTAGGCTCGTCAAACAGCATGGCAACGGGGTCCATGCACAGGGCGCGTGCAATGGCCACGCGCTGCTGCTGGCCGCCCGAAAGCTGCGAGGGGAACTTGTCTGTTTGCGGTTCAAGGCCCACGCGTTTAAGCAGCATAAGGCCTTTTTCCATGGCTTCGTCGCGGCTGCGCTTGAGCACTTTTTCCTGCGCCAGCACAAGGTTGTGAATGATGCTCAGGTGCGGAAACAGCTCAAAATGCTGAAAAACCATGCCCACATGGCTGCGCAAACGGGCAAGGTTGGTCTTTTTGCTGGTTACTTCCGTGCCATTGACAAATATCTGGCCAGACTGCACGGGTTCAAGGCCGTTAACGGTCTTGATAAGTGTGGACTTTCCCGAACCGGAAGGGCCACAAACCACCACAACCTCGCCCTTGTGTATGCGCGTGCTACAGTGGCTCAGCACGTTGAAGTCACCGTACCACTTGGATACGTCTTCCAGAATAATCATGGCTTCATCGGTGGGATTGATCATAGCTTGAGTCTCTTTTTTACCACGGTTACGGTGACTGAAACGCAGAAGCAAACTACAAAATAGCCCGATCCCGCAAGCAGCACCATATCAATTTCGTAGCCGGTCGTTTTGCCAATGTTTGAAGCAGTGCGGAAAAAATCCGCCAGGCCGATGATATAGACCAGTGCCGTATCCTGAAAAAGAATCATGCCCTGGGTCATCAGCAGGGGAGTCATAACGCGAAATGCCTGGGGCAGAATGACGTAGGTGAGCGTTTGCGACTTGGTCATGCCAAGCGCAAGCGCTGCGGAATACTGCCCGCTGGAAACGCTGCGCATGCCAGCGCGGACGATTTCTGCATAGTAGGCCGCCTCAAAGGCGGTAAAGGCCACAATGGCAGAAACAAGGCGTATGTCTGTTTGCGGCGAAAGATTGAAAAACGAACTCAAAAACTGGGGCACTATAAGGTAGAACCACAGCAGCACCATCACAAGGGGGATGGAACGAAAGCAGTTGACGTATGCGGCAGAAAGCCAGCGCATGGGGGCATACACAGAAATGCGGGCCACAGCCAGCAGCGTGCCCAGCACCATGCCAAGCGCAATGGCCGTAATTGTAATCTTGAGCGTAACCAAGGCGCCCTGACCGAGCAGGGGCAGGCTCTGCTGAAGAATGCTCCAGTCAAAGCTAAACATTTTTGCCTCCTGTACTTGTGGAGGGCAAACGCATCTTGTTCTCCAGCAGTTTCATGGAACGCATTACCACAAAGTTCAGCAGTGCGTAGGCCAGAGTAACCGCGATAAATGATTCGTAGGCATAGCCCGAAAATTCCAACAGACGGTTGGCCTGGGCTGTCAACTCGATAAGGCCGACTGTAGAGGCCACAGCCGAGTTTTTGACCATATTGAGCATTTCAGAGGTCAACGGCGGAATAATAATGCGATAGGCATTGGGCAAAAGCACATGCCGATAGGTTTGCGGCAGGGTGAGGCCAAGGGCCAGGGCTGCGTAGCGCTGACCGTGCGAAAGCGCCTGAATGCCAGACCTGACCTGCTCACAGACGCGCGCACCCGTAAAAAATCCCAGCGCACATGTAGATATGATAAAAAATTGAATGTTGGGGTTCAGCTCTGCTTTAAACCACACGCTGGCCTTGTAGGGCAAAAGGTCGGGCGCGGCGAGATACCAGATAAAAAACTGAACAATAAGCGGAATGTTGCGAAAAATGGTCACATAGGTTGCGCCAATGGTACTGAGAATCTTGTTGGGCAGCGTGCGCAAAATGCCAAATATTGAGCCCAGAACAAAAGCCAGAATCCAGGCGCAGACAGAGAGGGCCACTGTTGTCAAAAAGCCATCCACCAGCCAGCTGAAGTAGGTGACGTTTCCAAACGGCGCCTGTTCAAAAAATATGCCCCAGTTCCAGTTAGCCTGCATTCGTTGGTTCCATCCCTGTGTAATAAACGTATATCATAGTTGCGGGCTTAACCGCATGTTCTGGCGCGCTGCACGCAGCGCGCCAGAACACACCAAAATCAGTTCAGGGCCTTGTCGTTGGGGGCCTTGAAAAGAGCCTTCATTTCGTTGGACATTTCAAAGTTCATGTTCATATTCTTGGGCGGAATGGGCTGCATGAACCAGCGGTTGTAGGACTTTTCGGCGTTGCCGCTGGTCTGTTCGGCGGCAATGGTGTTGTCAACCAGCTTCTTGAACTGGGCATCACCCTTGCGCACCATGCAGCCATAGGCTTCAAAGCTCTGCGGCGTGCCAACAATGATCCAGTCGGCGGGCTTTTTGGCCTTGGCGCGTTCGCCGGCCAGCAGGGCATCATCCATAAAGAAGGCCACAGCGCGGCCAGATTCCACTGTGCGGAAGGCATCGCCGTGGTCTTTCACGCTGATGATGTTGATGGCAAGGCCTTTTTCGTCGTTCATCTTGTTCAGCAGCTTTTCAGAGGTCGTACCGGCGGTAACGGCCACGTTCTTGCCCTTGAGGTCGGCAAAATCCTTGATGCCAGAGTCTTTGTTGACCAGCAGGCGGGTGCCGATGATGAAGAAGGTATTGGAAAAGTCAACCTGCTGCTGACGTTCGAGGTTGTTGGTGGTTGAGCCACATTCAAAGTCAAACGTGCCGTTCTGGAGCAGGGGAATGCGGTTCTGCGAGGTGATGGGCACATAGCGAACCTGAAGATTGGGCATGTTCAGCTGTTTTTTGACAACGTCAACAACCTTGCTGGAGTAGTCTTGCGCGTAACCGATGACATTCTGCTGAAGGTCATAGTAGGAAAAAGGCACGGAAGATTCACGGTGACCCACCACAATTACGCCGGTTTCCTTAATCTTTTTCAAGGTTCCGGTGAGCTCTTCAGCCTGACCGCCCTGAGCAGAGGTCAGCAGCAGCAGAGCCGCCAAAGCGGACAAAATGGATTTCTTCAGCGCCATGGTTTCCTCCTGGAATGGCATTTACGGAAGGCGACGCCACTGTTGCCAAATGAGAGCGCCGCACAAGGAATGGTTCAGCAAAAGCACAACCCTTGCCTCCAGAACGCATGTACCAACACATACCATTCTGATGGGTGAACACCGCACACTGGCGGGCTTTCGGGTAACCAGCTTTTCCCGGTTCTCCTGCCAGGGTATAATGGCTGCTCTAGTGGTCTTGCCAGTTCGGGCAGCCAAACACGCCGGGTGCACATAGTTATACGTGCACGCCGAATCACGCCACTGTAAACGATAAGACATCAATCAGCAAAGAAAAATACTGTTAAACCACTTGAGCCGCTTGGCAGCCAGTGGCCCATCGCTGATTGGTGCCTTGGGGGGAAGGCGCCTCTGCACTGTGCCAGAGTACAGGAACCACAAGCAGTTATGTGGCGGCGAAATACATGCAGCAGAATTTACGGTAAAATACCTCGTCATCATTATAAATCTTGGCCTTGGTGTCAATAAGCTCCTTGATGTGCGTGGATTGCTGAGCCACGCACATCATTTTTTGGTAAGCTAAGTTTGAGTTATTGAAATTTTTTTTCAAATTTGTGCTATAGGCCTAGCTTGTTTTGTCCGATAAAGAATTATATGATCAAAAAAGTTGGTAATGCGATTTTTTACCAGCTTTACGCCGCTCTGGTGTCGCTTTTTAAAGGATGGGTTTATGGTATTTGTTTCCCATGCGATTGCACTGGTTTTGTTGATTTCTTTAGCTCTTGCAGGAAAAATTGACGGGGTTTGGTGGCTGGCATTGGTGGGTGTGGCTGTGTGCCTGGTGGCAGACGCCGTGGTGTGGGCACGCACCCTGGCAGCAGCAGGGCAAATGCGCCAGCACATGCAGCAGGTAACTGGCAATACTGGCGCTGACAACGGCGCAAGCAATACAGAAATGCTTACCCACTGCCTTGAGCGCATGGATAAAGCAGAAAAGCAGGTTGAGGTAGAGCGACAGCGTGCCGCAGAGCTAGAAGCAGCTAGTGCTGAACTCCAAGAAAAGCTGCGAGCAGCCCAAGCAGAAAACGCAGCCCTGCATGAAAAATTTGAGCGCGGCGATAACGTGTTACACAAGGCCCACACCGTTTGCGCCAAGCTTTCGGGCGAGGCGCAAAATCTTGCAACTCTTGTTTCAGAAGTAAACCAGGGGGTGGCCGTACAGCGTGACCGCCTGAACGAAACCGGCGCAGCCATGGATTCTGTTTCGCAGGGCGCGCAGGAATCCTCCATGCGTGTGCGCGAGCTGTCTGAAAGCGCCCACACGGCCAGTGCCAGCGCCTCGGCCAGCAAGCAGGAAGTTGACGAAGCTGTTGATTCCATCGGCAAACTCAAAAATACCATTGTGTTGCTTAAGGAAGCTATGGCTGGTCTTGGAGAAAAGGCCAGCAATATCGGCAAGGTAATGGCGGTTATTAATGAGGTGGCCGACCAGACTAACC
>SAAX01000167.1 GCA_009929215.1 Deltaproteobacteria bacterium | reverse complement strand
ATGCGGGGTTAGTTTTGTGTTTGTATATCTGGTATCGCTGTCGTTGTTGGCGCAGCGCGGCTGTTCAGCGCGCAGCGTGGCTTTGCCAGCGCGTTTGGCGCAGCGCTTCGTAGAGGGCGATGGATACCGCGTTGGCCAAATTATGACTGCGGGCGTGTTCGCCTGGCATTGGAATGGTGTAGAGCTGGTCGGCGTAGCGCTCGTACAAGGCATGGGGCAGGCCGTGCCCTTCGTTACCGAAGATGAGCCAGTCGCCTTCCGCAAAAGTCTGGTCGTAGATGCTCTGGCTGGTCTTGGTGCTGCAGAAAAAAAGCCGGGTGGGGTGGCCATTGCGCTGAAGGAAGTCCTCCCAGTCGTCGTAGAGATGCCAATGCAAATGGGGCCAGTAGTCCAGGCCCGCGCGGCGTAAGTGGGCTTCGTCCAGCGAAAACCCCAGGGGCTTGATCAGGTGCAAGGCCGCGTCTGTGCAGACGCATAGCCGGCCGATGGTGCCGGTGTTCTGAGGTATCTCCGGAGCAACCAGGACGATGTTGTAGCAGGGCTTCATCATGAGCAGCAAAAAAGGGCGGACAAAACCTGGCAGAGAAAAAGGACTCGGCATGAAGAACGCTGGATAAAAAAAACAACCCGTGACGAATCACGGGCTGTCTTTGACGCTAGTTGCGCAGTTTTCGGGTAGCTCGTCTTGCAGGCTGCTGGCAGCCTACGCGCAAGTCACTCATTAACACCGGTACAAACTAGTGTCGAGAACCATACAGTTCCCAGGAGTGGTAACTTAGTAGCGTTTGCTACCGAAGTCGCCACGGGGACGGCCGCCACCGAAACCGCCACCACCAGTGCGGGGCTCGCGGGGTTTGGCTTCGTTGACCGTCAGGGTGCGGCCCATCTGCTCTTTGCCATTGAGCGCTTCGATGGCAGCCTGGGCTTCGTTGTCATCAGCCATTTCCACAAAACCGAAGCCCTTGCTCCGGCCAGTTTCACGATCGCTGATCACACGAGCACTGTCGACCTTGCCGAATTGGGCAAAGATACTTTCCAGTTCTGCATCATTCACGCCGTAGCTCAGATTCCCGACATACAAATTCTTGGCCATTTCAATCTCCACCTACATACATAAGGCATTTGGATCCTTTTTTTTACTTTCTGGATCACAATTTTAGAAAGGGGTCAATCTACGTCTGACCCATTAACCGTGCTTATTCTACCTCTGAAAAAAAGGCCTGTGCAGTAAGAACTTACAAAAGGCACTCGCTAACAGAGGCGAAACAAGCGACAGTTAAACTACAGCCGCAAGAATACAATACAAACGATTTTGCCCAAAAAATTTTTGGACCCGGGAACCCGTGCGTAAATATGGTCAAATAAAGGACAAAGAACAGGCTTGACGCGTTGTCATCGGTCAGCAATGCTCTTCACATAGCATGCGGCAATCGCCGGCCATGAATTGATTGGTAACCATGCACAAGATCATTGCCGAGGTTTTGAGCACCGCAGGTGCGCCCTAAGATAGCCCAGGGCAAGCGCCCGCAGGGCGCGTCGCCCTGGGTAAGGTGCCCCATCCCAAAAGAGCCCTGAAG
>SAAX01000166.1 GCA_009929215.1 Deltaproteobacteria bacterium | reverse complement strand
CTGTACGTAGATTACGTGTCAGGGATTGTCACATTGTCCAAACCTCCAGATCTCGCCAGGCAAGGTCCACAGTCGTCATTGGCTGGAACTTTTTGTACAGGATCCGACACAGGACAGAAGAAATGCTGTCAATTGTTTGGTGGCATCGTGATACGAATGTGATGCCGCAATGCAGGCGGCATGCTACAAGCCCAGAAAATGGGAAATAATAAATGGTAATTGTCACCGCCATGAGGGAAGACGGGGAGAAGCTGCCCTTTTCCTATCACCAGTAGGGCAAATCAAACGAAGATGGTTTCTGTCATACACGGAGATGCACTCTTTGCGTTGAAATGCTGCCCTACTGACCAAGTCGGAAGTATGCCAGTTTCGCTCCTTGCCCCGCTGCTACCCGGGGCCCTCCTTAGCACCTCTTCCGGGCGCTTCAGCAGCTGGACGCTCAAGAGCCATGCCGAGGAGAAACAACCTTTGGTTGTTCCAGCGGCCAGTGCCGAGTCAGACTCTGGGTCTTGCAGGCGTAGGGCAGCCAGGAGCAGGAGCAGGGGCATGGGATGGAAGGCAACCTCACAGGAAGAGAAAGGGGGGTCCCCCAGAGCCCCCATGCACGCTGTCCGCCTGGCCTGGACCACCCCAACGCCATCTCCCAGGGGGCATGGCTGCACAGCACCAGATGGGCAGGGGGCATCAGGGGGCATAGCTGCACCGCCCCCTGAACCAGCAGCAGAAGGTTCTGCATGGCAGCATAGGCACGGCTCAGGGGAGGGGGAGACAGCGTCCAACAAGGGGATCATGGTCAATGGTGGTGGGTGCCACAGTGACAGTGTCAGCATGCTCCAAGACCCAGACCTGGCCTACTATGTCCAGACCACACGCCAGGCACGAGAAGCTGCCTCAGCTCAGGGGGCAAGGGTGGCAGCAGAGGCCGAAGCCACACGTAAACGGGTTAACAGCGCGTCGGGAACCTGCCTCCGAAAGCTCGAGGTCGAGGGGCGGCGCAAAGCGCAGCAGTGCGCAGCCATGTATGGGCAAAAAAGTCGAGGCGGTCCAGCGCATAGTGGTGGCAGGGCACATGCTGAGTTCCGGGTGCACAACCGGGTGCACAACAGCTAGCACGGCATGGAGGAGGTGCGCCACAGCTCCCGGGAACAGAAACTTGCTTTTCAGACAGCAGCAGCGTGCCGCAGCAGTCTCCCAGCAGCTAGCGGCAGTAGAAGCGCCATCACCATCACATCCTATGTCGTGTTCATAGATCTCTGTGGCGCAGCACCAGCCTGTCAGGGCCACCAACATACTGCGGCCTCTCCACTCATCCCAGCAGTAGCAGCAGCAGCTGCTGCAGATGGGGGCTCAGCCGCCTGACATGTTATACACATGACAGTAGCGCGCCACGCATACACCCGCCGCCGCAGCAGCAGCAGCAGTAGTGCCGCTACAACCGCCACCTCACCCTCCGACACCACGCCGCGCTCCTAGCAGGTAGGCGGACCTGGAAGGGGTTATATTGCGGTTTTGATGGAAGCGTGTGTGTGCGGGTATGCGCACAAGTTGGTGCATGTGGGTATGAGTGTGTGTGTGTGTGTGTG
>SAAX01000023.1 GCA_009929215.1 Deltaproteobacteria bacterium | reverse complement strand
AATGGCCTCGGTGGCGGGATTTTGCGGCATGGAGGGGGCCGCAGCGCCAAAACGCAGCAACAGCGGGTCGCCCGTGGCTGTGGGCTCCAGCGAGGCCACAACCTGAAGGCGCGCGCTGCTCTCGCCATTGGCCTCGGTGCCGCTCAAATCCATGGTGGCGGCAATGGAGCGCGTGCGTGGCAGCACAAAGGCCACATCCGGGTGGGCGGCCAGTTGCGCCAGATATTCGGGCGTGTACTTGCCGCTTATAACGGGTGAAATTTCCAGATTTCTCGGGTCGTTGCGCAGGCGTTCGGTAAGGGTTTGCACCACACCAAACTTTACGCCGTAGAGCACCAGCAATGGCGTGAGCACGGCCGCAAGCCCAAGTACGGCGCAGGCAGAGAGCAAAAATTCGTGCCAGTAATCCTTAAAGGCCAGCCGCACCATGGTTGAAAAGGTGTTTGCCATGTCAGGCTGCCTCCCCATTCCAGCGCAGCACAGACACGCTGCCGCCCGCATCCTGCCCAACATGCACCTGTGCCAGCGCAAACCCGGCTAGCCGGGCCTGATCAAGGTTGTGCGTAACCATGATTACCGTAATACCCAGCTGGCGGGCCAGTTCTGCAAAGAGACGCAGCACGTTGGCCGCGTGGCCGGGGTCGAGGGCCGCTGTGGGTTCGTCTGCCAGCACAACAGAAGGCCCGTGTGCCAGTGCAGCCGCAATGGCCACGCGCTGGCGCTCGCCCACAGAAAGTGTGGAAGGGGCGTGCCCAAGCAGATGCCCGATGCCAAGCCGTTCAACAACCGTTGCAACGGCCTCTTGCCGCTGGGGCAAAATTCCCAGGCTTTTGCAGCGCAGCACAATGTTTTCGCGCGCGGACAAAAAGGGCAGCAGACCGCCTGTTTGCAACACATAGCCAAGATGGTGCAGCCGCAGCAGGGCCAGAGCATCCGTGCCGCCGCGTCGCCATGCGGCCATGATATCTGTGGGTGCGCCAGTGGTGGGGCAGAAAACAAAGTTTGTGGAGGCACTGGCCGATGCGGGCAATGTGCCTTTGGGGCTGGCTGTTGTATGGTGCGGCAGGGCAAAGCCCTCTGGCGTCATATCGGGGCTGAGCGCACAGGCCAGCATGTCGAGCGCCGTACTTTTGCCGCAGCCGCTGGGGCCCACAAGGGCAAGCAGGCTGCCCCGCGCCACGTCAAGCTGCTCTATGCGCAGACGAAAACCCTCGTTGCCGGGGCGCGTTTTGCCAATATTGCGCAGACTGAAAACCAGATCAGACATTAAAACTCCCAGCTTTGCAGCGGGCTATTGCTGTTGCCATTTTCTGGCCCCGCTGTGGCCGTTTGTGACCAACACTATAAGAATTTTTGTCCCCGACATGACACATGCAGAGGACAAAAATTCTTAAAGTAAAGAGCCTTAGGGAAGCATGCTCAGCGGCACGCGGTACACCCAGTCGCCCGGGTTGGACTGACCAAAGCTTTCCCAGCTGGCGCGGTCGCGGTCGTATTCTTCATAACGGGCAAGGCGCGATTTGAGGCGGTTGATAAAGGCCGTCTGCTCGCCCACACTCATGCGGTACCAGTCTTCCTCACGCAGAAGCATAACGTCGCTCTTGTAGGGCAGGCCGTCCAAAAATTCGGAAAGCACGCCCAGTTCCGCCAGATTCTTGCCCTGAGTGGGCATATTGGGGTCGCGAGCCATACGGGTTGAGGCCGAAAGCACGCCCTGGAAAAAGTCGCGCGCGTCGGTCTTTTTGGTGCGCTCGGCATTGTCGATGATGGTCTTGAGCTGGGTGCTCAGGTCGTTGAGCTGGTTCTTGGTCAGCAGCACGGCCACTTCCACACTGGGGGTCTGCCTGCTCTTGGCAAGCTGGCTCAGGTCCATATCTGCAATCCACGAATTGACCACCGAGGGAGCCGCGTTGTCGCGCACCCGGCCCAGATATTCAAGCTGCATGGCATAGCCCAGAGTGGCAGCCATGCTGGCGGCCTGTTCCTCTGGCGTGGCGGCCTTGGCTTTTTCGTCCTTGGGCTTGGTCATCACCTTGCCTTCGGCGGTGTTCTTGACCATATCCACCATGCGCGAGCCCATGATCTGGGCAACTTTGCCAAACTGTTCCGCACCCTTGGCGGGTGTGGGCGCGGAGATAACCTGATAGTTTGACTGATTGCCAGAAAGCTTGCTCAGGGCGCGGTAGCTTTCTTCCGCATAGGCGTGGTTGGCGCTGCCACTGGGGCTTTTGATGTGCAGGGCCGAAATCCAGATGCCCTTTTGGCGGGCAAAATCGTTGACTTCGCTCGGCCCCATGTTCACAGAGGCGTACTTGTCGCCGCTTTTGAGCGGGCCAGCATCGGTGATCAGCAGAATAAGCCGCGTTGAATAATCGCCCCAGTTGAGGGCTTCAACGGCCTTGTACACGCCAGCCAGCGAATCTTCGTTAAAGTCGTGGCTTGAAACCTTGGCTTCCTGCACCTTTGCAAGTTTTTCTTCAAGGCCTTTGCGGTTTTTGGCCGTGGCAAAGTCGCTGACAACTTCTGTGTTGTATTCCAGACCGGGCACGGCCTTGGTGCTGCTACGAAAGGCCACCACGGCAAAACCCACGTTGTCGGCCATATGGCCCTTTTCGATCTCGTCATAAATTTTGCGTACCACGTTGAGGCTCTGGTCGATGTAGGGCTTCATGGAAATAGTGGTGTCGATCACAAGCGCAATGCCGGTTTTGGGCGGGCCGTTTTTGCCATCCTTATTGGCATTGCCGGGGTCGATGGAGGCCACACGCAAAAATTTTACGCCGTCAAAGGGGTCTTTCATGTCCAGTATGGGCATGAGATAAAAACGCTTTTCAGAAACAGCACCCTGTGCGTCAGCCGGTTCGCTGGCGAGAATGGGCATGGATTCGGGCGCAGGCTGCTTGCTCTGACGCAGGGTAGCCGCCTGTGCTTCCAGAGCATCGAGCCGCTTTTCCATGTCGGGCGCGGCGCACAGCTCATTAAGGCCAGCTTCGGTCTTGAAAAAAAGCACCGGGTCGCGGCCCGTGCGAGGCGTAAAAAGCAGGGTGAGCGACTGATTCCAGTCTGTTGCTTTGGCGGCTTCCATCCAGCCTTCGGGCTGCGCGGTAGAAGCGCCAACCTGAATCCAGCCATCCTTGCGCTCATACACATACATGACCGTAAAGGGCACCACGCTTTTGCGCACCACGGCCCCCTCAGCCTTGGGCTCGGCCAGCAGGGCCGCGCCGGGATGGCTGACCACCCGCTGAAAAAGCGTCTTTTTGCCCTGTTGCAGCAGGGGCGCGGCAGTGGCAGCAGAAAAACTGCCAGCCATGCAGACGCCAAAGCCCAACATCAGCAACAAGACAAGACAACAACGGCGAACAAGGGGCATGGAATGCATAGTGGACTCCTTGCAAAAAAGGCAACCCAAAGAGGCTGGCTGGCAGATGCTGGAACAACACCCGCCACAATGGCGTTAACGCCGGGTAATCGTTTGCAACACTATAAAAAATCAGCTCAAAGGGCGTGTTACTGCCAGTTTTGCAGCAGCGAACGCGCCTCGGCATCGCCCTTGGCTTCAAGACCACGGGCGTATTCCTTCAGTTTGTCGAGCGCAGCCTTGGCCAGGGGCTGCCCCTTTTGCACGGCCTGATCATACCAGCGCTTGGCCTGGGTCAGGTCAGCGGGAATGCTGCCGCGCGGCAGGGTGCTGGCAGGGTCGTAGAATTGGCCCACAAGATACATGGATTCGGCATCGCCCTTTTGCGCGGCGTCTTCCAGCAGCAAAAAGGCTGCATCGGTTTCTTCCGGCGTGGCTTCGGCCTTGCGCAAGGGTTTGGCCATAGCAAGGCTCACGTCGGGCAGAGCCTGACCGCGCAGTTGTTCGCGGGCAGACGCAAGGGGAGTAAGCGCGGGTTTGGCCGCATCGGCCCCTTGCTTGGGGGCGTCAGCCGGTTTGGGCTGGGCCGGATCGGAATTTTGCGGCTTGTCCGCATTTTGGGTTTGCGCAGGGGGCGTGGGCAGGGGGGCTTTTTCCGGCTCACGCAGCAAAAACCACCATACGGCTGCACCAGCGGCAGCGAGTGCCAGCACAAGCAGCACCACAAGCATGCCCTTGCCGCCAGATTTCTCCGGCTGCTGGGTGTTCATTTCAAGCGGATCTTCCAATTGAGGCGCAGGCTGCTGCGGTTCCTCAAAGGCAAGGGGCGGCTCTGGCGATTCCACAATCGGTTCCGGCTCTGTCGCTACTGGCGCAGGCTGGGGGGCCGCTTGCGTTGCCGCGCCCATACCGTGCCCGCCCGCAATGTGCGAATAGACAAGCGATTTTACGGCCAGGGCGCAGCTGCCCACGCCGCGCAGGCTTATGCGGTAGGCATCGAGATTGTCCACCTCGTCAACCACAGCCGGGCCCACGGCCAGCCTTAGGCTGCCGCCGTCATTGTCCCAGGCATCGGGGGTCAGCAGGGTTTCGCTTTCCTGCCAGCCACGGGGGCCAAGGCATTTGCCGTCAGAGGCGCGCAGCAGGGTAAAACCGGGGTCGCTGACACTGCCCGCGTCAAAAATCTCGATGACGCCGTTGCCCGGGCCGCGCCCGGAATCGCCTGAAATGCTGGCACGCATGGTCTATCCTTTGAACGCCTGCAAGATTTCGCGCAGACGGTTGTTCTGTTCCGGGTTGAGGCTCTGCTGGCCGTCAAAATCCACATTGGCCATAACGCTGTAGGCCATGGCGCGCAGCCAGTCTGTGTACCACAGGCGGTCGTAGGGCGATTCTGTTTCTTCAATATGCGGTTCGCCCTTGATTACCTGCGGCGGATTAAACAAGGGCACGCTTTTGCCGCCAAAAATCACAGTACGCTGGGGCTGCTCCTTGTAGCGCGGGTCAAAGCCCCACCAGTCCACAAAGGCGTTGATGGCATCGGCCGCAAGGCTCACCTGCTTCCACATGAGCCTTTCACGGGCCATGTTGCTGAATGCCGAGCAACGGCGCAACTCTGCCTCAAGGTTTTCGCGCAGTTTGCAACGGGCCGCAGCCTGCGCCAGCTCGTGGCAGAACTGGTCCAGTTCCTTGGCGGGCAGGCCCAGCAGATTGCGCGCCTCTGCATCGTTGCACAGGTCGCGCAGGCGTCCTGTCCAGTGATCCATGACCAGCCCGGCAAAAACCTGTGCGCTGTCCTTGGCCTGATCGTTCTGGCCATCGTCGGCAACGGCTGCCATAGGGGCATCTTCGCCAAAAATGTCGCCTAAAATGTCATTGGCAGAAACACGCGCGCCAACCACCTGCGCAGAGGCTGCGGGCTGACCTTCATCCGGGCTTTGGCGGGCATTGAGGCATATTTCGTACAGGTCAAAATCACGCACCTGAAGCCTGCGCAAAAACTCGCCAAACAGCTGCCGTTCCGCAACCTTGGCCATTTGCGAAACCAGCAGGCGAGAAAGCTGTTCCTTTTGTCTGCGCAGTTCTTCCCTGTCGTCTGTGCGGTAAAAAGGCCCAAGCCCCGTGCGCAGGCGGTCGCACTTTTCCACAAGGCTGCCGCTAATCTGCTGACGCTTGAGCTCGGGATTGCACAAGGGGCGCAGGCTCTCGCGCAGCAGCCCCACACCGCCGTCATTGAGGGTCATGGCTGCCTGCCAGGCCCGCTCTGGGTTGGCCACATGCTTTTGCACCAGGGGCGAATTGAGGAACGACTGATGCACTTCTTCCACAAAGGCCTGCTGCTCCTGCCTGATGCCGGTTTCGCGCCTGCCGTTGTAGTCGAAAATAGCCTCGCACAAAAAATTGGGATTACGCAGCAAATACACATTGTTGAAGGGGTGTACGCCGTCCCAGTTGTGCGGCCAGTCGTGCACCTGACCAAAAAAGTTGACCAGCGAGGATTCCATGCGGGTTGTCCAGCGGGTTTCCACCGAGGGCGAGCCAGCCTTTTTTTCAAACTCCATGTCCATCTTGGTGAGCACAAAAAAGAGCGCAGGCGCTTTGCTGGCGCGCGATTCTGGCGTTTCGCCATGCGTAGAGCATATCCACTCAAACACGGCTTGCGGCAGATCCTGCACTTCCTGGGTGCTGGGTCCGATGCACAGCAGCATGCTGGTGAGTTCTTTTTCCTCGCGGTAGCGTTCAAACAAATAGGCGACCTTGCCGCGCAAAAACAGCTCCTTGAGCATGTCCTTGCGGCTGTCGAGGGCTACACGCAGATCGCTGAACTTGTAGCGTGCGCGGTAACCGGGAAAGTCGAGCAGATCGGTGTGGTCAAAAAAATCATCGGGCTTTTCGCGCATGTAGATGGTTATTTCTGCCGTAAGCGCCGTTACAAGCGCACGCGGCAGATCAGCCTTGCGGCCCTGCGCTCCCACGATGGTCAGCATGTCGGTGGGGGGCTCGTTGAGGCCCTGAAGCCGCGCCACGTCGATGATGCTGTTGCTGCGCGGAATGAGGGCATCTATGGCGCAACTGGCTTCTGTGGGGTTGCCAAGCTGCCGCAGGGCAGCGCCAAGCTGCACATACACGGCCTGAAATTCGGGCACGCTGTCCCATATCAGGCCCACAAGTCTTGCGCGGTCTTCAAGCTCCAGGCGGGGGGCCAGTTCCATGGCCCGCACCCAAAAGCCATTTTGCAGCATCTGCACCCGGGGGCGCGAAATGAAGTTTTTATTAACATAATCGCGCAGTTCTTCCACATCGTCCACGCTCATGCCACCGGCCACGGGCAAAGACTGCGCGCGGCTCTCAAGCCGCTCAAGTTCCTTGGCGAGTGCCTCGGCATTGGGGGCGTCCTTGTGGTCGCAGTCTGCGTAGTAGGTGTTGGCCAGCACGCGGGCCACGTCTGTTTCAGAAAGCAGACGCAGACGGATGGGGTAGGCCTCTGTAACACCCTCGGGCGCTGTGGTGGTAAAGCGGGTCACAAGGCCGGTTGATTCTTTGCCGCCTTCTGGGTTGATATCCTTGATAAAATCAAAGGTCTGGCCGCAAAAATCAGCCAGCAAAACCTTGTCTGCATTGCTGGCAAGGGTCGAGATAAGGTAGGACTTGCCCGACTGGCTGGGCCCAAAAACGCCCACGCACATCTTACGGCGGGCGGCCTGCTCGCACTTGTCAAAAAAGCGGGCCGCATGGCGCAGATCTTTTTGCAAAGCCGCGCGCTCACTGCCCACAAGCTCGGCATTGTCCTGAAGCCACGCCCCTGCGGAACGCGAGTTCTCCGACAGTTCGCGGCAAAGCCGCGCCAGTTCCATATCCTGCTGCTGCATAACCATCCTCAATTATCCGGCGTCGGTAACAATGCCCGTATCCAGCCAGTAGCCTTCGTCCAGTTTCAGGGTTTGCAGGCGAATTTCAAGATCGCGACGGTCAACGCTGCGCTCCTGGCAATCCACAATGGAATCAATGCGGAATTCACCCTCGCTGCGCCGATCCTTGTCCGTTTCGCTGCGGATATCTTCTTCATCCAGGGCATCGGCAACGCTCAGGCTAACCTCAACCCTGTACGGCAAACGGCCTGAAGCACGCGAGCGGGCTTCTTCTGTAGCAAAGGTGAGCAGATGGTAGCGCGTGGTGGGCCAGCGCTCGGCATCAAGCTGCCTGTAACCGATGGAAAGCGGCCCGCTAAAGGCTACAGCGCGGGTTTTGTCCGTGCCGTCCTTGCTGTCCACATCAACGGTAAACCACACCTTGGGCCGCTTGAGTTGGCTGTTTATGTCCATCTCGCCGATGTAGCGGGCAGTGGATGTGAGCTTGAGCGCGCCGGAATCAAAGGAGAATCCTTCAAGATGGCCGTCGGCCAGCGCACACAATATGGCCCCCACCACAACCGTGGTCTTGGGGTCGGTGATGCGGCCTTGCGCGTCTGCAAAAGGATACCACGAACCGGCGTGGTAGCGCCGCATGGGAATGATTCTGTCTGGCGGCACTGGCAGTTTGGCAAGCACGGTTGCGATAACGCCGTTCCACGAGCTGGGCCGCCCGGTGAGCAGCAGCACATCGCAGTCGTACATGTGCACCACTTCGCACAGGGCAGAAAGCGTTGGCCCAAGCGTGCTGCGAATGGTTTCTTCCACCGCAGCCTGGTTAACGGCAATGGGCACATCAAGAATATTAAAGTTCTGGATGAAGGATGCCGAGCGGCGCACCATGGATGCCACATCACGCAGGGTGGCCGGTTGTGGGCGCGGGGCAAGCACTGCCGGGTGAAAGCCCGGTATGGCCTGCACAGATACCTCGGTTCCCGATTCTGCCGCTGCCGTGTCTGCCACGGGGTCTGGTTCAAAAAAGTCGCCCAGCGTGCAGCTGAAGCTTGCGCCGCGCAGGTCGGGATTTTCGCAGGTAGCCAGCAGGCCCAGTGCCACGGGCACGGCAATCTGCCGCACCAGTCGCACACGGGTATTGCGGTCTTCTTGCGACATACCGATGGAATCGCGGCCAAAGAGCTGCCCAAGCAGCGAACGCGGCTCGGCAAGTCCCTCGCGCGCCAGAGCCTGACCAATGGCCGGAATCACATGGTTGGCCACCACCTCGCGCAGCACTTCGTCGCCCGCAATGTTGAAGCCATCGCGAAATTCCGTATGCGGCTTGATGCGGGCGGTATCGCCCTCGCCACTGGCAAGCTCAAAGGTGGTGATGGAAAGGTCGGTTGTGCCGCCGCCAATGTCTATGGAAGCCATGCGGATGCAGGGGTGTTTGGCGCACGATTCGCGTGGCTTGCCCATAAGACGAAAGAGGTGGTGCGCATCGCCGTGCTGTTTGACGGCCAGCTCGTTGTAGAGCAGCACCAGCTGCGAGCAGCTTGCTTCGTCCCAGTCGCAGCGCACCTGCGGGCTCTGGCGGTAATCGCCCGTAAGGCCGCGTCCCTGCTGGCGGGGGGCATACCACTGGCTCCAGCCCAGAGCGTCCCACACCACGCGCACTGCCCAGGTTACCCAACGGCGAAAAATGCGCTTTTCTGCCACGGGCATGGCCGTGGGCACGGTAAAGATGAGCCTTCTGAGCCTGCGCGGCAGGTTGGGCAGCTCACGCCGGGCGCGGGTGGCTGGCGAATTGATGGTCACAAGCGCCTGGGTCAGAATTTCGCCAAGCATAAAGAGCATGAGCGAAGAACGCGTGAACAATGATTCAAAAATGGGCTCAGCCTGCTGTTTTTGCAGGGCAGAGCTTTTTTTGAACATGGGGTCGTCAAAGCACGAAATGGGCGTGCCCTGCGGGTTTAACTGGCGCGGAAACAGGCCACGGCTCACCATGGGTTCTGATTTGCCGCCAGTATTGTAACGCCAGCTCTGTTGCCAGGGGCGTTCGTCCCACAGGTAGCGTTTGGGGCTCGACATGCCGGTTGTGCCCTCGGCGCACACGGCCTGTGTGGCAAGGCGTGCGGCTTCCGGCCCAATACGCACAGCCGAGGGCCAGGCAAAGGCCGGGCTTTGGCGGCCAGAGCGGCGCGAAAGGGCATCGTTGCCAAAGGCCGCGTCCACAAATTCCACGCGCGTTTCAAACGGGTCGGCATAGATATGCTCTGGCTGGCTCAGATCGCGCAGTTCAAGCAGATAACTGTCGTTGAGGTTGGTGATGCGCTGGGGCAGTGTTTCCACCAAAATGCCCGTGGTGCGCGAGTTGCCGATGTCGAGCACCAGATCAACGTCTACCGGGGTATCGCGGTCGGGATTAATAACCTGCGCGGCCAGATCGCTGATTGAAAGGCGCACAACCTCAAGCCATGTGAGGTAAAAGGCCAGATGCTCAAGCACATAGGGATAATTTTCGTGCCATGCCCCGCGCCCCTTGTGCTGGGTCTGCTTCCAGCCATCGTAGAGGCCGTAAAGCCATTCGTCCACCCATGCGGCATTGAGAAACCACGAATTGTCGCGCACAAGGTGGGCCAGCATAAAATGCCCGTGAGCGGTCACATCCTGCGGCGAAAGCGCGTGGTACTGCTCGCCCTCGGCGGGGCGGTCTTCCACATTGGTATCAAACATGACCACCACGCGCAGCTGCCCGGGGTGTTTGTCTGACCGCATAACGCGGGCCCGCGCCCAGTTTGAGGGGCCGCATTCAAAGCGTTTGCCGCCGTCGGGCCAGGGCTGGTCGAGCGTGCGCAAAAAAGGAATGGGCAGCCAGTGGCCTTCCCACGCATCCAGCGCGCGCTTGGCTTCCACGCTGTAGTCTTCGTCGCAGTGCTGGCCGCTCAGCTGGTCGATAAAGCCGTTTTCCGTTTCTGTCAGGCAGCGCAGATAGTGGGTGTAGCGCGTCTGCTCATCGGCCTCTTTTTTCTTTTCTTCGCGAAAATACCGACGCAGCCGCTTAACGGCTTCTTCGGGAATGGCGAAATCAAGAAACTGCGGGCAGCCGCCGGGAATAATGCTGACCGGCGAAAGGTAACGGGGTATCACATCCATCATTATTTCCTTTTAAAGCGGGCGTCCCACTTGAGATTGGCCCCGCCAAGCTCTCTGCCCTTGCACTGGGTGGAATTTTCCTGACCGTTGCACTCAACCTTTTGCGGAACATAGGTTCCGCCACGCGGGCAGCGGGCCTGGCTGGAATCAAACTGAAGCTGATTGCCCTGAAACCGTGCCGAGGCAGAGCCGCTGCACACCTGACCGTTGCGCTCACGCACAAAACGGCGGCCCTTGCCAGACTTGTCAAAGCAGTACTCGGCAATAATGGGCTCGTTGGAGGGGTGCGAATACAGGCCGGTTTCGCTTGTCCAGCAGCCTTCAAGGAAGGTCAGGTCGTTTTTCTTGGCTGCGTCTTCGGGAATGGCAAGATTGTCATTCTTTTTGGGCGCGGGCTTGGGCGGCTCCTGCTTGGGAGGTTCTACCTTTGGCGGTTCCTGCCTGGGTTCCGGCTTTGGTTTAGGCTGCGGCTTGGGAGCTTCGGCCACCTTGGGCGGTTCCACAGGGGTTTCGCCAAAGAAAGGCTCAACCACTTCAGGCTCTGGCTGCTTGGCTTCTTCCTTTTTGGGCTCAATCTTGGGGGTGGGCGGCGTAACTGGCGGGGTTACGGGCTTGCACAGGGCGGCCCGCTCCTGCAACTGCCGCCACAGCAGGGCAAGCTGGTCTTCGTTGGCGGCGGCCTTCTGCTTTTCAGCCTCAAGGGCGCTGCGGTCAACGGGCAGGCAGCCAGCGGGCAGGGGCGAGGGCAAAAGCCCAAGTGCCGCGCCCAGCAGCCAGAGCAGCAACAATAAAAGCAGCAGAGGCAACAACCAGGGCAAGCAGCCACTGCGCGGCGCAACCGCAACAGGTACCGACGCGGCCACGGGCGCAGGCGGGGCAGGAGGCAGCACACCGCCAAGGCGGGTGAGATCCTGCGGTTGCGCGCCAACACTGCCCGGGGCAAAACCCCAGTTTATGAGCACGGGCTTGCCGTTCACAGACCAGATGTCTTCGTCCGCCGGGTGTTGCAGGGCAATGCGCAGCAACTGGCCAGAAAGGGCCTGCCGGGCCTGCGCATCGGCGGTCATGTCATTGGCAAGACCGGCAATATCTGCGGCCAGTGCGCCCGCCTGGGCGCGCAGGGCCTGGGCTTCGGGTTCAGAAAGTTCGGTCAGCGGCACAGCGGGGCCAGAGCCCTCGGCATACCAGTCTACGCTGTTGCCCTCGGCATTGTGCTGCGGTTCGGCCAGCAGGGCCGCGTGGTCAGCCCCCAGTTTCTGTTGCAGGATGGCCTTGAGCTGCTCGTAGCAGTCGGTGGCAAAAATGCCCTGGCTGGCAAGCGCGCGCATCTGGCCGCGCAAACTTACGGCTATGCGGATACTCATTGCTTGCCTCCGGCGGATTCACTGGGCTGGCCCATGGTGATGGGAACGCCCGCCCCGCGCAAAAATGCAGCCAGGCTGGTGCTCACAATGGCAAGGCTGGACTGGCGGTACGAGGCATCATCCAGCTTGATGAAAGTGTTGATGCCCACCACATCGCCTTTTTCGTTGACCAGCGGCCCGCCGCTATTGCCCTGCGAAACCGTTGCCGTGTGCACGATAAGGGGCGGCTTGCGTTCAAGAATAACGCTCACCACGCCTTCTGTGTACACCACCTCGGGGGCTGCGGCCTCGTCGCCCTTGAGCAGGGCGGCAAACTTGGGGTCGTCGTTGGTTACAGCACCGGGAAAGCCCCAGGCGCTCACGCGCTCTGTACGGCTTACACCTTGCGCCAGTTTGAGCGGTACAAGGCCCGAAGCGCCGTTGACTGTCAGCAGGGCAAAATCCTGCCCGTTATCCTGGCTGACCAGACGCACCTTGGCAGCAAAGGGTCTGCCCAGGGCCTTGTTAACAACAACTGCTTCGGTGGCATTGCCCACCACATGGGCATTGGTAAGCACATAACCGGGAGCCACAAAAAAGCCGGAACCCATGGAAAGACCTTCTTCTCTCATGGCAAGCACAAGCACCGTTGCCTGTTCCATCAGTTCAGAAACATTGCGCGGCGTCTGCTTTTGCGCGGGCACAGGGGGAACCTGCGTCTTGGCTTCGGCATTATCCTTTTGCGGCGCTGCCGGGGTATCGGTACGCCCTGCGCCAGATTTGTCTGCCATGTCGCCGGGTTTGAGGGGGGCGGCATCAACCTTGCCCGACCCTGCCGCCAGCGGTGGCCACATGACACCAGCGGGCGGGGTAATCAGACCAAGCCCCTGCTTGACCTCGCAGGGTTCCTTGGCCAGCAGGGCTCGCAGCTGTTGCATGAACGTTTCAAGCGCCGCGTTGTGCTCGCGCCACTGTTCTGTCTGCGCGGCCACAGCCGCCTTTGATGCCTCGGCCTGCTGCCATTCTTTCCAGAACAGCCAGGCGGCAAGCAGCAAGAGCCCCAGAAACAGAAAGATTCCCCAAAAAAGAGGACGACGATACCAGGGCAGGGCAGCCACGCCCACCGCAGCTGCAGCTTGTGGCGCAACTGCGCCTTGGGGCGCTTCAGGCGGTACAGATTGTTGGCTTTCGTTCATGTATGGCTCCGCGCGGCATGCGGCGCAGTAAAATGTCGTGCAGCCGCCACAGCAAAGCAGGGCGGCTGCACGGCAGCAGAGTTATCCAAGCAGGTTATTAACGGTTTCTTCGTAGCTGTTCATGCGCGAATTCACATCGCGGCGCGTGCTTTCAAGGTCTTCGCGCGAGGACTTCCATTCTGCGGCCTGGGTGGCCACATTGTTCTGCTCAGGCGTGCGCGAGGCACTGGCAGCTGCGCTAGACCCCTTTGCCTGACCGGCTGCGCCCTTTTTGAACTTGGCAGCACCAGAAGTGCCAGAAGAAGCCGAGGTGGCAGGCTGGGCTGAAGTATAGGGTTCGGCCAGAGCCTGCTGGTATTCGCCATCTTTCTTGGCCATGGTATTGGCGGTATCGTTGAGGATAAACGAGGTTTCCTCAAGCCCGCTGCGAATCTCGTTGTACCGATCCTGAAATTCGATGCGCGAAATCTGGCCAGCCTTGAACTGGTTGGCGGCCAGCTTGAACTGTTCGTCGTAACACTTGGCCGCAACCTTGGCTGCGGCTGTGGAGCGGTTCATGCTGGCGGCTTCGGAACCAAGCTGCTGGCTGTACTGTTGCAAATAAGAGGCATCGCGGTCTTGTGCTTTGGACTTGCCGTACACATTGCCGGCAACCGCGCCCGCAGCACCGCCAGCAGCCGCACCAATAAGAGCACCGCTGGCCTTGCCCGTGGCAAGCCCGCCTATGAGCGCGCCAAGCAACGCGCCGCCCACAGCGCCAGCTGCCGTGCTTTTGCCCGTGCTGTTTTCGTCTTGCCGCAGCTGGTTTACTGGCTGATAGCACTGAGGATAATAATTAACCTTGGTTTTTTGCGCGCCATACTGGCTGGTGCAGCCCGAAACCAAAAGCCCGGCGGTAAGAAAAAGGCACATGGGAATGCTCGCAAGCCTTTGCATAAAACCGTCTCCTCATGAAGGTTGAGTCTACGAGCGCCATGGCATGTTTGCCCAGAGCTCACGGCAATCCGTACAAAAGAGGCACGGACTCGACTGATCATTCGGGAAAATGTACCCCGAACATTTCGTATTTACTGCAAAGCGCAGGGGCTCGGCAAGCCCTATTGCCCGGCCGATACAGCAAGACGGCAAAACAGCGCAAAACTGCCGCATGTAAATACCCCCAAATTGGCTCGCTGAGCGATGGATACAAAAAAAGCCGCCGGTCTGTTCAACCGGCGGCCCAGTATTTTGCAATAAAAATCATTACGCCTTGATGGAACGCGAAATAAAATCAAGAACGTCTTCGTAGAGGGTGGGCACGGCATAGGGCGTAAGTACGCGGGTACGGTTGGAGCCAACCATCAGGGAAATAATGACCTGAGCAGTGCTTTTGCTGTCAATTTTCTGGATGCTGCCGTCTTCCACACCCTTGGCGATAACCCGTTCAAGCTCGCTGTGCACCTGCGAAAACATGGAATCCATGATATCGCGGTCGGTCTTGGTTTTCATGTCGCTGTAGGGTGAACAGCGTACAAGCACCAGCCAGTTGGAATCCTTGTCGATGGAAAAATCAAGGTACGCCTTGCAAAAACGCATTACACCGTCGTAGCCACAGGTGGCCTCGGCGGTGGCAGCACGCAGCCTTACAAGAAAACGTTCAAGAACATCGAGCCCAGAGGCAAGAAACAGTTTTTCTTTGTTGCCGTAGTGGTGCGTTAGCAAGCCAAGGGCAACACCTGCTTTGTCAGAGATTTTCTTGAAGGTGGTTTCCACATACCCGCATTCGCCAAACAGGTCTTTGGCGGCCTGCAGCAACGCTTCTTTCTTGTTTTTGTTCATCACGGCTTTTGCTGGGTTAGAGTGAGGCATAAGGATTATCCATGCGTTGACCCCATTACATATATAGGCGTTAAAGTCAAGATATGTGTGGGGTTATTGACGAATTCTCCCGCTTGGACGTGCCCAGTGCACGCAACGGAATGTTACCCTTCCTTGGTCTTTTTGGTACGTCGAAAGGCATTTTGTGCGTAAGCACCCAACTGTTCGAGCCTACAGTCAACCTTGTCGTATAAGCTGCCTCTTGTAAAGCCGCCATTTTTGAGCCTGCGGCCAACAGAAAGGCCCGTCAGCAGCCCCAGGGCTTCTTCTATGCGCCGCACAGGGTAGATGCCAAACTGACCGTTTTCAACGGCCTTGACAACATTGGGGCCGAGCATGAGATGGTCAACATTGTCGTAGGGAATGATAACGCCCTGCGTGCCCGTA
Source organism: Deltaproteobacteria bacterium (assembly GCA_009929215.1). GTDB lineage: Bacteria > Desulfobacterota > Desulfovibrionia > Desulfovibrionales > Desulfovibrionaceae > Desulfovibrio. Next base: position 22,936 of record SAAX01000023.1, on the reverse strand, counting down.
AGCCCCTGGCGCGCGCACACGTTAAAGAACCCCTCGATCTTGCGGGTTACACCGCCCACGGCCATGATTTGCCCGGTCTGGCTAACTGCGCCAGTAAAGGCCAGATCAAGCCGCACGGGCACATCGGCAATGGCCGAGAGCAGGGCCGCAAGCTCTGCACCAGAGGCGCTGTCACCCTCGATACCCGCATAGCTCTGCTCGAAATAAAGCGATCCAGAAAGCACCAGCGGCTTTTTGCGGGCAAAAAGGTCGGTAAGGTAACTCTTTAAAATCATCATGGCCTTGGTGTGGATGGGCCCGCCAAGCTCGGCCTCGCGCTCAAGGTCAATGATGCCCTCGTGTCCCACGCCTACGGTACATGAAATACGGTGGGGCAGGCCAAATTCAAAATCGCCGTGCCACGTCACCGAAAGTCCGTTAACCTGACCGATGGCCTGACCAGAGGTCTGCACCTTGATCATGTCGCGGTCGTATTCTTCCATGTAGATTTCTTCTACCAGGTTGGCCCGGTAGACACGCGCGGCATAGGCTTCTTCCAGTACGGGAGCACTGACGTATTCCTGCTTTTTCATGCGGGCCAGGGCCGAGGCCTCGATCATGAGCTCGCGCAGCTCGGGAAAGCGCAGCGAAAGGCGGCGCTGATCTTCGCAAATACGCGAACCAAGGTCGATAAGCCATGCCAGAGCCGTGCGGTCAAAGCAGGGCAGCTCTGTTTCTTTGATAATGGTGGCGATATGCCCAAGATAGGCGCGAATATTGCCCGCGCTGCGCTCGGTGGTATCGGCCATGTGGGCCTTGATGCGAAAGAGCTTTGAAAATCTGTCGTCGTTGACAAGCAGGCCTTCGTACAGTTCTTCGTCGCCGATCAGCACCACCTTGAGATTCAGGGGCAGAGGCTCTGGATTGATGCCCTTGGTGCGTATGGGCGTGTCTGGCCCGTCGCCAAAATCTTCAATACGCGCCACGTTTGAACGCAGGGCACGCAGCAGGCCTTCCCACGCATTGGGGTGTTGCAACAGATCCTCTATGTGCAGCACCAAAAAGCCGCCGTTGGCCTTGTGGATGCTGCCCGAGCGGATCAGGGTAAAGTCTGTGACCAGCGCGCCCATTTCAGATTCGCGCTCCACACAGCCCAGCAGATTGACGGCTGTGGGGTGGTCTTCAACAATTATGGGCGCGCCTTCAAGCTCGCTGCTGTCAACAAGCAGGTTGACCTCATAGCGGTACAGCACGGCCTCGGCCGAGGGGCCGCCGTGCACATCGCCAAGTGGGCCACCGCCGTCTCTGAGCAGAAATGCATCGGTATTTTTAAGAATGTCTTCGCGCAGTTCCGCAAAATAGGTATCAAGCCCCTTGACCTTACAGGTTTTGAGCATGCGCTGCTCAATGGGTGTAAGGTACGAGGTCAGCACCTGATTCATGGCATCGCGCTCAAGGCCGCGTTCGTCGTCCTGAAAGCTTTCTTCCGCCTTGTTGAGCTGGCGCATAAAGCCAGACATGGCCTGCACAAGGTTGTCGCCCTGGCTCTTGAGGCTCAGGCGCAAATTTGTGTCCAGCTTGTCGAATTCTTCTTCGCTCAGGCGCTTGCCCTCCACCAGGGGGTGCAGGGTAAGGCCGCCGCTTTCGTCCATATCAAGGTTAAAACCCTTGTCTACGGCCACAGAATTCATTTTGCGCAGCAGGCCCATGCGTGCGTTCTGAAAGTTGTCTACCAGCTTTGCGCGGCGCTTTACAAAGGTGCTGGCCTCAAAACGGCGGGGCAGCTCAACACGTATGTGCTCAACAAGTTCCTTAAGGTTTTGCTTGAATTTTTTACCCATGCCAGCGGGCAGGGCAAAAAGGTGTGGCCTGTCAGGATCTGCAAAATTGTGCACATATACCAAGTCGTTAGGTGTGGGCAGCTTTTTTGCCTGCGGGCCAAGATAGCTCAGCAGCATGTGGCTGCGGCCAAGATCGGCCTCGCCAGACAGGTAGACATTGTAGCCCTGGTTTTTGATTTGCAGGGCAAGATCAAGTGCCTGCATGGCCCGTGGTTGAAAGGGATTCTGGCGTCCGTTGCGCGGCAGCGGAATGTCCTTGCTCGTATCCCAGGGAATACGGGCAGGATCAATAGTGGCGTGCAGACGCAATGCAGACAAAGGAGCGATAGTTGGCATAGGGATCGTTATTGGTGATAAAGTTTTTCCAGAATGGCACGGCCGCCTCTGGCAAGAAGTTTTTCGGCAAGTTCAAGCCCCACCTGACGGGCCTTAGAAGTATGGCCCTGCTGCGCCTCGCGCAGAATCAGGCTGCCGTCCACCTCTGCCACCAGACCTTCAAGAACAAAGGATTCGTCACTTTCAAGCCGGGCATGGCCAGCAATGGGAACCTGACAACCGCCCTCAAGGCCCGCAAGAAAGCCGCGTTCGGCTTCTACACACACGCGGGTGGGGGTGTCTTCCAATTCGGCAAGCAGGGTAAAGAGCTCGTAGTCGTTCTCGCGGCATTCAATGCCAATGGCACCTTGGCCCACTGCGGGCAAAAAAGTCTGCGGGTCGAGGGCATGCATGTAAGGCGCGCTGAGGCCAAGGCGGTTCATGCCTGCCGAGGCAAGAATAATGGCATCGTACACGCCGTCGTGCAGTTTGCGCAGGCGCGTATCCACATTGCCGCGCAGGCTTTCAATGCGCAGGTCGGGGCGCATGGCCAGTAGCTGGGCCTGACGGCGCAGGCTGCTTGTGCCCACGCACGCACCCTGCGGCAGGGCCGCCAGATCGGCATAATTGCACGAAAGCATGCAGTCTGTAGGGGCCTCACGCTTGGGAATACAGCCCAGAATCAGCCCTTCGGGCAGTTCCATGGGCACATCCTTGATGCTGTGCACGGCAAGGTCGGCGCGGTCTTCAAGCAGGGCTTCTTCAATTTCCTTCACAAAAAGGCCCTTGCCCCCCACCTTTGCCAGCGGCACATCCTGAATGATGTCGCCCTTGGTCTTGATGATGGAAAGGTCAATGCGCAGTTCGGGGTCAAGTGCCAGCAGGCGGCTTTTAACGTGCTCTGCCTGCCACAGGGCCAACTGGCTGCCACGGGTAGCTATAACTAAAGATTTACGCATGCCTACCGCCTAATGCCCACAGCTTGCGCAGTTGCCACCCGAACAGCCAGCACAGCCGCCGCCACCGCCGGATGAAGCCGCATATTCGCCGCCTTCTGAGCCGTTTTTGCGCCGGGCGCAGCACGACATGAGCTTTTGCGTGTCATTGGAGCCGCAATACGGGCAAGGGGGCGGGGTTTCGTCAAATACCAGTTCTTCAAAATCCCGGCCGCATTTTTGGCAAGAATACTCGTAGATGGGCATGGTCAAACCTCGGTTGTGTGTCGGCCTTGCAGATAGGGGGTCAGCGCGACAGCATTTTCAAAAAGATAATAGTCGGTCAGCCGGCAAAACATGTGCCCGGCTGCAAGGTGCAGCTCGTGTACAAGAGCGGGCTCGGCCTGCGGGGCTTCGATTGCCATGTCGCAGTGGCTGGCCATATCGCTCTCTGTGCTGCACAGGCTAACGGCAAGCAGCGCGCCGCGCCTTGCCGCCTCAAGTGCGGCTGTAATGTTGGCGGTGTAGCCGCTGGCGGTAATGGCCAGCAGCATATCGCCGGGTCGCCCCAGGGCTTCTACCTGACGCGAAAATATCTGGCTAAAGTCCAGGTCGCCGCCAATGGCCGTGAGCGATGTGGCGTCTGCCGACAGCGCCAGAGCGGGCAGGGCGGGCCTGTCCATGACAAACCTGTTCACAAACTCGGCAGCCAGATGCTGGGCCAGCGCAGCGCTTGCGCCATTGCCGCACAGCAGCAGCTTGCCGCCCGCCGCAAGGCAGGCCGCCGCCCGCAGTGCCACATGGCGCAGATTGCTGCCCTGCGAAAGAAAAAATTCCTCGCGCAGGCGCGCTCCGTCGTTGGCGTGACATTCAATAATTTCAAGGGCTGTATCGTGCATGCTGCTCACAATTGCCGAAGCGTGACGTGGAAGCCTATTTACTTAAGTCAAAGCCCCGCAACTGACAAGCGCCCTCAGGCTTGCGGTAAGAGTCTTGATAACGTAACTTGCTGCGGTATGCAAAACGCAACATGCCGACACATTCTTTTGGTTTACAAGGCACGGCACGACAGGGCCGCCGCCCTTGCCGACGAGGCCGCCCAGTGGCTGCGCCAAAAGGGCCATGACGTAACGGCGGTTATTTGTGCGGGGGTTGATTCGCCAGTTTATGCAGCAAAACAAATTGATTTTGTTGTTGTTCTTGGCGGCGATGGCACCATGCTTGGCGTGGCGCGGCGGCTGGCGGGCCGCAAAGTGCCGGTGCTGGGCATAAACTTTGGACGAATCGGCTTTTTGACCGACGCCCAGCCCGAACAATGGCGTGAAAAACTCGAAGAATGCCTTACCGGCGCAGAACCAGTGCGGTCATGTATGGCCTTGAGCTGGTCGCTGACCCGCAAGGGCAAACAGATTGCCAAGGGTTGCGCCGTTAACGATGTGGTTTTGAGCCGTGGCTCGCTTTCGCGGCTTGTGCTGTTTGATGTGTATATTGCGGGCGAGCGCCTGGGCTCACTGCGGGGCGACGGCATCATAGTGGCAACCCCCGTGGGCAGCTCTGGCTACAGTGTTTCTGCGGGCGGCTCCTTGCTGCATCCTTCTATGGAAGCCATTGCCATCACGCCCATCTGTCCCTTCCTCAACAGTATTTCTCCCATGGTGTTTCCCGGCAATACCGAGTGCCGCTTTCAGATTTTGCAGGGCTCTACCGACTGTTTTCTTACCGTTGACGGTCAGGAAGGGCAGCTGCTCGAGCTTGGCGACACCGTGACGGTTGCGGGCCTGCCCGACGCTGTGCATTTTTTGGGCAAGGGAACAACATTTTTTGAGCGGTTGCGCTCGCGCGGCTTTGTTTTGCAAGGCTCTGACTGCTGTAAGCCTGGGGATAATGCATGAATAGCGCAATTCCTGTTGATTCTGTGCGCGAATTTCGACTTGGCAAGAATATTCGGTTTGACGCCTGGCTTTACAGCTTGTTGATGGACAATAATATTGCCTACGGTATGAACCCAGATATTGTTGCAAGTCAGGAGCAGATGGCCTTTATGGTAAACCTCGTGCGCGATCAGGTGTACCTGCCGTGCTCGGACGAAACTTTTAAAATGATCTGCCAGCCCACAGCGCCTGAAGAATTGCAGCGCCAGTATAACAGATCGTGGCGCATTATCATGCGGCTTGTGCGCTCATTTATGCCGCAGGGCGAAAAGCGCAAACGAATCTTGCAGTTCTGCCGTTTTCGCTTCAGACAATATATCACCCAGCACACGCTTATTCCTTCGCGCCTTGTCAAGCGCATGACAGACCTTGTGCTCGCCCAGGGCAACCAGCTTGACGACCCCTGGCGGCAGCTGCGGCGCATTTCGACCAAACGCCAGCTCGAAATGCTTTGCGAACCCTTTGTGCGCGACAATCTTGAAGCCATGCCCGCAGACGCCATGGCCGAATCTATGGCACTGGTACGGCGCAAGCTCGATTATGTGGAGCTTTCGCGCCTGTTGTGCCTCTCGGCCATGTCGCGGCCCTGGATAGAAAATCAGCCAGATTCCGAGACAGTGCGCGCATCTATGGAAAAGGTGCGCGAAATTTGTGCCCACCTGCGCCCGTTTTTTGAAGCCAGCGCGGGCAAATCCAGCACGGTACTGTTTTTGTGCGATGCCGACGGGGGCGTTATTTTTGATCTGGCCGTTGCCAAAAGCCTGATACGCATGGGACACAAGGTTATTTTTGCCGTAAAATCGGGATTTTTCTTTTACTCGCCCACGCTGGAAGACATGGAGATTGACCCCTCCATCAGACAGCTGATCGGCGGCGGCACGGTGCTGCACGAGCCGCGCATGAGCAAAAACGAGCTGCTGCGTGAACTGCGCGAGCATCGGCTTGTGGTCATAGGCGACGGCACGCGTGAACGTCTTAACCTGTACCGGGTTTCTGTAACCTTTTCACGCGCGTGGAAAGAGGCCGACCTTATTCTCGGCAAGGGCTGGCGCGTGGCCGATGTGCTCATGGGCAGCAGCCACCAGTACACCAGAGATGTTGTTTGCTACTGGCACGATGACCAGGGCTTTCACATCAAGCTGCGCCCCCATGCCAAAGAAGCCCACAAGTTCAGCGAAAGCAATATTGCCGCCCAGGCAGCCACCATTATCGCTGGCATGCGCGAGGCCCGGGCGCAAGGGCGCACAGTCATGTTTTACAGCTGCATAATCGGCAGCATTCCCGGCGAAACAGGCACGGCAACAGAACTTGTGCATGCCTTTATAGACAATTTGCGCAAAAAAATGGATAATATCCTGATAATCAACCCCGCCGAGCACTTCATTGAAGGCATGGACGGCGATGACCTCATGTTTATGTGGGAACAGGTGCAGCGCAGCGGCTTTATCGATGTGTGGCGCTTTCAGACCGTTGAAGACATTGAGGAAAGTTTTGCACTGCTTGGCCGCAAGGTTCCGCCGCAGTGGTCGGGCAAGGATTCTACCTTTTCGACCGGCTGCACCAAGGAAATGCGTATTGCCCTTGATGTGCAGGCCAAAAACAGAGAAATGCAGATCATCGGCCCCGACCCCCGGCGGTTTTTCCGCAGAAGCGAGTACGGGGTGGGCAAATATTTTGACGCCAGCATCCCGCATGCACCTACCGGCGTTTAAAGTGGCAGCCTTGGCTGCCGGATGTCTGATTGGGGCAGTTTCACCTTTCTGAACATGCTCTTGCGAGCGCGTATGCGCAGAGCGGCGCTTTTGCCGCGCGATTACGGGGCTGAACCCCGCCGAGGAGTAATTTGACCTATGGCCGCCTATGAAGCCGTGATTGGCCTTGAAGTGCATGTGCAACTTGCCACGGCCTCCAAACTGTTCTGTTCCTGCCCCACAACTTTTGGGCAGCCCGCCAACGCCAATGTCTGCGAAGTGTGCTCTGGCATGCCCGGCGCACTGCCTGTTCCCAATCGGCAGGCCGTTCATTTTGCCACCTTGGTTGGCCTGGCCACCAATTGCGCCATCAATACGCGTTCCATTTTTGCGCGTAAAAACTATTTTTATCCCGACCTGCCCTCTGGCTACCAGATTTCGCAGTTTGAGCTGCCCATCTGCGAGCACGGCCACCTTGAAGTAAACGTGGATGGCCGCACCAAGCGTGTGGGCATTACCCGTATCCATATGGAAAACGACGCGGGCAAGAATATCCATGCTCAGGGCGAAAACCTGAGCTACGTTGACCTCAACCGTGCCGGCACGCCATTGGTCGAAATTGTTTCCGAGCCGGACATGCGCTCTGCCGCCGAGGCTGTGGCCTACCTCAAGGCCCTGTACAGCATTGTGACCTATCTTGGCGTGTGCGACGGCAACATGGAAGAGGGCAGCTTCAGATGCGACGCCAACGTTTCGCTGCGCCCCGTGGGCACGGAACCCTTTGGTACGCGCACCGAGCTGAAAAACCTCAACTCTTTCCGCAATGTGCAACGCGCCATTGAATACGAAATTGCGCGGCAGCAGGATGTGCTGGACGACGGCGACAAGGTTGTGCAGGAAACCCGCCTGTACGATGCGGTCAAAAACACCACGGCCTCCATGCGCAGCAAGGAAGAAGCGCACGATTACCGCTACTTCCCCGACCCGGATATTCTGCCCATAGATATTACAGATGAAGAAATGGCCCGCTGGCGTTCCGAAATGCCAGAGCTGCCCCAGCAGCGCCTTGCCCGCTTTGTGAGCATGGCCAGTCTGCCCGAGGCAGAAGCCGAGGTGCTGGTGCAGAGCAGGGGACTGGCCGACTTTTTTGAAGCTGCCGCTGCCAAGGCCGACCCCAAGAAGGTTGCCAACTTTGTGCTTGGCCCATTGCTGCGCGAATGCAATACCCGTGGCCTCAACGCCGCAGACCCTACCGCATGGGCCATGAAGCCAGAGGCTCTGGCCGAGCTGGTGCGGCTGGTTGACGGCGGCACCATCAGCGCCAAGATCGCCAACGATATTTTTGGCGATATCTTTGAGCTTGGCGTCATGCCTGAAGCCTACGTGAAGGAAAAAGGCCTGGTGCAGATATCCGACACCTCGGCGCTTGAAGCCGCCGTAGACGAAGTGATTGCCGCCAACCCCGCAGAGGTTGAAGCCTATCGTGGCGGCAAAACCAAGCTCATCAGCTTCTTTGTGGGCCAGATCATGCGCGCCACCAAAGGCAAGGCCAACCCCGCTCTGGTAAACGAACTGCTGGCCAAAAAGCTGTAGCAGACATCTGACTCAAGCTAAAAAAAATCAGCGGAGCTTCCGGCAATACACCGGGGCTCCGCTGATTTTTTTGCGAGAAAAGGGCAGCGTGATTGGCTAATATTGCCTAAACGCTAAGATTCAGGCCAGAAAGCATGGAAAGGCTGCCATCGGAATAATTGCCAAAAGAACTGCTGGTGCTGCCAGAGCCCGCCCACCACGCGGCCATGGATTCCACCTCAATGCGCTTGCGCAGGTCAGAGGGCGAAACCTGCAAGGATTTGCGGGCATCGTCCAAACCAGAAAGTGCCTGTATCTGACCGAATTTCTTTACCAGGGCAGGGTTGCTGTCAAAAAACTTCTGCACGGCGGCCTTGGTGGCGGCATCGCTGCTTTCAACGCTAATGCTGCCATCTTCGTTTGCCTTGAGGGTAAATTTTGCATCGCTGCTCACAGCTAGGCTTTTCATGCCGGTGTTCAGCGTGCCGCCAAGCTTTGAGTTATCAAGCACGGCCTGAATGGTGGCCTTGTTGGCGCTGTCGGTGCTGCTGGCGGCTATGAGCTTGCCGCTGCTGTCAACAGTCATGGAAACAGCAGTGCTGCCGCTAATGCCCGCAGTGGTCAGGGCCGTGCGCAAATCCTTGCCAATGGCGGCATTGCCTTTAAGCCAGCCCTGCACATTGGCCTGATCTGTGGCATTGGCGCTGGTGGCAGTAAGCGAGCCATCTTCGGCCAAAGTGAAGGTAACACTTGAAGGATCGCTAACCCCAAGCTTTTCCAGGCCTTCCTTGACGGCGGTGTTGAACTCGGTATTCAGCTTTTCGCGGTACTTGGTGATCTGGCTGAAGGTAACGCGGCTGTCGCTTTCAAGGCCCATGGCGTCCATGGCGTACTTTGTCAGTTCTACCATGCTCGATAGCTGGCTGGATATGCTGTTGCCGCCGAGCATCTGGCTCAGCGTACTTGACGAACTGCTGGAACTGGAGGAAGAGCTGCCAGAAGTGGACGTACTCAGCTTCTGGTTTTGCCACTGGTACATTCCACTTGTGTAGGTGTTTATGCCAGATACGCTGCTCATGGTGACTCCTCGGCATTTTTTGCCCGCAACAGAGTGCCTTGACGGGCTTATTTGCTTATTTGAGTGTGATCATGCATATTTCAGGCCAGCCAAAATTTTCCTGCCTGCCGGGGTTTCGCAGTGCGCAGGTATGAAAAATATCCGGTTGCCGAACTCCAGTAATGGACAGGCACACTGAAATAGGCTAGAGAGCGGCTATGGCAGTACATTCCTCCATGCTTGAGACCGTCGAATTCGACGATCCCGCTTTAGCCAACCTGTTGTTTGGCCCTCACAATGCGCATCTTGAGCTGCTGGCCGCAGCCAGCGGGGCCTCCATAGGCAGCCGTGGCGCCAGCATCCTTATCGAAAGCCCCGACCTGAACGTGCGTCAGCTGCTGTGCAACGTGTTTGTGCAGCTCTACGAACTGTTGCGCGGCGGCACTTCGCTCAGCCAGCAGGACGTAACCCGCAGCTACGACATGCTGCGGGCTGATCCCGGCCTGAACCTTGAAAAAATTTTCAAAGATGCGGTATTCGTCAATACGCCCCGCAAAACGGTTACGGCCCGCAATGTGGCCCAGCGCACCTATCTAGACCTGCTGCGGCGCAACGAGCTTGTATTTGCCGTGGGCCCCGCTGGTACGGGCAAAACGTACCTGGCAGTGGCCATGGCGCTCTCCATGTTTCAGCAGCACAAGGTCAAACGCATTGTGCTGACGCGCCCGGCTGTAGAGGCTGGCGAACGCCTGGGCTTTTTGCCCGGCGATCTGGCCGACAAGGTCAATCCCTATCTTCGCCCACTGTACGACGCCCTGCACGACATGATGCCCCAGCCCAAGGTGGCATCCATGCTTGAGGTGGGTTCCATTGAAGTTGCACCGCTGGCCTTCATGCGCGGGCGCACCCTCAATGACGCCTTTATTATTCTGGATGAAGCGCAAAACACCACCCAGGAACAGATGAAGATGTTTCTTACCCGCATGGGTTTTGGCTCGCGCATGGTCGTAACGGGTGACACCACCCAGATCGACCTGCCCATGCAGCCGGGGGGGCAGCGCCCACGCTCTGGCCTCATTCATGCCCTGAACATTCTTGCCAAAGTTCCAACCATCGCTGTGCACCACTTCTCCAAGGCTGACGTTGTGCGTCACCCCTTGGTGGGAGCTATTGTAAACGCCTATGATAATGCAGAAAAAAGCGGATCGTCCAGCTAGTATTCCGGCCCTTATCCACATGTTGCGAGCCCGACACCACTGCGGTCTGGGGCTCTCGGCTCTGGTGCTTACCCTGCTGTTTATTGGTTTGCTGGCAGGGGCCAACTTTGAGGCCGTACCCCGCGTATATGTGGCGGGGCAGGTGGCAGAAACAGACGTAATTGCCGACCGCGATATTCTGGTTGAAGACGTACAGGCCACAAAGGCCCGCCGCAAACAGGTGCAGCTGTTGCAGCCGCCTGTGTATGATCTGAGCCTTGAGCCTTTTACGGCCTTTCAGAACCGTATTGTCGAAATACTGCGCAATCTTAATAACGGCGCCGATTATCATACGGGGAACGACGGGCCGGTGCACCGTCTTGTGGAAGAACTGACCCCTGCGGTGGCCGATGAAATTCTGCCAGAACTGGCCCAGCCAGAAGCGCAAACCTATCTGCTCAAGGTGCTGCTGCCCCAGATCCGTGACCACATGGCCGAAGGACTTGTGGGGGATATTCGCTCTGCGCGGGTGGATCGCTCTGGCGTGATTGTGCGCAATCTCGACACCAGCACTGAAATGCTGCGGCCCGAAGTGGCCAACCTGCCCGATGTGCAGTCGTACCTTGCAGAGATTTCTGCCCAGATACGTCAGGTTGCCACGCTCAATCCGCAGTCGCGGCGCGCCATCAATATTCTGCTTTCTGCAACCATGCCCTCGTCGTTGACCCTGAACAGGGAATCGACCCAAAAGCGCAGCAATGCTGTCATGTCCATGGTTGAGCCCGTGTATTATCAGATACAGAAGGGCGAAATTGTGCTGCGCAAGGGCGAACGGGTAAGTCGCGAACAGCAGATCAAGCTGCAAACGCTTTACAAATCCGCCTCTGATCCCATGCGCTGGGATATCGCCGCCGGGGCCTTTTTGTGCTCTCTGGTGCTTTCCATCGGTTTTTTTGTTGCCCCAAGCGGCAAGCCCGGCACGCCTTTGCGTTGCAAGGATATGCTGCTTATCTCATTGCTTTTGCTGCTTTTTAGCGTCGGGGCAAAGGCCGTATATGTGCTGGGCATGCGCAATGACAGCCTCACATTTATGAGCACGCTGGCCGTGGGCTACCCCGTGGCCGGGGCTGTGGGGCTGGTGGCCATGGTTTTTGCCGCACGGCGCTACTGCACCATGGCGCTTTTGCTGTCGTTCTTTACCATGCTCATGTTTCAGGCGCAGTTTTCGCTATTTCTGCTGCATTTTCTCGGCGGCATGCTGGCCACATGGCTTGTTACCAATGCACAGAGCCGTCAGGACGTGGTGTGGAGCATTGTGCCGCTCACCATCGGCCAGTCCATTATCTGGTTTGGCGCAACCCTGCTGGCCCACAGTGCACCGGGCGTCATGCCCATGCAGCTATTGGCAGTGTTCATCAACAGTGTGCTTTCGCTTATTCTGCTGTTTGCCGTAAGCCCAGTACTTGAAATTTCGTTTGGCTACAGCACGCGTTTCCGCCTTATGGAGCTCATGAGCCTCGAGCAGCCCCTCATGCAGGAGCTGATGGTTACTGTGCCCGGCACATACCACCATTCGCTGGTGGTCGCCAACATGGTTGAGGCCGGAGCCAAGGCCATTGGAGCAAACAGCCTGCTGTGCAAGGTGGCGGCCCTGTATCATGATGTGGGCAAGCTTTCGTACCCCGAATACTTTATTGAAAACCAGTTTGGCGGCCCCAACAAGCACGACAAGCTGGCCCCCTCCATGAGTGCACTTATTCTGCTTTCGCACGTCAAAAAGGGCACGGAACTGGCCGAACGCTACAAGCTTGGTCAGGATATTACCGATATTATCAGCCAGCACCACGGCACGCGGCTGATTCGTTACTTTTATCAAAAGGCCCTGAACCAGGGCGAAAAGCCGCGTGAATCAGACTTCAGCTATCTGGGACCGCGCCCGCAAACCAAGGAAGCCGCCATTCTCATGCTGGCCGACTCGGTGGAGGCATCCAGCCGTACGCTCAGCGACCCCACGCCCGCACGCATCAAGTCGCACATCGATACCATCATCAAGGGCATCTTTTCAGAAGGGCAGCTTGACGAATCAGAACTGACCTTCAAGGATCTGCACTTCTTGAGTGAAAACTTTTTGCGTATTCTCACCGGCATTTTCCACCAGCGCATCGCCTACCCCGATGCCCGCATTGACGCTGCCAAAGCCGAAGGCAAGACCAACGGCAAAAACGGCAACGGCAATGGAGCTGGCGCTGCACAATCCCAAGGGGCCACGGCGCTTACGCCTGCGGCACAGGGCAAAACCTGTGGTGACAAGCCTTGTGCCGATAAAACAGGGGCTGACAAGATGGCGGCTAAAAATGCAGATGCGGACAAGCACGATTCAGGCAACCCCGAAGACGAACAGGCATCTGCAATAAAATCACTGCCGGGTGGCCCCGCAAGCGCCAAGCCCGGTGCGGCCTCTGCTGTTATTTTGCACCCATCGGGCAAGGGGCAGGCATAGGGCCATGCAGCTGTGCCCATCGGTTCACCCACAGGAATCTGTGCGCATTTTTAGCCGTTACGCTGCTGCGGCATGGTTGTTGCCCCTCGACAAACGCGAGCTTGTGGCGGCCCTTGCGGCCATGCTGGCGGCTTGCGGCGAGGCACAGGTTCCCTGTTCTCCACCTGCTGTTGAGCTGCACCTGCTGGATGATGCCGCCATAGGCGTGGCAAATCGGCGGTGCCTTGGCTGCACCGGTCCAACCAATGTGCTTTCTTTTCCCGCTGGTTGCGACGCCCCAGGCACTCTTTTGTTTTCACTCGACACATTACGCAGGGAATGTTTGCTGTACGGGCAGGAGCCCGCAGAACATGCGCTACGCCTGCTGGCGCACGGCATGGCCCATTTGTGCGGTCTTGACCACGGTGAGCAGATGGATGCTGTAAGTCAGATATTTATGGATGCGGCCATTCAGGCTGTGGCCTGAGAGCCGCTGAAGAACAGCAAAAAGTGGACTGTGCGCTATCGAGGCGCTCAGGCAGCCTGTTTTTTGCGCAGGGCGGCAAGGGCCACGCACTGCATATCGCGTAGCTTGCGGGCCGATTCCTCGCCCCGGTTGTGCCATTCTTCTGGCAGCCGTACAGCGGTAATGGCCACAAGGCACGGGTAGGCCAGTTCGCTCACGGGCGTTCCACTGTCGGCATCGGCCAACTTCCAGAAGGGCTTTGAAAGCCCAAGCTGGTTCACCCGCCAGAGCAGGTCGCGCCGCGTACCCGCCCGCAGGGTGGCAAACATGCCCGCCTTCATGTGTTCTTCCGCAGCCAGTGCGCCAGCCCTGGCGTAGACAGCTGGCAGCCGCAAGCGTTTTGCCAGCGCAAGGGCATGCGGCACGCCCCGCGCTTCGTGTCCGTAGTGGTGCGGCAGCAGGGCAGGATCGGTGCCAATTTTTCCGATGTCGTGGCAAAGGGCCATCCACACGGCCAGGGCATCACCCGCCAGTTCGTCCATAAGCCGCAGGCAGTGCCCAAAAACGCTGTTGGCGTGCCACTGCCGTGGCCCAGCGGGAATATGCCGCGCGCATTCGTGTTCTTCAAACCATGGCAGCAGGCAGCCCCCCTGTGCCAGTACACGAAAAAACCTTGCAGGGCGTGGCGCTGCCAGAGCCTTAAGCATTTCGCGCGCGACCCTTTCTGCGGGCAGGGCGGCAAGCTGCTGGGCCGTGATGGCACGCATCTGCACAAAGGCCTCACGGTCAATGCGCCAGCTGGGCCAGCGGGCGGCAAAGCGCGCCAGCCTGAAAACTCTGGTGGGGTCGTCGGCAAAGGCTGTGGGGGATGCTGGTCGCAACAGGCTGTTGCGCAGGTCTTCCAGCGCTTGCGGGTGCGTGTGCAGCCGCCCGGCAGTGTCAAGCGCAAGGGCGTTGATAGTAAGGTCGCGCGCCTCAAAGTCTGCCGCGAGGGTTCCACCGCGCAGGGGCATACATTCGCGCCCGTGCCACAGGCAGACATCCACACTTTTGCCAACGCGTACCGCCTCGGGATGTACAGCCAGAAAATCGGCCATGCTTCCGTCAAAGGCAAAATCAAGATCTGTGGGCTTGCGCCCAAGCAAGAGGTCGCGCACAGCGCCGCCAACGAGGTAAAGTTCCATGCCCATAGTATGCCACAGCCACCAGTCCGAGGGAAGCACTACCGCTGGCGATGGCAAAAATTTTGTTCCACAAATCTGGCGGTTTGGGCAGGTGGGCTCGTGCCTCGACACGGCTGCGCACCTTGCTGCACGCGGCCTGCTTGAGCCGTGGGACAGCGTGCAGGTCTACAGCCAGACAGCCGGACGCGGGCAACTGCGGCGGCAATGGCATTCGCCCGTGGGCAACCTGTATGCAGCCCTGCGCTTGCCACTGGCTGCCCCCTTTGACGGCACGGCCGCAGCACCCGCTGTGGGCATGCTGCTGGCCGAGGCGCTGGCGCAGGATGGCTGGCAGGTACGCCTCAAATGGCCCAACGACCTTGTGGTGTGCAGCGCTGGCAACCAGCCGCAAAAGGTGGCGGGCATTCTGCTTGAAGAGCGGGGTGGGGTACTGCTGGCAGGTATTGGCATAAATGTTTGCTGGGCTCCGCCAGCAGAACAGATGCGTGCCGATGCCGCGCTTGAGGCAACCTGCCTTGAAAATCTGCATAAATCGATCCCGATTGTGCATTATACGGCTGAAGCACTGTGGCAAACCCTTGTAAAGCGCATGTTTTCAGCATATATTGGCTGCCACTCTTTTCCTGAGGGGTGGAGGAAACGCGCGGAGGCTCTTTTGCTCTGGCGCGGCGAGAACGTGGAGCTGCGTGACGATGACCGCATCGTGCGCGGCTGGCTGGCGGGCTTAGGAACGTCAGGCGGCCTGTGTCTTAACATCAACGGACGGCTTGAGGAATTCATTTGCGGTAGTCTCCGGCTGAGCCCTGCGCAAAAATGATGGGGATCACAGTCATTTTGGCAGGTTAGGCTTGGGGGCATCGCCGCCCAATGCGAAGCACGAAAGCGTGTTTTCGCCGTCTAACGCTGGCGCGTAGGCAGAAATGCGCCGGTTGAAAAGGGCTGAAAGGCATGGCCAACAAGACATTCTCGGAAGTACAGGATTATTTGAAGGGCAAGGTTATACTGGTTGCTAACCGTGGTATTCCGGCCCGTCGTATTTGTCGCTCTATCCGCGAACGTTTTGACGCGGTGGCGGCAATGACTGCGACAGATGTGGACAAAACGGCCCCTGCTGCCTCTACGGCACAGGAATTGATGCTGCTGGGTTCAGACCCCCGCGCGTATCTGGATATTGACCGCATCATCGACAAGGCCAAACAACGTGGCGTAGTCGGCATTCACCCCGGCTGGGGGTTTGCTTCCGAGGACACGCGCTTTCCGCAGCGCTGCAAAGAGGCGGGCATTACCTTTATCGGCGCAACCGCCGAGGCCATGAATCTGTTGGGCAACAAGGTTCAGGCTCGTGAAGTGGCCCGCAAATTAGGCATTCCTGTTGTGCCCGGCTCTGATGGAGCCGTGGATGTTTCCACCGCCCGCAAGCTCATCAATGAAATCGGGCTGCCCATCATGCTCAAGGCAGAGGGTGGCGGCGGCGGACGCGGCATTTTTGCCATTCACAACGAAGCCGATCTGGAAGACGCCTTTTTCAAGGCTTCTACCATGGCCCAGGCCTCGTTTGGCAACCCGCGCCTGTTTGTTGAAAAATTCCTGGCTGATGTGCGCCACATTGAAATTCAGGTCATTGCCGACATGTACGGCAACGTGTTTGCCTTTGACGAACGCGATTGCACCGTGCAGCGTAACCACCAGAAACTCATTGAAATCACGCCTTCACCCTGGCCGGGCCTCACCAAGACCCTGCGCGACAGGCTCAAGGATTACTCGCGCCGTCTGGTGCGTGCTGTGGGCTACCATTCGCTTGCTACGGTCGAATTCCTCGTTACCCCCGATGGAACACCCTATCTTATTGAAGTAAATACCCGTTTGCAGGTCGAGCACGGCATTACCGAATGCCGCTACGGCATCGACCTTGTGGAAGAGCAGATTGCCGTGGCCTTTGGTGCGGAACTGCGCTACCGCGAGGAAAGCCAGCGTCCTTCTTACTGGGCCATGCAGGTGCGCATTAACTGCGAAAACCCGCAGGACAACTTTGCTCCCAATTCTGGCCTCATTTCGCGCTATGTGTCGCCCGGCGGCCCTGGCGTGCGCCTTGATTCCAATATCAGCGCCGGTTACGAGTTTCCTGCCAACTACGACTCGGCGGGCGCGCTGCTTATTTCGTATGCCACAGACTGGGAAAAGGTACTGGGCATCACCGAACGCGCCTTGAGCGAATATGTGATTGGCGGCATCAAAACCACCATTCCTTTCTTCCGTCAGGTGATCAAGCACCCCCTGTTCAAGCAGGGCGACATCAATACCAACTTCATCGCCACGCATCCTGAGCTCATGGTCTACACCGACCTTGCGCCAGAAGGCGAGCGCCTTGCCAAGCTGGTGGCCGAAATTTCGGCTAAGGGCTTCAACCCCTATGTGCAGCTTGGCGAATACCGTTCAAGCAGCACGCCCTGTCTTGGCCCCTTTGAGCCGGTGCTACCGCCCATAACCACGGCCACCCGCCGTCAGCCCTCGCCGTACCCGCAGGGCGACCGCATGGCCACGCTTGATTACATTCGCGATTCGGGCCTGGTGCATTTCTCTGATACCACCACGCGCGACTTTACGCAGTCCAACTCTGGCAACAGGCTGCGCCTTGCCGAAGACAGGCTGATGGGCCCCTACCTTGACAATGCGGGATTCTTCTCGCTTGAAAACGGTGGTGGTGCGCACTTCCATGTGGCCATGCTGGCCAACATGACGTACCCCTTCACCGAAGCCCAGGAATGGAACCGCTTTGCGCCCAAAACCCTCAAGCAGCTGCTGGTGCGCTCTACCAACGTGCTTGGCTACACGCCGCAGCCGCGCAACCTCATGCTCAAAACTGGCGAGATGATCTGCGACCACTATCAGGTTGTGCGTTGTTTCGACTTTTTGAACCATGTGGAAAACATGCGCCCCATTGCCGAAGTGGTGATGAGCCGCAAGGACATTATCTTCCAGCCAGCCATTTCCATGTCTTGGGCCAAGGGCTTTGACGTACCGCACTATCTGGGCGTTACAGAGGCCATGATGCGCATGGTGGGGGACATTATGGGTGCAAGCCCCAAGGAAGCCTCGCGCAACATCATTCTGGGCCTCAAGGATATGGCCGGCGTTTGCCCGCCGCGCTTTATGGACGAGCTGGTCAAGGCCCTGCGCAAAGCATGGCCTGAGCTTGTGCTGCACTACCACAGGCATTACACAGACGGCCTGTTTGTGCCCTCGTGCGGTGCTGCCGCCAAGGCTGGCGCGCATATCATCGACGTGGGTCTGGGTTCTGCTGTACGCTCTTACGGTCAGGGCGATGTGCTCTCTACCATGGCCTACATTGAAGACGAGCTGGGCCTCAAGTGCAGCCTCGATAAAAACGCCATCCGCGACGCAAACTTTGTTTGCAAGCAGATCATGCCCTACTACGACCGCTACTGCGCGCCGTACTTCCAGGGCATTGACTATGACGTGACGCGTCACGGCATGCCTGGCGGGGCCACTTCATCCTCGCAGGAAGGTGCCATGAAGCAGGGCTACATCCACCTGTTGCCCTACATGCTCAAGTTCCTCGAAGGCACGCGCCAGATTGTGCGCTATCACGACGTAACTCCCGGTTCGCAGATCACCTGGAACACGGCCTTTTTGGCTGTTACCGGCGCGTGGAAGCGGGGTGGCGAAGACGAAGTGCGTTACCTTCTTGAGGTGCTTGGTCAGGTTACGCGCATGCCGGAAAGCGAACTTACCGACGAAATGCGCCGCGCACGCCTGAACATCTATCAGGATTGCAACGATGCTTTCCGCAACCTGCTGCAAGGCAAGTTTGGCAAGCTGCCGCTCGGTTTTCCGGCCGACTGGGTCTATCAGAGCGCCTTTGGCTCTGACTGGAAAAGCGCTATGGCTGCCCGCACAGAAGATTCACCGCTTGAATCTCTGGTTGAGGTCAATCTGGCTGCCGAAGAAAAGGCCTGCGCCGAAATACTCAAGCGCAAGCCCAACGACGAAGAGTTCGTGTTGTACCTCAACCACCCGGCTGATGCTCTCAAAACCATTCAGTTCAAGGCAAAGTTTGGCGATCCCAACAACCTGCCCCTGCATGTGTGGTTTGAAGGCCTGAAAGTGGGTCAGGACCTGTACTTTAACGACAGCAGCGGCAAGCCCCACCACCTGTTGCTGCTCAGCATTTCCAATCCCAACGATGCGGGCATCTCCATTTGCCGCTATGTGCTCGACTCTGAATTCATGAGCTGCGAAGTTCAGGTTCGGCAGCCCTCGGGCAATAGCGCAAAAAGCACGCTCATGGCTGATCCGGCCAACAAGATGCATGTGGCCGCGCCCAGCAATGGCGATTTGTGGGTCATGTATGTGCACCCCGGCGATGTGGTCAAGGCGGGCGAGGAGCTCTTTAACGTGTCCATCATGAAGCAGGAAAAAGCCGTTTTGGCCCCTGTGGATGGCATGGTGAAGCGCGTGCTCAAAACCGCTGATTTCAAAGAAAGCAAGCAAATGGTTTCGGTCAGAGAAGGTGAGCTTATTGTCGAGCTGGGCCCGGTGCCGCGTGTGTGCGGCAATGAGGCCTGCGGCCAGCCCATTCCTATGGATAACATCGCTTTCTGTCCCTATTGTGGAGCACGCGTCAGCTAATTTAGCACGCACTGTGCTGGAATTTGTGGACAGTTCCTTCATGGCGATATACAATTTCCAAGGTTGTAAAGCTTCTGTTTCCCAAACCGGAGGAAGACATGTCTAAGAGTCCCGCCGCCAAACCTGCGCAGAACAAACCCAAGGTCAACGCGCCTGAGGCAGTTCAGAAAAAATTGGTGCTCGACGGCGCCGAAATTGTGCAGATTGGTCCCGAAGCGGAGTTGCTTGTTGGTGGTAAGAACTACAACACTGCTCTGATCAGCCAGATTCAGGGCATTCAGGCGCCCCATTTCCGCGCTATCTCGTCCATTGCCTTTCATCATCTGCTGGATGAAACAAAGGTCAACGGCAGGGTGGTGCGCAGCGTCGTAGACCGCGAATATGGGCGCATCGACTGGAACGACCCCGAAATAAACCAGGATCCGGACTTCTTGCAGAAGTTCGTGCGTCAGCTCGGCAAGCAGATCCAGCAGGCCGCGCTGGCGGAAGGTGAGCAGTCGCACACCAAGCTGCGCACCTTTATCAACAATATAGTAGAGGGCTTTGCCACCTCGCCAGAGGGCATCGACCAGCTGCGCAAGCGCTCGGTTATGGTGCAGGCGGCCATTTTGTCTGTTGAAGTGCCGCACGAGGTTGCCGAAGCCGTGCGTGGCGCTTACCGCGCCATCTGCCGCGAAAATGAAGACGACATGACCCCCGTGGCCGTGCGTTCTTCTGCCGCTGGCGAAGATTCGCGCAAAAAGGCTTTTGCCGGTCTTCAGGACACCTACCTTAACATGGTGGGCGAAGACAGGGTTGTGGAAGCCTACCACTGGGACTGCTCGTCTGCCTACAATCTGCGTTCCATGACCTACCGCCGCGAGGCCATCCTCGATGCGCTGGCCAAGGCCGAAGAAACCGGTGACGAAAGCATTGCAGAAACCGCCAAGCTTGAGTGGGCCATCGAGCACACCTCGCTTTCTGTCTGCATGATGCAGATGATCAACCCTGTCATTTCGGGTACGGCCTTCTCGGCCGACACCGCCACGGGCTGCCGTGGTACTGACCGCCGCGAGCTGGTCAGCATCGACGCCAGCTATGGCCTCGGCGAGGCTGTGGTGGGCGGCAAGGTTACGCCCGACAAGCTTTATGTCTTCCAGCGCGACGACGGTGGCGAAGTTGTCATCCGTCAGATGGGCTGCAAAGACATGAAGATCGTCTATGACGAACGCGGCGGCACCCGCGAGGTTGAAGTTTCCGAGCTTGAGGCTCTGCGTTGGGCGCTTTCGCTCAGCCAGGCCGAACGCGTTGCCCAGGGTGTGCGTGCGGTAAGCAAGGCTTACGGCGGCATCATCATGGATACGGAATTCTGCATTGATGCCAACGACAAGCTCTGGTTTGTTCAGGCGCGGCCCGAAACCCGCTGGAACGACGACCTCGAGCTGCACCCCCACACCATCTTTATGCGCCGCCGCGAGGTGGACGCCAAGGCCGCAGCCGAAGCTGAAGTGCTGATTGAAGGCAATGGCGCTTCACGCGGAGCTGGTCAGGGCACGGTGCGCTTTTTGCGCTCGGCCCTTGAGCTGAACAAGATCGCCAAGGGCGACGTGCTTGCAGCCGAACGCACCGACCCGGACATGGTTCCTGGTATGCGCGTGGCCTCGGCCATCATGGCCGATGTGGGCGGCGACACCAGCCACGCGGCCATTACCTCGCGCGAGCTTGGTATTGCTGCGGTTATCGGTATTCAGCGTCTTGACGTGCTGCGTGCCCTCGACGGCGCGGAAGTGACCGTTGACGGTACACGCGGCAAGATATATCGCGGCCTTTTGCCCCTGCACCTTGTGGGCGGCGAAATGGACCTTTCCAAACTGCCCTCTACCAAAACCAAGGTCGGCCTTGTGCTGGCCGACGTGGGTCAGGCGCTGTTCCTCTCGCGGCTGCGCAATTTTGCGCAGTTTGAGGTGGGCCTGCTGCGTGCGGAATTCATGCTGGGCAACATCAGCATCCACCCGCAGGCTCTGGAGGCTTTTGACAGCGGCGAACTGGAAAACGTGGTTCACAACAAGCTGAAAGAGCTTGAAAACCGCCTTTCCAAGGTGCTGCGCGAGCAGATGGCCGCTGGTCTTATTGTGTTCAACTTCAACCTGCGTGAATACGTGGGCGAAGTTACCGGCCTTGCCGCCGAGGTTGAAGCTTTTGCCGAAGCGAGCAAGAGCCTCAATGCAGAAGACGTGCTGTTGCAGCACCGCAAAATGCGCGAGCTTGATCACAAGATTGACCAGCACCTCGAAATGGCCTCGCGCCGTATTGAAGTGCTCAAGACCTCCAACGATCTGGCCGACCATGTGCGCATCATCATGGGCTACGACGATGCTTTGGCACTGCTGAACCCGTCTGACCCCGAAGCCGGCAAGCGTGCGGCTGAAATTGAAGCCTGCGTTGAAGAGCAGGTGCTCCGCATCCGCGAACTGCCCGCTGTCACCAAGCTGCTTGATAATATCAACCGCCTGCGTGAAGAAGTGAGCCTGCGTTCTGGCCTGAAAAAGGAAATGGACGACCTGCGCAACCTTACGGACAAGATTCGCGGCATGATCAAGGCGCGTGGCTTCCGTACCGGTAAGGAACACTACGTTCAGACCCTGGCCCAGAACCTTGCGCTCTTTGCCATGGCCTTTTACGGCAAGCCCATCACGTACCGTACCACCGACTTCAAGAGCAACGAATACCGCAACCTGCTTGGTGGCAGCCTCTTTGAACATGTGGAAGACAACCCCATGCTTGGCTACCGTGGTGTTTCGCGCAATATCCACGACTGGGAAATCGAAGCCTTCAAGCTGGCCCGTGGCGTGTACGGCGGCTCCAACCTGCGCATGATGCTGCCCTTTGTGCGCACGCTGGAAGAAGCCCGCTCCATGCGCAGCTACCTTGAGCAGGTTCACAAGCTGAAGAGCGGCCAGGACGGCCTGAAGATCATCCTCATGTCCGAGCTGCCTTCCAACGCCATTCTGGCCAAGCAGTTCATTACGGAATTCGATGGTTTCTCCATCGGCTCCAACGACATGACCCAGATGGTGCTGGCTACCGACCGCGACAACGCGCGTCTGTCGCACATCTATGATGAAGAAGATCCGGCGGTTGTGTGGGCCATTCTGGTCAGCATCTTCACCGGGCAGAAATACGCCAAAAAGGTGGGCTTCTGCGGTCAGGGCGTGTCCAACAGCATTATCCTGCGCGGTCTGGTTGCCATTGCTGGCATCACTTCCGCCTCGGTTGTGCCCGATACGTACTACCAGACCGTGTTCGACATCGCCGCCGTGGAAGCAGAAAGCCATACTGCCGCCGACCTTGGCAAATGGCTTGCCTCGCAGCACCACAAGCGCCTTGCCGACCTGATGGAAAAGACCGGCTACGGTCATATCCTCAAGAAGTACAAGGAACCCCAGGATATTCAGGAATGGTACGAAGGCGAGTTGCAGCGTCGGCACGAACAGTTCCGCGAGCACCTCGACACGCCCAAGGAAGGCTTCTACCGTTCCGAACTTCAGAGCTTCCGCTCCACCTTCCACAAGCCTGTGATCTACGCCACGTGGAACTGGGACGAAACGGTTGAGGATGCCCTGCATCACTCTGGTTTCCAGAACTTCGAGGAACAGGCCAA
>SAAX01000165.1 GCA_009929215.1 Deltaproteobacteria bacterium | reverse complement strand
CAGCAGGGGGGCCAGCGCCCGCACCGCTATGCCTGTTGCGCCAATAAAGGCATGGGCGGCAAAGCGGGGGTAGGTTTGGGCCAGCAGGGGGCCAATCTTGTCAAAGGGCGTGCCCTCGGCGGGGCAAAAGCGCGCAGGGGCAAATATTTGTATGCGGGAAATTTCGGCGGGGCTGTTCTCTGGCATGTGTTGCAGGGGCTGCCTCGGCAGGTTCCACGGGCTGGCAGCAAGGCAGGTTGCCAGACGCTGCGCCAGGGGCAGGGCCGACTGGCTGAGCGCGTAACAGGCAAGCGCGTGGGTGCGGTGAGGGCTGGGCAAGGGGCCTCCGGCTTCCGGCTGAATGGTTCGCCGCAGAGCGCAAGGGCGGGGCTGGTGCATCCTGCAAACAGGGCGCAGAGGCGGAAACTCTGGCAAAAATCCGAGAACAGGTATCAGCAAAACACCAGAGGGGGCCAGCACGCAGCCCCCTCTGGCTTGCGGAATTTAGAAGCTCACCTTGCGGGCGGCGTCCAGGGCCTTGCCGAAGTCGTCTTCGGTGTGGGCAAAGGAAACCATGCCGGTTTCGTAGCCGGAAGGCGCAAGGTAGATGCCCTGGTTGCGCATCTGCTTGTAGAAGCTGGTAAAGATATTCTGGTCGCACAGCTTGGCAGTGGCAAAGTCGGTCACTTCCTGTTCGCTGAAATAGGGGCAGAACATGGAGGCGATGGTGGGCATCTGAATGGGCACACCCTTGGCCGACAGAATGTCGCGCAGTTCCATGGCAAAGGCGTGGGTGCGCTTTTCAAGCGCCGCGTAGTCGGCGGCCTTGAGGCAGTGCATGGTGGCGATGCCAGCGGCCATGGCCAGCGGATTGCCCGAAAGCGTACCAGCCTGATACACGCCGCCACGGGGGGCGATCAGTTCCATGTATTTGCGCTTGCCGCCAAAGGCCCCCACGGGCAGACCGCCGCCAATGATCTTGCCAAAGGTGGTGAGGTCGGGATCAATGCCATAACGGGCCTGAGCGCCACCAAAAGCTGCGCGGAAGCCGGTGATGACTTCGTCAAAAATGAGCAGGCTGCCGTACTGCTGGGTGACGGCGCGCAGCCCTTCGAGAAAGCCGGGCTTGGGCAGCACAAGGCCCATGTTGGCGGCAATGGGTTCCACGATGATGGCGGCAATACTTTCGCCGTGCTGCTCAAAGATGGCCTTGACCGCTTCTAGGTCGTTGTAGGGCGCAAGAAGGGTGTCGGCCACAACGGCGTCGGGCACACCGGGCGTGCCGGGGATGGAAAATGTGGCAAGGCCGGAACCTGCGGCAGCCAGGAAGGGGTCGGCGTGGCCGTGGTAGCAGCCCACGAACTTGAGCAGCTTGTCCCTGCCAGTGGCGGCGCGGGCAAGGCGCAGGGCGCTCATGGTGGCCTCTGTGCCAGAGTTGACCATGCGCACCATTTCAAGGCTGGGCATGGCGGCAACCACTTCTTCCGCCAGGGTAACTTCTGCGGGGCAGGGCGCGCCGTAGCTTGTGCCGCGCGCTGCGGCCTCGCACACGGCCCTAGTCACCGAGGGCTCGTCGTGGCCCAGAATCATGGGGCCCCACGAAAGCACAAAGTCGATGTATTCGCGTCCGTCCACATCGGTAATCCGGCAGCCGTGG
>SAAX01000022.1 GCA_009929215.1 Deltaproteobacteria bacterium | reverse complement strand
GCCGTAATGAACGCGCCCGCAGGGGCTACGCTTTTCGTTGGGGCACTACTGCCACAAACGTGTATCTGTGCAGCACGGGTGCGGCCACTGGCCGCGCCGTATTACTTGGGCTGCAAAACAAAGTTGCCCGTGGCGTCAACCTTGTAGGTGCGGTAAAATTCACCCACGCGGTCGCCCTTGGCGTTAAAGCCAAGGTTGCCAGAAAGACCGGGCATGCCCTTGAGCTCCTTGAGCCAGGCAGCCATGGCCTTGGGCGTGTCCTTGCCAGCTTCAAGCGCGCCCGCAATAACCTTGAAGGCATCGCCAGCAAGCACGGCCCACACCGAAACAGGCACGGTATTGTACTTGGCCTTGAAAGCCTTGAGAAATTCCTTGGCTTCAGGCGTGTCCATATCCTGGGGCAGCGGCGGGCTGATAAAGAAGTAGCCCGTGGCGGCCTCGTTGCCGGCGATCTTTACAAGATCCTGGTGGTTGGCTGCGTCGCCGCCCATCATGGGCACATTCCATCCCATTTCCCTTTTCTGCCGCAACAGCATGCCGGTTTCAGGATAGTAACCGGTAAAGAAAACCAGGTCGGGGTTGGCGGCCTTGAGCTTGGTCAGAATGGCGGTGTAGTCGCGCTCTCCGGGGGTAAGAGCATCATAAAACACCACTTTTGTGCCGGCTTTTTCAAGCACGGCCTTGGTTTCTTCTGCCAGACCCTTGGCGTAAGAAGAGTTGTCGTGCAGCAGGGCCACAGCCTTGTAGCCACCCTTTTTGATGGCTTCGGCGGCAGAATTGCCCTGCGCGTCATCGCGCGGGCAGGTGCGGAAAAAGAGCTGCAAGCCCTTTTCCGTCAGGCGCACGCTGGTAGAGCCGGTGCCAATCTGCACCAGTTCCGCTTCGTCCAGAATGCTCTGGCTGGCTTCGGTCACGGCAGAGCCGTAGGTTCCGATAACAGCCACAACACCGGCAGAAGCCAGCTTTTGCGCGGCCAGGGCGGCAGTGCGCGGGTCGCCTGCGTCGTCTTCGACCACAAGCTGAATCTTGTTACCCTTAATGCCACCCTTGGCATTCACATCGTCAACCAGCAAGGTGACAATGTTTTTCATGTCCAGACCTTCGGACGCCCATTTGCCCGTAAGCGGACACATGAGGCCAACCTTGATGTCACCAGCCAGCGCCGCAACAGGCACAAGCAGGGTGAGGGCCAGAGCCCCGATCCAACGACCAAGTGCTTTCATGAACTACCCCCGTCAGGTATGCTGATATTGTGAGCAACGAACAAGCGTACCCTAAAAATGAACAAAGAAAAAGCCCCCAGTGCGGCAGGGCCGTGCTTTGCTGCTGGCTCGTGGGCTTGCCATGACGGGCGCTCTGTATGACTGCGTGGTTAAATTATAAAAAGAAATTTTTTGTGCACGCATTTGCTGTGTTACGTGTTTTTAAAACAAAAATTGCATTTGTAATAATGTGGTCGCCGGGCTGTTGCCTGTTTGTCAACTGCCTTTGTGATTGTTGCAAGTAGCCCATTCACCATAAATTGCCCAACAAAACTTTGGCCTGTTGAGTGAAAACAAAAGTGCAGCTGGCTCGACATTCAAAAATTTATGGGGTACGATAGAATCGTAAATACAGGTAGAAAAGGGGTTTAGCCCAATGTTTTCTTCCTGTTGCGGTTTTGTGGTCAGAGTTCCGGCTGTTTCAGTTCCTCTCTGTGCCCTTCAGTCCGTAGCCCTTCCACATATATTGCCGCAGTTTACCCGCCGTTGCTTTTGCCCGGCGGCATGGCGGCAGTTGCGCCCACATTCCCCAATACGCAGCTTTCGCCGTCGCGCTTAACCCGTGCGCCAAGGAGGCCGTATGCGGTTCAGCTTTGACAAAGCAGCTTGCCAAAACACGCGCAGGGCTCTGCACCGCGAGTGGCTGCTCGCCAACCGGCGGGGCGACTGCTCAAGCAGCAGTATTCTGTGCTGCAACACACGCAAATACCACGGCTTGCTTGCGGTCACCACGCCGCAGGGCAGGCACGTATTGCTCTCTACACTTGAGGAATCGGTGTGCGGTGGCGGCAGAGAATTTTTCTTTTCCACCCGTCAGCACCCCGGCACGCTCTTTCCCAACGGGCATGAATACCTTGAGGCCTTTTATCTGGATCAGTGGCCCCAATGTGTGTACCGCGTGGGCGAGGTAAGCCTGAGCCGCGAGGTTCTGCTTTGCCAGGATACAAGCCGGGTTTTGCTGCGCTATGAGCTGCGCGGGCCAGCGGGTACTCCTGATCTGGTGCTGCGCATCAAGCCCTTGCTGGCTTTTCGCCATATCCATGCCCTCACGCGGGCCAACCCCAGTCTGCGGCACGACACGCAATCTGTGATTGGCGGATTTGGCATACACCCCTACGAAAGTCTGCCTCCAATTTTCATTCAGGCTTCAGCCATGGCCGAACCCTCATCTGTTCTGGATCAGGGCGTGGTGGCAGGCGGGAGCGCAGACGAACAGCAGCCAGAGGCTTTGCCTGTCAGTTTTAATCCCGCGCCAGACTGGTACCGTGATGTGGATTATTTTGAAGAGCGCGAACGCGGGTTTGACGACAGCGAAGACCTGTTTATGCCCGGCGCGCTCGAAATAGCCCTGCCGCCTTTGCCTCTGGGCGGGTATGTCTATGTGGCCGCTGGCACAGAACCCTGCGATGATATTGACCGCCAGTGGGAGGCAGAGAGCCGTTCGCGCACCGCAGCCCAGCATGAAAGCAGGGGGCTGGTCGGGCATCTCACTCAGGTCGGAGAGCAGTTTTGCACCACAACTCCGCAGGGTCGGCCCGCCGTGCTGGCTGGTTACCCCTGGTTTGAGGCCTGGGGGCGCGATACTCTCATCAGCCTGCCGGGGCTGACCTTCCACGCCGGGCGTGAAGAATTTGGCCTGCGCGTGCTGGCCGATCTGGGGCAGCATATCCGCAATGGCCTTGTGCCCAACATGTTTTCAGAGTCGGGCGAGCATGCCTACAATTCGGTAGACGCCTCGCTGTGGTACGCCTTTGCCCTGCAACAGATGCTTACGGCTGTTCCCGATGGTCTGGCCTGGGCCCACGGGCATGCTTGGGAAGCGCTGAAATCCATCATCAAGGGCTACCGGAGTGGGCCGGGCATGGGCATTTTTGTGGATGCCGAAGGCCTGATGCACGCGGGCGATGCCCACACACAGCTCACCTGGATGGACGCGCAGGTGGACGGCCAGCCTGTTACGCCCCGTCACGGTTGCCCGGTTGAGGTCAACGCCCTGTGGTACAACACCCTTGCCTTTGCCGACAGCCTGGCCGCCGCCTACCGCGAGCCGCTGCTTACGGGCGAGCGCCAGCGGGCGGCCCTGCGCGATGCGTTTTTGCGCCGCTTTTGGACAAACGACGAGGGCGGGCACCTGGGTGATGTGTGGCGCGATGGTCAGCTCGACCCCAGCGTACGCCCCAACCAGATATTTGCCGTTTCACTGCCGCACGCCGTACTTGCCGACGATTGCCACGCCCAGGTGGTGGAATGCGTGCGCAACAAATTGCTCACTCCCTACGGGCTGCGCACCCTCGCGCCCGATGCCCCCGCCTATGTGGGCCGTTACGGCGGTAATTCGCACAGTCGCGACGCGGCCTACCATCAGGGAACCGTGTGGCCCTGGCTGTTGGGCCACTATACCGATGCCCTGCTGCAAACAGCCTGGGATCTGAACGGTGCGGTGCAGGGGCTGCTGGATACGGTAAGGCCGCTATTTTGCCAGCATTTGTGCGAGGCGGGCCTTGGCAGCATTTCAGAAGTATTTGACGGTTCGCCGCCATACGCTCCCGGCGGTTGCACGGCTCAAGCATGGAGCGTGGCAGAGTGCCAGCGCATGCTCAAAAATCTGCAAAGGGCTGCACCAGAGATTTACGCCCAATGGGAGCAAGGGGTTGCCCACTGTCTGGCCAATCCTCCATCTGGCGACACATCTGGCGTGTGCAGGGCAACCATGATCGTAGAACCGGCCACACCTGGCAGTGAGGGGTAGGTATTCGTCATGCGCGTGCTTATGTTTGGTTGGGAATTTCCGCCCCATATCAGCGGGGGGCTGGGTACGGCATGCTTTGGCATGACGCAGGCTCTGGCAAAAAAAGGTGCGGAAATAATTTTTGTATTGCCCCGTGTGGAAGGCAGCGCCGGGCAGAATGGATTTTTGCGCATGCGCGGGGCATCGGGCACGCCCGTGAGCCCGCAGGTTGCCGAGAGCATGGCTGTTGCCGGGCAAAACCTGTGGGCCAGCAGTATACGCTGCCTGCCGGTGGAAAGCCCGTTGGTTCCCTACCTCACGCCCCAGGGCTACACCGAGGCGCTTGAATATCTGAGGCAGGGGCCGCAGTGCACGGTCACAAACCGACTGGTAGGGCACCGGGCTGGCAGCCCGGCCCGTGTGGTTCAGGGTGCTGAACCCGTGACATTTGAACTGCACGGCGGCTACGGGCCAGACCTCATGACCGAAGTGCACCGCTACAGCAGGCTGGCCGCTGCCATTGCCGTGCAGGAAAGTTTTGACGTTATCCATGTGCACGACTGGATGACCTATCCGGCGGGCATGATGGCCCGGGCGCTTACGGGCAAACCGCTGGTGGCGCACATCCACGCCACGGAATACGACCGCAGCGGCGTAAACATCAACGAGCAGGTGGCGGGCATCGAGCGCGCCGGGCTCAACGCCGCCGATGTGGTGGTGGCAGTGAGCCGTCTGACCCGCAATACCGTTATCGAGCGATATGGTGTGGCGCCCGAAAAGGTCGTGGTGGTGCACAATGCCGTGGCCAGGCACGAGGCCCAGCGTCACTACCTTGTGCCGCATCGCATCCGGCACGAAAAGCGCGTGCTGTTTCTGGGCCGCGTTACATTTCAGAAAGGGCCGGAATACTTTATGGAAGCGGCCCGTCTGGTGCTGCAAAAAATCCCCAACGTGCGCTTTTTTATGGCTGGCAGTGGCGATATGCTGCCAGAGCTTATCCGTAGGGCAGGGCAGTTGCGCATTGGCAATCGTTTTCATTTTGCCGGATTTTTGCGCGGGCAGGATGTGGACCGCATGTTTGCCCTCAGCGATCTGTATGTCATGCCCTCTGTTTCCGAACCCTTTGGTATTACGCCGCTGGAGGCCATGCTGTACGATGTGCCGGTCTTGCTCTCGCGTCAGTCGGGAGTATCAGAAGTGCTGGAGCACGCCCTCAAGGCCGATTTTTGGGATACCCGCGACATGGCCGACAAAATTTGCGCCGTGCTGCGTTATCCCTGCCTTGCCGCCGAGCTGGTGAAGAATTGCCGCGAAGAAATGAAGTCCATTCGATGGGAGAATGCCGCCGCCCAGTTGATGACCATTTACCGGGATGCCCTTGGAGGTCACTGATGCCTGCGCTATGTCTGTGCTTTACCATCCACGAGCCGTATCAGCTGCGCCGTTACACTGTTTTCGACATGGGACAGAGCTCTGTTTACGAAGATGACGACCGCAACTGCGAAGCTGTGCTGCGCGCCGCGCGCCTGTGTTACCTGCCTGCCTGCGAAATGCTGCTCAAACTTGTGCGTCGGTTTGAGGGCGCATTTGTGGTGTCGCTGTGCGTTTCGGGCACGGCTCTTGATCTCTTTGAGCAGTACGCCCCCGAAGTGACAGAAAGTCTCTGCGCGCTGGCTGCCACTGGCTGCGTGGAATTTGTGGCAGAAACCTCTGCGCATTCGCTGGCCTTTTTGTATTCGCGCGATGAATTTGACCGTCAGGTCAAGACGCAGAGTGCGCGCCTCAAGAGCCTTTTTGGCAAAAAGCCCACAGCCTTCATGCATACCGAGTGCGTTTTCAACAATGATCTGGCTGCGGCCTTGCAGCAGCTTGGCTTCAAGACCGCCCTGGCTCAGGGGACAGACCATGTGCTTGGCTGGCGCAGTCCCAACTGGGTGTACCGCCCGGTTTCTGCCCCCAAGATGCAGCTTTTGCTGCGCAATGCCGCGCTTTCAGACGACATGGGCCTGCGCTTTGGCGACAGGGCCTGGAGCAGTTGGCCCCTGACAGCAGACAAGTACGCCTCGTGGCTCCACAGTTTGAGCAACAGTGGGGATGTCATCAATATTTTTAATGATATAAACATGTTTGGCCTGCGCCACACGGCGGATTCCGGCATATTCGATTTTATGTCAGCCCTGCCCGAAGCCCTGCTGGCCGACAGCCGTTTCTGTTTTGCCACGCCCGCCTCTCTGCCCGCTAAGCTCAAGCCCGCAGGAGAAGTGGACGTGCCCCAGTTCATGTCGTGGGAGGACAACGGAAACGACCTCACCACATGGCTTGGCAACGACATGCAAAAGGATGCCATCCACGCCCTGTACAGCCTTGCCGCCCGTGTGCGCGCCTGCGGGCAGAAAATGCTGCTGCACGATTACGCGCGGCTACAAACTGCCGACCACTTCCGCTACATGTCCACCCGGTGGTTTTCTGGCCCGCGTCAGGACAGGCCCAATCCTTTCGACAGCCCGTATGATGCCTACATCACCTATATGAATGTACTGGCCGACTTTGAATTGCGCCTTGATGCCGCAGAGCTGACCAGCAAGACCGTCAAGACGCGCAGGACAAGCCGCAGCACTCTCAGTTCTGGCACGGGAGCTTCAGCCTGAAAGAATGGCCTTTCCATAAGGAGAAACCATGAATTTTGAGAATAATACAGTCACACTGTTTGAGGTAAGCTGGGAAGTCTGCAACAAGGTGGGTGGCATTTTTTCTGTGGTCAGCAGCAAGGCATTGCAGGCTGTGGAGCAGTTTGGCGAAGATTACTTTCTTCTTGGCCCTGCCCTTAACGAAAACCCCGGCTTTGAAGAAACCGACGAAAGCGTGTGGGATTCCCTTAAAATGGCTTTTGCCACCAGGGATCTCAAGTGCCGTATGGGCCGCTGGAATATTCCCGGCAGGCCCAAGGTGATTCTGGTCGATTTTGCCAAGCGGTATTCAAGCAACCAATTGCTGTACGATTTGTGGAAGGGCTATGGCGTGGATTCGCTCTCTGGCGGCTGGGATTACATTGAGCCCGTCATGTTTGCCACGGCCTGCGGTGCGGTTATTGCCTCCATTCACGAAAATCGGGTGGAGCCCATGGAAGGGCGCAGCGTGGCCCTGTTCCACGAATGGATGTGCGGCGCGGGACTGCTGTCGCTCAAAAAACTGGCGCCCGGCGTGGGCACTGTTTTTACCACCCATGCCACCATGCTTGGGCGGGCCATGGCCGGAACCGGGCGCGACATTTATTCCAACCTGCGCAACATCAACCCCGCCAACGAGGCCGCAGCCCTGAACATAACGGCCAAGTGGTCGCTTGAAGGGGTCAGCGCGCGCGAGGCCGATGTTTTTACCACAGTAAGCCCAATCACCGGCGAGGAATCTACGGTGCTGCTGGGCCGCCAGCCCGATGTGATCACCACCAATGGTCTTGATATGCGGGTTGTGCCCGATTATTCGGTTGAGCGTGCGCTGCCCGAGGCGCGCAGGGCGCGCATTGTGGAGGCGTCAAACCGTTTTTTGCGCTGCGAGCTGCCAGCTAACACGCGCATTTTTGCCATTTCTGGCCGGTATGAAATGCACAACAAGGGTGTGGACATCTTTCTTGAGGCTCTAGCCCGCATGGAGCAGAGCCTGGCGGGGACGGATGCCTCCATTCTGGCCTTGTGCCTTGTGATGGGCGGCCATACTGGGGTGAACCCCGTTGCTGTTTCGGGCGAACCCGGCGCGGACGACAACGGCCAGCCATTCATCTGCACCCACTTCGCCTGGAACGCGCCGCAAGACCCCATCATCACGGCCTGCCGCCGTCTGGGGCTCAACAACCGCCCGGAAAACAAGATCAAGGTTATCTTTGTGCCCGCCATGCTCAACGGCGAAGACGGCTTTTTGAACATGCAGTATGACGAAGTCATGTCTTCCTGCGATGTGGGCTGCTTCCCCTCGTGGTACGAACCATGGGGATACACCCCGCAGGAAAGCGCCGCCTGGGCCGTGCCCACCCTCACCACAGATCTTTCCGGCTTTGGCATGTGGGCCAAGGGGCAGCTGCAAGAGATCGGCAGTTCGATAAACGGCGTGTGCGTCATGCTGCGGCGCGGCATGAATTTTGAGCAGAGCGCCACGGTGCTGCACGACCACCTGATGCGGGCAGCTACCTGCGCGGTGGACAACCTGCCCCAGTGGCGGGCCGAGGCCCGTGCTCTGGCAGAAAAAACATCGTGGCAGTTCTTTTTTGAAAACTACATCACAGCCTTTACCATGGCGCTCAAAAAGGCGTCCAGCCGGATAAACTGCGATGCCGGGCATGTGGCCCTGGCGCGTGTGCTTTCTACCTCGTGTTCCACCACACCGTTTTTACGGCCAATCATGGCCGTGGCAGAAGTGCCCGAAGAACTGGGGCGGCTGCGAGACATTGCCCGCAACGTGTGGTGGTGCTGGCACGATAAAGCCAAGGCCCTGTTTATGGCCCTGAGCCCCTCACAGTGGGAAAACTGGCGTAACCCACTGCAAATACTCGAGCAGGCATCGCCCGAGCGCTTCAGGGATCTGCTGGAAAACGAAGACTACATGGGCCTTTACCGCGAGGTGGTCGAGAAGTTTGATGCCTACATGGCCGAGCCCATCCGCGCATTGAGCGCAGATGTTACGCCAGACGCGCCCGTTGCCTATTTTTCGACCGAATACGGTTTGAATGAATCCATCCCCATCTATTCTGGCGGCCTGGGGGTGTTGTCTGGCGACCACCTCAAGTCGGCATCCGACATGGCTATCCCCCTGGTGGGCGTGGGCCTTTTGTACAAAAACGGCTACTTCAGGCAGGACATAGATGCCGACGGACGGCAGGTGGCCCAGTATCCCATAAACAACTTTGCCCTCCTGCCCATCTCGATGGTCTACGATGCCGACAATCAGCCGGTCTATGTGCAGCTTGAGCTGCCGGGGCGTCTGCTGTTTGCGCGGGTGTGGAAGTTGGCCGTGGGCCGTATAACCCTGTATCTCATGGATACGGACACGCGCCGTAATACCGACGAAGACCGCCGTATTACCGACAAGCTGTACGAGGCCAACCGCGAGGTGCGCCTGTTGCAGGAAATGCTGCTGGGTATGGGCGGCATGCGCCTGCTGCGCACGCTGCGCATAAAGCCCAGTGTGTTTCACATGAATGAAGGACACTCGGCCTTTATGGCCATGGAGCGCATGCAGGAATGCCTGAGCATGGGCATGAATTATACCGAGGCCACGGTGCGGGTGCGTTCCAATACGGTGTTTACCACCCACACCCCCGTGCCCGCTGGCAACGAGTCTTTTTCGCTGGAGCTTATGGAGCGCTATTTTGGCGGTATTGCAGCCAATCTGGGTATATCGTGGCAGCAGTTTGTGCAGCTTGGTCAAATCGAGGGCGGCAACAGCAATGCCTTTGAAATGACCGTGCTGGCGCTGCGGCATTCGTGCTGGGCCAACGGCGTAAGCCGTCTGCACGGCGTTGTTTCGCGCCATATGTGGAACAATCTGTGGAAGAGCCTGCCCGTGGCCGAAACCCCCATCGGGCATGTGACCAACGGTATTCATGTGCCCTCGTATGTGGGCAGCTGGATGAACGAGCTGCTGCGCCAGTATCTTGGCTCGGGCTGGATGCAGGCCCCGCCAGGCGCTGGCGTGTGGGACAAGGTGGACCAGATCCCCGACGAGGCTTACTGGGCAGCCCGCATGCACCAGAAAGAAGCCCTGCTCGATGAACTGCGCCGCCGCATCCCCGATTTTATCCAGAAGTACAGCCTGCCTTCTGACGAGCGCAGACATATGGAATCCATGCTCAAGCCAGATACGCTCATCATCGGCTTTGCACGCCGCTTTGCTCCCTACAAGCGTGCCACGCTCATTTTTGCAGACCCCGACAGGCTGTCCAAGATTCTTAACAACCCCACCCGGCCTGTGGTGCTGGTTTTTTCGGGCAAGGCGCACCCAGCCGACGAGGCCGGCATCAACCTGATTCAGGAAGTGCTGCGCATGTGCCGCGATGAGCGCTTTTTGGGCCGCATATTCTTTATCGAAAATTACAGCCTGGCGGTATCGCGCGTTATGGCCCAGGGCTGCGACGTGTGGCTCAATACGCCCCGGCGTCCGCACGAGGCGTCGGGCACAAGCGGCATGAAGCTGCCTGTCAACGGTGGCATCAATCTGAGCATTTCAGACGGCTGGTGGTGCGAAGGCTATAACCGCCAGAACGGCTGGACCATCGGCCCCGTGGTTTCTAACGAGCTGCCCAGCAGCGAGCAGAACGACTATACCGATGCCGAGGCCCTGTATTCGCTGCTGGAGACGGCTGTGGTTCCGCTGTATTTCGAGCGCAACGAGGCCGACCTGCCGCAGGAATGGATAACTACTTCAAAGCGTTCACTCAAGAGCCTTACGGCCATGTACAGCAGCAACCGCATGCTGACAGATTATATCCGCCAGTTTTACCTGCGGGCCGCGCAACGGCGCAACATGCTGCGTGAAAACAACTGGGAGGCCTGCCACGCGCTGGCCAGTTGGCAAAACAGCCTGCCTTCACGGTTCTGCACGCTGAAGGTGGACGAGCTGGCCATCAGCGGTATCGAAGGCAATACCATGACCTGCGGTGAACCCGTAAGCGTGCAGCTGCGTGTGCAACTTGGTGACATGCAGGCCGATGAAGTGCTGGTGCAGCTTGTCATCGGCAGGGCTCTGCCCAACGGCAGCTTCCTCGAAAAGCCCGAAATACTGCGGCTTGAGCCGCGCAGTTGTGACAAGAGTCAGACCGGCATGCGCTATGTTGCCACCTATATTCCCACATACAGCGGGCATTACAGGTATGGTGTACGCATCATGCCCGTGCATGTGGCACAGGCTTCGCCGCTGGAAACAGACCTTATTCTCTGGGCGTAGCGTGCCAATCTTATTTGAATAGTGCCCTGTTTTGTAGCGCCCGGTATGGTTGCATGCCGGGCGCTTTCTGCTGCCTGTTTGTGTTCGTTGCCAACTTGCATGGCATGCCTTAAGCTTCGCAGATATACCACATAAAGGCGCGTAAGTTGTTGCGCAGCCTGCACCGCAACCATGGGGAAAATGCATGATCCGAATCTGTTCCACTTCGATCCGTTGTATCCCTGCGCTTCGGCTCACCCACTTTGCTGTTGTGCTGTGCGCCATGTGTCTGTTGCTATCTGCCTGTGCGGGCAAAAAAACGCACGAGGCCGACAACGTGCGCAGTATTGTGGTGAATCTGGCCACCAAGCAGGCCGCCGATCCCGATGTGCCGGGCCTTTCTGTGGCCGTGCTGCATCGTGGGCAGGATGCCCCCATAAGTGCTGCCTTTGGCAATGCCTCATTGGAAAATCCCACCCCTGTAACTACGGCGTCGCTGTTTAAAATTGGCTCTGTCACCAAGGTGTTTACCGCCACCCTCATTCATCGGCTTATCGAAGAGGGCAGGCTGAGCTATGATACGCCCATAAGCCAGTTTTTTCCCACCTATCCCAATGGCAAGGCCATTACTGTGCGCAATCTGCTGGAACACACATCGGGCATACCCGAAATGCTCGCCCTGCCCGCAGTGCAGCAGAATCTGGCCCGCTACTGGTCGCCAGAAGACCTGATTGGCATGGTGGCAAAGCAGCCCCCTATCTTCAAACCTGGCACGCGCCAGCGTTATTGCAATACTGGCTTTCTCATGCTTGCCGTTATTGCAGAAAAGATTACGGGTCGTACCTATGCAGAACAGGTGCGCGAAATTATTGCGGACAGGCTGGGCATGAAGACGCTGATGGCGGGCGTAGACGGTGCGGTTGTGCCCCGTTTGGTCAGCGGTTACAGCGGCAGCAACGGCGAAATGCAGCTGCCCTTGGCCGCAAGCATTGCCATCGCCATGGGAACGGGTAATCTGGAGGCCACGCCCGATGATGTTGTGCGCCTTGTGAACCTTGATCGGATTGTAAAAAACAATGTTCTGGAAACCCTGCCGCTGAGGCCGTTGGTTTTGTCAGACGGCAAGGAAGCAGCGGTTGAGTCAAAAAAGAACCACTATCTCGGTAGCGAGCTTGACGGTTGCACGCTGTTTTTGTTCAGCCAGCCCAAGATTGATCTGATCGGCAAGCTTGGCTCGTTCCCCGGCTTTGGCACGGCGTATTTTTATGATCGGCAGACAGGCTACGCCGTGGCGGTCAGTGTGAACAATGAAAGAGCCATTTCGCACGCCATTGCCCTGGGTGCAGAAATTCTGGAGGCCCTGCGGCGCAAATAGTGCTGCGGGCCTGGCCCGGCCAAGGCATGATAAATAAACAAGGCGGCTGTTGCGGAACAGCCGCCTTGTTTCGTCTGTGGTGCCCGACTGTATGCTACTGCACGGGCGTTTCCGTGAAGGCGTTCTCGGTCATCTCTTTGTAAAACACGCACCTGTTGCGGCCCATTTTTTTTGCCGCATAGGTGGCCTTGTCTGCCTTGTTGAACAGCTCTGCATAGGTGATGCCGTCCTTGGGGCAGCAGGCCACGCCTACGCTGGCGGTGAGGGTAAGGCACGAATGTTGGTCGCCGCACTCTGTACGCAGCTGTTCCACAAGGGTGAGCGCTCGCTCACGAATGGAGAGCAGCGACATTTTTTCGGTACAGAAAACCAGGAATTCGTCGCCGCCCACTCGGCCCACAATATCAACACCACGGAAGTTGCGGCGAAGAATCTGGGCCATGTCAAAAATGGCCTTGTCACCCATGGCATGGCCAAAGCGGTCATTGATGGCCTTGAAGTTGTCAAAATCAATCATGAACATGGCGTACATTTGCGGCAGGGGCGACTCGTGCATTTCCAAAAACTGCGAAACCGCTTTTTCGGTGCTCATCTTGTTGCGCATGCCCGTGCCGCTGTCGCGGGTAGCCTGTGTGCGCAGTTGCAATTCCAGGGCCTTTTGCTGGTCAATGTCGGTGATGATGCCGATGGCGTAAATGGGCGTGCCCTGCGTATTGGCAATGCTTGATGCCTCAACACGGAACCAGCGATATTGGCCCCCGGCTGCGCGCAGGCGCACCTCTACCGTGCACTTGTGCTGGTGGGGCGCAAGTCGTACTTCTTTTTGGAATGCCAGCAGGCGCTCGCGGTCGTCTGGAAACAGCGGAATGGCCGTGTCAGTTTCAAGTATGTTGAAAACAGAGCCAAAGGTGTGCAACCACTGGGGAGAACAGGAAAAATAGCCGCTGACAAGGTTCTGCTCAAAAATGTTGATGTCGTGCTGTTCCAGAATAAACTGGTGACGCTCGTCAGATATGCGCTTGGAAAGCGCGGCTTCCTTGTTGTTGGTAATGTCAAAAACAATGCTCTGAATGTATGAATGCCCGTGTTCAATCTTAACTTCGGCCCCTTTGTGGTACAGCCATATCAATGCACCAGACTTGGCGCGGGTTCTGTACTCCACATCAATGGGTTGGTCATTTTTTATCTGCTTGCGCATGGTACACAGCGTGGCCTCGCGATCCTGCTCATAAATGGTGGCTGCAAAGCTGTTACCGTAGGTTTTTTCAAATTCGGCATCCGTAAAGCCGAGCATTTTTTTGTAGTTGGGGCTGATGAAAAAAAATGTGCCGTCAGGGCTGAAAAATTTTAAAACCCCGCCGGAAATACTGGCAATAATCGTGCGGTAGTCCTCTTGCTGGCGGCGTAGCTTGCGTGAAGAATTGCGTTCAAGCAGCAGCACAAAGGTAATGATTATGCCCGCCAGTATGGCCAAACGCCACACCAGCTCGTTGGTGATAAGTGTTTGCTTGGAAACAGCCGCGTTGCCCACGCCCTGCGGAACCAGCGAAATCATGCTCCAGCCAAAGCGTTCTATGGGGTTTATGGCAACAAACATGCCCAGGCTGCTGTCAAAAAAAGAATGAGGAGCCTGCGGGGAATCTGCAAGCGCCTGTTGCAGCCGGATTGTTACCGCTGGCGGTAGCCCCTCTGTGGCAAAGGATGGAAAAAGGCTTTCCATGTCTTTGCCGGTCGGGGGAGCCTGAAATATGGGTTC
The DNA here is from genome assembly GCA_009929215.1 of Deltaproteobacteria bacterium. Taxonomy (GTDB): domain Bacteria; phylum Desulfobacterota; class Desulfovibrionia; order Desulfovibrionales; family Desulfovibrionaceae; genus Desulfovibrio. Next base: position 24,818 of record SAAX01000022.1, on the reverse strand, counting down.
AACCTTGGCATTTACCACCATATTGTAGGTGTTGTTGCCAAAGGCCCATGTTTCTATGTTGGTTTCCAGCCCTTCGGCGGGAAACTCGCTGATAATAACGGCCTTGATTGTCCCCTGCACAACCAGGGGATTGGCCACGATCAATAGTCGCTGGTTGGCGGTTCTGCCTGCGGTATCAACGTGGGTTTTGCCTTCGCGGGCCAGCAGAAAAAAAGTATTCTGGCTAAAATCAACAAGTGCGCCGCTGCCGTCATAACCCTTGCCCCACACATCAACAATACTGAAGCGCCGTACCCCGTGCGCATAAAACAGGGGGGCAACGGCAAGCACTTCTTCCTTGCTGGTGCCGCAGTTTTGCTGCGCCAGATATTTGGTCATGCCGTTCATTTCCATCATGGTGGAGCGGACGGTCTGATAAAAGTTGTTGCCCGCGCGCGTGTTAACTTCCGCGAGTCTTGTGATGGCGCTGCTTGAAAGATTTGACGTGGTGTCTGAAGCGTAATCGTGAATAAAGAGAATGGGCGTAAGAAATAGCAGTATCAGGAATGCGAGTGAAAGCAGTGGTTTTACTATTTCTGACATGTCTCATTATCCGTGGTGCTGTGTTGAACCAGGCTTTGCAGTTGAGACTAAAGCCCCCCCGGTAAAGCCGGGGAGCAATTATAAGGCGTGACGGAACGTGTATCTGCAAAATGGTAAGAACTGTTAAGGCTTGCGACAGATGTTGTTCTGTAGCGCACCCCAAAATGGGATTGAAATTCTGTTTCTGCACACAAGTGGTTGTTGGTATGGCAATACAATGAGTGTGCTGAAACAGCAGTCGTGAAGTTTCTTGCCTTTATGAATGATTTACAACTATTGTCAATAGATATTGCAAAATTATTGCTGTAGTGTGATGAAAAATTTAACGTGACGTTTTCATTAGTAAAATTTTTAATAGTATTGTGAGGAGGTCACAGATGCCATTTGTAAAGCGTATGGGGTGTTTTGTGCAGACAAATAGTATTGAGCAGAATAGCAAGAGGCCCCGCTTTGGGCGGGGCCTCTTGCATATATCCGTTTGCAGCATGTTTACATGCAACGGCCCCCTTGGCTCGGGTGACACGCTGTAACTGCAAAAAATAAGATTAGGCAAGCTTGGAAAGCAGGGTTTCCTTGATGGAGTCGATGCTGCCTTCGCCGTTCAGTTCGATGTACTTGGTCTTGCCGGCGCCAGCCAGATCTTTGTAGAAATACGCGGCGGCCAGGGTGCCGTCGGTGGTATTGTAATAAATGTCATGGCGCTTGCCGATGGCGGCTTCGTCCTGGTCGTCAGAGCGGCAGGAGAGTTCACCGCCACAGACGCGGCAAACATCGCCATTGGGCTTGATGGCGTCAATGAAGATGTTGTTGGGGTGGTTGTTGTTGTTCTTGCAAAGGCGGCGGCCCATGATGCGGTTTTTGGCCACTTCGCGGGGCAGCAGAATTTCAACAACGTAATCAAGCTGCATGCCTTCTTTCTGAAGGGCGTCCCACAGCTTCTGGGCCTGAACCATGTTGCGGGGGAAGCCGTCGAGCAACCAGCCCTGCTGACCCTTGGTCTTCAGGGTTTCAAGCACCATGGGAATGGTGATGTCATCGGGCACGAGGTCGCCGCGATCAATGTAAGCCTTGGCCTTTTTGCCCAGCTCGGTGCCGCCGCCGATGTGTTCACGGAAGATGGCCCCGGATTCGATGTGGGCGAGGTTGTACTTCTGCTTGATCAGGTCGCCCTGAGTGCCTTTGCCGCTGCCGTTGGGGCCAAAAATAAGGATGTTCACTGGTACTCTCCTTGCCGGAACCGAGTTAGTTTGTGCAAAAAAGAACACAACTGGCACAGTATCCCCTAAAACTGGCCCTGTCAACGGGTGCACAGAAGAATGCTCGGCTAGTTGCGTTTGGTCTAGGCTGGTTACCTAAAAAGCTTCCATGTTCCTTCTACCACGCTGCCCAGCACATCCACCACGCCCATGGTGAGCCCGCCAATGGTATTGAGCAGTAACTTGCCAGCACCTATGGATGTTTTGCTGTTGTCGAGGCTGCCGTACATGCGCAGGGGAAATTCTGGCAGGTTCTTCATGTTAACAGTAAAATTGCAGTCGAGGGTTTCGTTGTTCAGGTCAACCCATCCGCCGCCGGTCACAGTAATATCCTGCCCCTTGAGATAAAAATCACCACTTTTGGCAAGCCCGTGCGTAACCGTGCCCGAGCTGCCCGATGCGTCAAAGCGCGTGGGCTTTCCCTTGAGCTGGCCGTCTTTGTCGCGCGACTGGTAAAAGCCATTGCGCACATTAAAACGCCATTTGCCGTTGAGGCGCGCGGGTATCTGGCCCGATGCCGTAAGGTCGGCGTCTATTTCAGAATGAATGGTGGTTTGCCCGCCAAGGGCCGAGCTGCCGCCCCTGTCCTTGCTGGCGGCGGCCAGATCAAAGTTGTCGATGGTAAGCGAATTGGCAAAGCTTACGCCTTTGTTGAAATGCAGTTCGCCGTGCGCGGCCAGAGGCGATCCGTAAAACTTGCCACCAAGGCTCTCGTACCGCAGGTTGCCATTGTCCATCTTGATCTTGAGGCGCAGGTCTTGAGTATGCAGCTTCCACAGGGTAAGCACCCCAACGTGAGCCTCGCCCTCGGCAGAAAAGGCCTTCATGAACCGCAGATCCCAGGGGTTGCCCTCTGGCGTTTTTTTGGATTTTGTGCTGTCGCCCGATCCGCCAGCCTTGTTGCCCATATAGCGGTCCAAATCCAGCTGCGGCATGCTCAGCTTGAAGCGCAGCGCAAGCTCCTTGCGCCAGTCAAGCGCCACAGATCCCGACAGTGTGCTCTGGTCTACCTTGGCGTTGAAATCGGTGAGCGAGAGCGATCCGGTGTCGCCCTTGAAAGCCGCATCAAGCTCAACCCTGCGCAGCGGTTGCGGCACGTTGGGGCTGACCGCGCCAAGCAGACGCAGGGTTTTGGTGGAATCGGGTATCTGGGCAGAAATTTTGCCCTGCCAGCCCAAGCCATCCTTGCCCATGCCAACCTGCGCAGAGCCCGTAATATCCGCACCCAGCATATTGGCGTGCGCTTCGCTGACAGAAAGCTGGTTGCGCGCAGCCTGACAGCTGAACTTGCCTGAAATCTGCGCCTGCAAGCCCTCTGGCGGAAAAGATTTTTCTGCGTTCACGTTTGCCTTGAGCGTCCCAGGCAAATTCTGAAAGTCCATGTTGCCGCCGCCAGAGCCGTCGCCGCTGAACCACAGCCTGCCGTTGAGGGCAACATCGGCGTCGATGCCTTCATCGGCAAGGGTGGCGTTCCATTGGCCCTCAAGCCCCAGGCGGCCCTGATCCCACGCCGCCGTGCGGGCCTTGAGGCTCACATCCAGCGTTTTAAAGCCCACAGCGCCCAAGGACGCCTTGGACGAGGTATTGCTGGGGGGGCGCAACTGGCCTTTTTCGGCCCGAACAGTAACCGTGCCGCGCAGCTTGCCCAAGAACATGTCAAGCTCACGGCCCTGGCTCATGATGTCCACATCGCCGCGCAGCTTGCCGCCGCTCACGGGCATGACAGGCAGGGCCTTGGCCAGATTTTCGCCGTTCACATCCCGCATATGCAGGCGTATGGCGTAGGGCGTGTCGGGGCTGCCGCCCATAATGGTGTCGCCCTTGACGCTGCCGCCATAGAGCGTGCCGTCCACGATCAGCAGGGTGTCTTCAAAGTGCGTAACCTGATCAACCAGCCCCTGTTTTATGACCACAAGAGCATCGTTGATGACAATGGGGCCGTAGTTGACGATCGTGGCACCAAGGCGGATGTTGTAATCAAGGCCCACCTCGCCCGGCACAACAGGCGCGCCCGGCATGGGCGTGAGCGGCCCGTGGCCGTAGCGGGGTTCTGCGGGTTGAATGCCCACAGATTCAGGAATAGCGCGGCCCAGATTGACCGTTTCAGCCTTGAGGTCAAGCACCAGCTCTGGCTTGGCCCAGTTGGCGACACCGCCGGAACCAAGAAAACGGCTGCCAGAGGCGGTTACGTCAATGTGAGGAACGCGCAGCCCCTTGCCATCAACCGAAAAATCAAGGCTGCCCAAGGTCACTTCGTCCAGCGCCACTTGCAGGCCAGGGGCGAGATTGCGGGCAAAGCCAAGCCATTCTGTAAGGCTTGCCCTCTTTATCAGCAGGCGGCCTTCGACCAGAAACATGTCTGGCCCGCCCATGTGCAGCGTGCCGTTCACGCTCACGTCGTCGGGGCCAAGCAGCAGGCGCAGGTTTTCAAGGCTGACAGTTTCGCTGTTGCCCTTGCTCCCGCCCACCGTGCCGGTGATATGGGCGGGCAGCAGCACTTCGTCCTTGCGCAATTCGGCTTCCAGATCGTTGGCGAGGCTCCAGCCACGTTCATCGGCCTTGAGGCCCACAGAAAAATTGAGACGGGCAAGCCAGATGGGCAGTTGCAGCGTGCCCTTGGCCACAAGCTGGGGCGTGCTGGAAAGGGGCGCAGAGAGGTTGGTTTTGCCCGCGATGGTCAGATTATCAAGTCGGGATGCGGGCTGGCCCTCTGGCTGCAATACGGCTGTGGCGCAAAACAGGTTGCCCTGAAGGCGCGTGGTTTCTTCAGTTTCAATATCACACTGCAAACCCGTGGCGGTGAGGCTGGTTTGGTCTGATCCGGACAGGTTTACCTCGCCCTGCGAAATTGCCAGCCGAAAACGCCCCGGCAACAACGAGGTCTGCGTGCCAGAACCTGAGACCAGCTGGGCAATCCAGGCTTGCAGGGAAGTATCACCAGCAGAAGACCTGGGCGCAGGAGAGGGCTGATTTTCTGATGCCGCAAGGGGAGGTGTTTCTGTGGCTGCGGGAATCAACAGCGAGTTTGCCAAAGCAACTGGCACCTGCCCCTGAAACTGCGGGCGCAGCAGCGTGATGTTGCGGGGCAGCAGCTCGCCGCGCAACAGGGCCAGAAAGTCCGGCCGCAGCGTGGCGTAGGCAACGGTAAAGCTCAGCCCCTTGCCCGTCACGCTGGCATTGCTGACAGCCAGTGAGGGCAGGGGCAAAAGCGCCACGTTGACCGATTCAACCGTGATGCTCAGGCCAGTGCTGGCGGCGATCTGTTCAATATAATGTTCGGCCAGCGCCTGCGGATTGCGCTGCAACAGCCAGAAGACCCCTGCCGACATTGCCGACAGGGTTAGCAAAAGCGCCAGTAAAATGCGCAGTATCAGGCGAAGTCGGCTGGATTTGAACGGCATGTACATTCTCGCGTCTTGACGCCTTGGGGCGTCGAGGCTAGGTTTTGAACCTATTGCAAATCGGGCCTGATGGCAACCGCCGTGCATGGGATGCCAAGCATTTGGGCGCGGTTAGCGCTGAACTTCATTACCTATGGCGGGGGCGCATGCAGCGGCTATTGTGGATAGGCAGTCCTTTTTTCAGCGACGCCCTTTCTTCCTGCGGCTGGGATGCAGTGGCCCGGCACAATTTTGAGCATGCGGCTGTTTTTGGCTGGCATGATCTGGTGCGTATTGCCGGTTTTGAGCCAGACGTGGTGGTGGTGGCCGATAAAAGCCGCGCGCCCTTTGTGCTGGGCGTAGAGGATTTTCCCTGTCTTACCGTATTCTACAGTGTGGATTCTCACATCCATTCGTGGCAGCCGTATTACGCGCAGGCATATGATGCGTGTCTTGTTTCGCTGCGCGATCACAAAAGCCGCTTTGCGGGTGCGTATCTGCCAGCAGAAAGGGTGTGGTGGTCACCGGCCTTTGCCTGGCCCTATGATTGCCCGGAACCCGGCATTGCAAAAGACATGGACTGCGTTTTTGTGGGCACGGTCAACGCCAATCTGCCCATGCGTGCCGCCTTTCTCGACAGGGTGGGCGCTCAGCTGCCGGGCTTGCAGGTGGTCACAGGCCCGTACCGCCAACTCTATGCCCGCGCGCGGGTGGTGCTGAACCACTGCGAACACGGCGATCTGAATTTCAGGGTTTTTGAGGCCATGGGCTGCGGCAGTTGCCTGGTAACGCCGCGCATAGGCCACGGGCTTGGCGATCTTTTTACAGAGGGTGAGCATCTGCGCTGCTATGCGGCAGATACGTGCGATTCTGGCGCGTGCGCTTCGGTGGAACAAGCCGCAGATGAGGCTGTTGCGCAGGTGCGCCACCTGCTGGAGCACCCGGACGAGGCAGAGCGCATGGGCAGGGCAGCTCTGGAATGCATTGACAATGCGCACAGGGCAGTACACCGTGCCGAGGCCTTCAGCAACGCCGTGCGCGATCTGCTGGCCCGCGATCCGCACATTGTTGCGCGCCGTCGCAGCAAGGCAGGGGCCGTGCGCAAGGAATACCTGCGGTTGCCCTATCTGCACTGGGCAGAAGAACTGGGCGCTACGGGTTTGAGCGAGGCCTATCTGGCTGCGGCCAGAGGAGAATTTGGACTGACCGGGCAGAAATAGCTGATTAGTGGCAGCCAAGTGACTGCCAGAGTGTGGTTGGCAGCGTGTGCTGGCAGCTGCGATCAGTTTCTGCCGTTGCGGTGGGGGGCCGAGGGTATGCCCACGGCGGGGTCAAAATGCAGATCAAGCGCCGGGTCTACGCCGGGCGTGGAGGGGCTGACGCTCTGTGCCGGGTCGCCAAAGCTCAGGTGCAGCAGGGGGTCTTCTGCCGGTTGGGCCGCAGCGTGGGACGCCGGGCGCGGGGCAAGGCGCGTGGCACCGTTGCCAGTAACGGCTGCCGGGGCGGCCACATCCAGGTCGTCAAGGCGCGATTCAAGCGAGCGCAGCATCACGCGCATTTGGGCGTGTTCTTCGTGCAGTGATTTGCAAAGTTTTTCCTGGCTGCGCAGCATGTGGTACAGCACAGCCAGTATTCCGAAAAAGCACAAAAAGATGAAAAGCATGATGGAAAACATGGCAGGCCTCCAAAAATACGGGCCGGGAAGGCCCGGCCGACAGTTTTTATATACGTTCAACACCTCTTGGGCAAGGAGCTTTTATGGCCGCGCAACACATTGAACCGCATCTTGTAATGGCAGACGAGCGCGGCAATATTTATGATGATCCTGATCTGCTCATGGTTTGCCGCAGGGGAGCCCAGTGGGGGCTGCCGCGTCCTGACGAGCTGATTCCCCTGCCGGAAGAGAGCGAATTTTTTTTGCTGCCTGGCCGCAAGGCCGTGGGCCTTGACCCGGAAACCGGGCTGATTACGCCGCCAGAAGGCGAGGCCCCGCTTGCTGTGGCGGCCTTTGCTGCCCCCGGCTACACCATTTCGGCTCATCCCGCCTACGAGAGCGACGAAAATGCGCCGCTTTTGCCTCTGTTTGCCTATGGGGCCGTGGGCTACGCCAGAGGGCGTTTTTATATCTGCGCCCGCCGGGTAGATACCGAGCCCCGGCAAATATTCAGCAATATCCCGCGAGGCCGCATCGAACAGGGGGCCCGTGGTCTGCTGCGCGATTATCCCAAAAACAGGCTTATCCGGCATATTATGGATAACTGTGTGGCGCGCTACGATTGCCCTGCGGGGCGCAACTTTGCCCTTGGCCGCTTTGAAGCTTCGTTGCCTTCGTCGCGGTCGTGCAATGCCAGCTGCATCGGCTGTATCTCGGCACAGGAAAAGGATTCGCCCATTCAGTCCACGCCCCAGTGCCGCCTTGCCTTTACGCCGAGCCCCGAGGAGATTGTCGAGGTCATGCGCGTTCACTCGGGGCGCGAAACACGCACCCCCATCTATTCATTTGGGCAGGGCTGTGAGGGCGACCCGCTCATGAACCCCGACCTGCTGGTCGAAAGTGTGCGGCAGTTCCGCGCGGGCGAGGGCCCCGGCACAGTGAATTGTAATACCAACGCCTCGCGCACCGATGCCGTCATACGCCTTGCAGAGGCGGGCCTCACCAGCATGCGCGTGAGCCTTAATAGCGCACGGGCAGAGCTGTACAACCGCTACTATAGGCCCTCTGGCTATTCGTTTGATGACGTGCGTGCTTCCATACGCGAGGCGCGCAGCCGTGGCGTATGGGTTTCGCTCAACTTGCTGGTATTTCCGGGTGTTACTGATACGGAAGAAGAGTTCGACGCTCTGGCCCATCTGGTGGGCGAAAACGGCGTGAGCATGATCCAGTGGCGTAACCTCAATATTGATCCTGAATGGTATTTCAGGCTCATGAGCGGCGGTGAGGGGCAAGAAAAGCTGGAGCTTTCACCCAGCATGGGGCTTACCTCGTTTATGAAGCGTCTTAAAAAGCTCTGTCCCTGGCTGCGCTACGGGTATTTTAACCCATATCTTGGCGAAAAGGCCGAGCTGATCGCGCCCATGCCCGGTGAATGGACAATGCCAGCCCCCCGTGCGCGTGAGGCTGCAACACCGGAGGACGGCCAGGAGGCCATGCTGAACGAGGAATCAAGCGACGACTAATCCGCATTGCGGAAGTTTGACCGTAAAAAAGCTCCGTTTCACAACGGAGCTTTTTTACGTCTTCAGGCTGTGGGTTGCTGACAACAGGACAGGAAATTTTTTATTCTTTTTTATTTTTTGTGGTGTTGGTCACAGAAGTTTTGTGTGGCTGGTGCTGATGTGGACTTGCGCGGGGCATTGCCCGCCAATCGGCACGAAAAAATTTACGGTGACGGGTTAGGAAATTTGACAAAAAATGTCGGGCACAATGGTTTGCCTTGACAGCCGGATTGATCAGCCCTATCCATTTAGAAAATGAATTTCATTTTTAAACTAAAGCGCAGGCAAGGAGAATATCATGAGCAAGGTACTTATCGTTTTCGGCTCCAGCACCGGCAATACAGAAAGCATCGCCCAGAAGCTTGAAGAACTGATTGCAGCTGGCGGGCATGAGGTTACGCTGCTTAATGCGGCCGATGCCTCGGCAGAGAATCTGGCAGAAGGCTATGACGCAGTGTTGTTTGGCTGCTCGGCCTGGGGCATGGAAGACCTGGAAATGCAGGACGACTTTTTGTCCCTGTTTGAAGAATTTGACCGCATGAAGCTCTCGGGACGCAAGGTGGCGGCCTTTGCCTCTGGCGATCAGGAATACGAACACTTTTGCGGCGCTGTGCCCGCCATTGAAGAGCGCGCCAAGGAACTTGGGGCGGTCATCATTGCAGACGGGCTCAAGATGGAAGGTGACGCCTCCAATGATCCTGAAGCCGTGGCCTCGTTTGCCGAGGACGTGCTCAAGCAGTTGTAAGCGCGGTGCGGGTTTTGCCGCACTCGTCAAAGGCCCGCAACGGCCCGCATGACAAGCTGCATGGGGGCCAGAGGCGGGCCTTTTCTATCCTCTTGCCAAAATATTTCGACAAGTGCAGAATTGCCATCCGCAAAATTGCGGCAAATGAAGGAGCGGAGCAAATATGGCTGTTCTGGTTTGCGGTGGTGCTGGGTATATTGGTTCGCACAATGTGCGTGCCCTGCTGGAGCGCGGCGAAACACCGGTGGTGCTCGACAATTTTCTTACCGGCCATCGGGCCTCGGTGCCGCAGGGCGTGCGTCTGTACTCTGGCGACATGCGCGATCCCGCACTGCTTGATGCGGTGTTTACAGAGCAGCCCATCGAGGCTGTGCTGCACTTTGCCGCCTGCTCGCTGGTGGGCGAGAGCATGGAGCAGCCGCTCAGATATTTTCAGAACAATATCCACGGCATGATGGTGCTGCTTGAGGGCATGGTGCGGCATGGTGTGGACAAGATAGTTTTTTCGTCCACCGCCTCGGTGTACGGCGAGCCAGATGCCGTGCCCATCCCCGAAACCGCACCCTTGCGGCCCACCAATCCCTATGGCGAAAGCAAGCTTGCCATGGAGCGCATGATGCATTGGGTGGGCGCGGCGCACGGCATACGCTCTGTGATTCTGCGCTATTTCAACGTGGCCGGAGCTTGGGCGCAGGGCGAAATTGGCGAAGACCACAGGCCGGAAAGCCATCTGATTCCCATTATTCTTCAGGTTCCTCTGGGCAAAAGACCGCACATTACCATTTTTGGCGATGACTACCCAACGCCCGACGGCACGTGCATTCGTGATTATCTGGATGTGGTGGAGCTGGCAGATGCCCACATGCGCGCCGTTGATTATTTGCGGGCTGGTGGTGCAAGCGAAGTGTGCAACCTTGGCAACGGCACGGGCTTTTCTGTGCGGCAAATGGTTGAGGCCGCCCAGCGCGTTACCGGGCGCGAGATTGCGGTTTCCATCGGTGCGCGCCGCCCCGGCGACCCGGCGCGGCTCGTGGCCTCGGCCCAACGTGCCAATGACGTGCTGGGCTGGACTGCGCGCGCGGATATCGACAGCATCATCGCCTCTGCCTGGGCCTGGCATTCACGCAGGCCGGATGGCTTTGAGGAATAGCTGCTGGTTTACAATGCCAATATTTTGCGCCTGTCCCTTTGGGGGTGGGCGCTTTTTGTTTGCAGCAGCAAGCCGTTGCGGCTGTACGATAACTTTGTGCAGCGCCTTGCCCTCGACATGTTCCGGTCCGGTGCTTATGTTCAACCATGACCCACCGCTGCGCCGGGAGGAGCACATGCACAAGATAGCACGGACATTTTTTCTCCTTGTTTGCACCCCATTGCTGTTGCTGGGTATTTGCCTGTCGCCCCTGGCGGGCGGGGCACTGGCAGCTGGTCAGGAGGTTCTGATGCAAAAGACTTATCCCATGCCGCCGCTCTCGGCCCTGGAGGCTGAAGTGCTGCTGCGCAAGGCTACAGAAGCGCCATACACTGGCGAATATCTTGATAATCACGCGGCAGGAACCTACATCTGCCGTCAGTGCGGCATGCCGCTCTATCATTCCGAAGACAAGTTTGAATCCGGCTGCGGCTGGCCCAGCTTTGACAAGGAAGTGGCGGGCGCTGTGCGCCGTGTGCCCGATGCCGATGGCCGCAGGGTAGAGATCACCTGCGCCCACTGCGGCGGGCATTTGGGCCATGTTTTTGAGGGCGAGGGTTTTACGGAGCGTAACACGCGCCACTGCGTCAATTCGCTTTCCATGAAATTTGCCCCGGCGGGCAGCGATGAAGAAAAGGCCGCACTGGCCCGACTGGCAGAAAAAAATTCTGCCACCGTGGCTTCTGCCGCTGGGCTTGCTACTAGCCCGACAGCCAGCCCGGTCAATGGCAAGCCAGCCCCGGCAAGTGGCGGCTGCACGGCCACGGCCATTGTGGCGGGCGGCTGCTTTTGGGGGGTAGAAGACACCTTTCAGAAAATTGCTGGTGTGTGCGAGGCAGTATCTGGCTACACGGGCGGGCATACGGTCAACCCCAGTTACGAGGACGTTTGCCGGGGAGATACCGGCCATGCGGAGGCCGTGCTGGTGCGCTTTGACCCGGCCCGCGTTTCGTATGAGCAGATTTTGCGGCGCTTTTTTGAAATCCACGACCCCACCCAGTTGAACAGGCAGGGGCCGGACTGGGGCGAGCAGTACCGCTCGGCAGTGTTTTATGAAAATGCAGAGCAAAAGGCCGTGGCGCAAAAGCTGGTGGCCCGGTTAAAAGAGCTGGGCTACAAGGTGGCCACCCAGATTGAACCCGCCGGACCATTTTATGCGGCAGAAGCCTACCACCAGGACTTTACCCGCCGCACGGGCCGTGGCGCGTGCCATATGTCTGTGCCGCGCTTTTCGCAGCGGGCAGACGGAACCCCGGTGGATGATGCAAGTGGCCTGAAAAAGCCCTAACTCTGCCAGTCATTCAAGCCATATATTCGGCCAGTCAGGCTGACCAGCCTCCATAAAAATGGCCCGTATCAGACCCAGAAGAATTTTCTTCGGGCCGGATACGGGCCATATCAGTTTGCAGAGTCGCTGCTAGCGCAGAATCTGCGCCGTAGAAACGCAGGGCAGGCCAAAGGCTTCGGCCACACCGGCAAAGGTGCACTGGCCGTTGACCGTATTGAGGCCGCGCTCAAGGGCTATATTGTCGCGGCAAGCGTTTTTCCAGCCTTTGTCTGCCAGCTCCACCGCAAAGGGCAGGGTGGCGTTGGTCAGAGCGAAGGTGGATGTTACCGGCACGGCCCCGGGAATGTTGGCAACGGCGTAATGGATGACGCCGTACTTTTCAAACGTGGGCTCGTGGTGGGTAGTGGGCTTGCCAGCCGTGGTTTCAAATGAGCCACCCTGGTCGATGGCCACGTCAACCACCACACTGCCGGGGCGCATGGTTTTGATCATGGCTTCTGTCACCAGCTTGGGCGCCATTGCACCGGGAATGAGCACAGAACCTATGACAAGATCGGAATCCTTGACTGCCCCGGCAATGTTGTATTCGTTGGAGGCAAGAGTCTGCACCCGCGAGGAAAAGATGTCGCCCAGATAGCGCAAGCGGTTCAGGTTGTTGTCGAGAATGGTCACTTCGGCACCAAGGCCCATGGCCATCTTGGCAGCTTCTGTGCCTACCGTGCCGCCGCCCACAATGGCAACGCGGGCGCGCTGCACGCCAGCCACGCCGCCCAGCAGCATGCCAGCGCCGCCAGCCTGTTTGGTCAGAATATACGAGCCCATCTGCACGGCCATGCGGCCAGCCACTTCAGACATGGGGGCCAGCAGGGGCAGGCTGCGGTCTTGCGGCTGTACGGTTTCGTAGGCAAGGCCCACAACGCCAGACTTGAGCAGGGCGTCGGTAAGTTCCTTGTCGGCGGCCAGATGCAGATAGGTAAACAGCAGCAGACCAGGACGGAAATATTTGTATTCGCTGGGCAGGGGCTCCTTGACCTTCATGATCATTTCTGCCTTGGCCCAAACATCTGCCACCGGCAGCATGCTTGCGCCAGCCTTGGCGAATTCGTCATCACCTATGCGGCTGCCAAGCCCCGCACCGCTTTCCACCAGAACCTTGTGCCCGTGATCGGTTAAAGCCTTCACACCCGCCGGGGTGATGCCCACGCGGTATTCATCGGCCTTGATCTCTTTGGTGACGCCAATAATCATGGATAATCCTCGCAAGCTTATGGTTGGCGCGTGGCCTCTGGTTGGGGGTCACGCAGGTTGCATGCATTTGTCCATGGTCTGGGGCGTGGGGGGGGGGGACGCCTTTACGGGCTGGCCTGGCCACCCGATGGGAAACCGTAGATTCTTTTACGTTTATCAGCAATAAAATTGATTATTCTTGGGCGTCCAATTTATAGGCAATCGCAAAGCGTGCGTTCGCGCAGCGACTTGAGGCGCACGCCGCCGCTGAGTATTTCGCCGCGCAGTTCACGCAGGCGGCGGTCAAGGTCCGGGGGCGTGTTTTTGCCCGCAGCAGCCTTAAATGCCGCCATGTCGGTGATATCCACGCCGCCGTTTTGCAGGTCGCGCACCAGAATCTCCTTGCCCGCAAACTTGCCGGAAGCCGCAGCAGCCACAATATCGAACACGGCCTTGTTGGGATGCTTGAGAATAGAGGTGATCACGTGGCCGGGCAGCTGGGCGTCTTTGCTGGTATTGAGGCCCACGGCATAGGCATTGCGCGTCTTCACTTCCTGAAGGGCAGGGCCGTTGCCCATGCCGCTGGCCAGCACCAGCACATCCGCACCCTGATCAAGCAGGTTGCGCGCGGCCGTGCGGCCAGCCTCTGCATTGGCAAACGAGCCGGTAACCACATTCACCACGCGTATTTCGGGGTCGATCACGCGCACGCCTTCGGTAAAGCCACCCAGCAGCGAGCGCATGGCGGGGCAATCCTCGCCAGTGATCCAGCCGATCATCTTGCTGCCGCGCATGCCGGGCAGGGTTGTCTGATGGGCAGCCATAGCTGCTGCGGCCCCTGCAAGGTAGGCCGCCTGCTCGTCGGCAAAGGTCACAGACATGATGTTGGGCGCGCGCACGCCCGCATCGATGCAGCCAAACATGGTGCGGCGGTAATTGGCGGCATTGTTGCGCAAAACTTCGTGCAGGCCGCTGGACGCCACCAGCACAAGATCATTGCTGCCCGCTGCCGTGCGAAACATCTCTTGCAGTGCCGCCTCGTCATGCCCTGGTTGGGCAACCACAACCGTGGGGCGCACGTCAAGCTGCTGCTCGGCCTGTCGCAGACCTTCCACCAGGCTGTCGTTCCAGTCGTTGTCGCCCGTGGGCGTTTCAAGCAGCAGGGCCACGCGCAGCGGGGGCTGGGGCTTGTTGAGGTCAGCGCTGGGGGTGGCGCTGGCTGTGGCAGACAATGCCACAAGACAGGCAAAAAGCACGAGGGGGAGTAGGTATTTGGCAACGCGCAGTGTGGGCATGGGGTTTCCTTGCAATCAGGGGGTGTTGGCTGTGGTGGCAGAGCCTTGACCGAGATTTGATGAGCCACGGTTCAAGCTGCTGACGGCTCTGGTCTGCGTATTTGGTCTACGGCAATGCAAGTACGCGGCAGTTCTTGCACGCTACCGTGAATATCTGCCGTGGCCGAGAACGCTTTGGCAATATAGCGCCGTGCAAATTGCTGTGCAAGCGCGGCCCGGGTGTCGCCAGAGAACTGGGCAGAGTGTTGGGTAGAATGCTTGACAAAGAGGGAGTAAAAAACTTTTTTTCCGTGTGTATTTGATGACTTCAATCAACTATATTTGAATAATATGCTAAATTTATTAAAAATTTATGGACAAAAAGTTGTCAAAAAAGTTCATTGATTAATCAATCAAGCAGGAGTAGATACCTTGACTTGAAAATGTGAAATAAATAACGTGCAACTTGTGAACAAAATAACATAATGTGCAGGCTTGCTGTGTTGGCATTTCTGCCTGAAATACTTGAATAATATTGCAAGGAAGGTTCCCATGTCTGCTCATGCACAGCCAAGTTGGTTTGATCCCAAGGCCATTGAAAAAGCACTGGAAAGGGATACCGCGCCCGACAACGCCGAGCTGCGGGACATACTCAACAAGTCGCTTGAGCTGCAACCGCTTTCGATGGATGAAACCGTGGCCCTTATGCGTGTGCAGGATGGTGTGGGCATTGGCCGCATCATGGCCGTGGCCGACGAAGTAAAGCAGAAGGTGTACGGCGACCGCATCGTGCTTTCTGCCCCGCTGCACATCTCGAACCACTGCGGCAGCGAGTGTCTGTACTGCGCCAACCGCAAGAGCAACAAGGCCATTGAACGCAAATACATGACCCCGCCTGAAATGCGTCAGGCTGCCCTCAAGCTTATCCGTCAGGGGCACAAGCGCATTTTTCTTGTGAGCGGGCAGTTGCCCAATGCGGACATTGAATATCTGGCCGAGGCCATCAGCATTCTGTACACGGCCTTTGACGGCGTGGGCGAGGTACACAGCGTCAACGTCAACGTGGGCGCCCTTGAATCACACGAATACGCGGCCCTGCTTGATTCCTATGTGGGCACAATGCTCATATATCAGGACACCTACCACGAGGCCAGCTATCGCGCGGCCCACATTTCTGGCCCCAAGAGTGATTATTACGCACGCCTCAACGCGGCAGATGTGGCCTTTCAGGCAGGTGTACCAGATGTGGGCAGCGGCCTGATGCTGGGCCTTGGCCCGTGGCAGTATGATCTGCTGGGCGTGGTGCACCATCAGGCGCACTTGCTGCGTGCCTACAATGCGGGCTGCCGCACCCTGAGTTTGCACCGCATGCGTTGCGCACCGGGCAGCAACATGCAGACGCCCTATCCCGTGAGCGATTCAGAATACCTGCGCTGCGTGGCCATTGCGCGTCTGGCTGTTCCCTACGCTGGCATCATTTTGACCACCAAGGAGCCTGCGGGCCTATGGCGCGATGCCTGTAGCGCGGGCGGTTCACAACTGCTCACGGGCAGTGTGGCCAATCCCTACGGCAACTGGATTGACGATGCCGACCAGAAGGTTCCCTTCCCCATTGGCGAAGACTGCCATGTGGACGAAGTGGTGCGCTTTCTGCTTGAAGAAGCCCGCCACCTGCCGTCTTTTTGCGCGGCCTGCCCGCGTTTGGGCCGTCGTGGCGACGACTTTTTGGCCATGGTGCGCGAATGCGGCATGAAAAACCAGTGCGGCCCCAACTCTGCCGCATCGTTCCAGGAGTTTTTGCTGCATTACGCCACGCCCTACACGCGCATGATGGGCGAACAGCTGCTGACCGAGAAAATGGGAAAAATGACCACCGTTGAACTGGGCGCGGCCAAGCGCCTGCTCTCCAAGGTGCGCGCTGGCCGCATCGACGAATTCATCTAACAGACCGCCTGCAACTAAAACCCTCAAACACAGGTGTGATCTGTGATTAACGTAAAAAGGCGGGCCAAGTCCCGCCTTTTTCGTTGCTGTATGTCAGTCGGTTGCCAGGTACGTGCGCCTACACAAAGAAAGCCCAGGTAAGCAGGGCAAACAGCGGCACAAGAATGCACACAGACCAAAGAATATAGCCAAAAAATCCGGGCATGCGCACGCCTTGATCTTCAGCAATGGCGCGCACCATAAAGTTTGGCGCGTTGCCAATGTAGCTGCATGCGCCCATAAATACCGCCCCGGCCGAGATGGCCGCCAGTGTTTCGGGCATGTGGTGCATGAGGTTTTGCGCATCGCCACCGGCTGTGTTGAAAAAAACCATGTAGGTGGGGGCATTGTCCAAAAAGCTTGAGAGAATGCCCGTAAGCCAAAAGTACATGGCATTGACCGGCTGCCCGTCGCGCGAAACCAGTTCCACCAAGGGAGCCAGCGCGCCAGACGTACCCGCCTTGAGAATGGCCATGGCCGGAATCATGCTCACAAATATGCCAAAGAACAGCTGGGCCACTTCTTCAATGGGCCCCCACGTAAAACCGTTGAGTTCACGGCATTTGCGGCTGGTATGCCGCAACGAAAGCCAGGCCAGAACCAGCAGGGCCGCATCGCGCAGCACGTTTTGCGCCTCAAGGGGCACGCCGCCGATGTTTGCCACTGTTCCCAGCGGATACAGGCCAGAGAGCAGCACCGCAAGTACTACGCCCAGCAGAAATAGCAGGTTGATCTTGCCGTCGAGGCCAAGTTTTTCCTGTGGCTGCATGCTCTGCCCGGCGCTGTCTGCATTAGTGGCAGGGCTTGCGGGCGCGGGCGGCACGGGGCGGCCTTCCTTATTATAGAGCACCGTATCAATAATAAAGTACAGCGCCAGCAGGGCCACGGACAGGCACAGAGTTTTGAGAAAAAGGTGCGATGTGGTCCAAAAAAAGTCCACGCCCTTCAAAAAACCCAAAAAAAGTGGCGGGTCGCCCAGGGGCGAAAGTGAGCCGCCAATGTTGGCCACCAGAAAAATGAAAAATACCACAGAATGCACACGGTATTTGCGGTGCGCGTTGGCGCGCAGCATGGGCCGCACCAGCAGCATGGCAGCACCCGTTGTGCCCATCCAGCTTGCCAGCACTGTGCCCAGTGCCAGAATACCCAGATTCACAGGCGGTGTACCCACCAGCGATCCCTTGAGGCGCACGCCCCCGGCAACGGTGTACAGTGCAAACAGCAGTACCAAAAACGGTATATAATCCAGCAGAATGCTGTGGCAAAATTCATAAAAGGTCACGCCGGGGCCGTAGACCGCCAGGCAGGGAACCAGAAAGGCCAGCGCCCAGAATATGGAGATCTTGCCCCGGTGGTGTTCCCAGAAAACGTGGGCCGTAAGCGGCATTATGGCGATGGAAAGCAGCATGCCCCCGAAGGGGATGATCCACCAGGCGGAGAGGGTACCGGGAACAGAAAGATGGTCGGCAGCGGCAAGGGCCGCAGATGGGGCGAGCAGAAAGGCGCTCAGTGTAATGATGGCAAAACGGAATACAGTCATGTTGCTCCTGGAAAAAGTGAATGGATTGCAGGTCAATAAGAAAAATTGGCCAGAACTGACGCTCTCATCATAACCCAAGGCGTGCTGGCAGTCCATGCCCCGCAGGGGGCCGCACTTGCCTGAAAGGCCATTTTCTGCCACACCAAGGCAGCAATCAATTACAAGGTTAAGGAATTTTCCATGCCAAAAGAACCCACGGCGCGGCGCAAGGCCCGTTTTCTTGAAGTGCTGAGCCACCGCCAGCCAGACCTTACGCTGGTGCTTGCCAATATTCACGATCCGCACAATGTTTCGGCCATCTACCGTTCGTGCGATGCGTTCGGCGTCAGCCGCGTGCACCTGTATTACACCAACACGGCATTTCCCGCTCTTGGGCGCAAAACATCTGCCTCGGCCCGCAAATGGGTAGAAACTGTGCGCCACAAAACCAGCGAAGAAATGATGGCAGAGCTGCGCGGTCAGGGCATGCAGGTGCTTGCCACCTCGTTTACCGAAAAAGCGCGCCCCATGCGCGACTGGGATTTCACCCGTCCCACGGCTGTTATCATGGGCAACGAGCACAGCGGCGTGGAGCCGGAACTGCTGGCTGCCGCCGATGGCGAAGTGTACATTCCCATGTACGGCATGATTCAGAGCTTCAATGTGTCTGTTGCCTCGGCCATTATTCTGGCAGAGGCAGCCCGGCAGCGCGAGGCCGCAGGCATGTATGCCACCCCCCGTTACGATGCAGCAACCCTTGAAACCCGTCTTGGGGAGTGGTTGGAAAAATAGCGACAGCCCGAATTGGCCCATATCGGGCCACAAAAGCCCGGGCCGCCCGCGCGGCGTTTGCGGGCGATACATCTGGCTTTTGCACCGTGTAACTATTCCGCCGCCGAATAGTCATGAACAACCCCGCCCTGGTCTGTCAGGTCTATGCCTTTGCGACTGTGGTTTTGTGGTCTACAGCCTATGTGTACACCAAGGTAGCGCTGGAATTTTTTACCCCCGGCCCCCTGGGGCTTGTGCGCTGCGCTGTGGCGTCGCTGGCATTTCTTGTTATTTTGCCGGTCATGGGCAAGGGGCGGGGCAGCCTGTTTGTGCCCGCCGTACGGCATCTGCCCCTGATTGCCGCCTCTGGTCTGAGTGGTTTTACGCTCTACTTGCTGGCGTTCAATGAGGGCTCCATCAGCCTCAACCCCACCACCAACTGTATTGTCATTTCAACAGCCCCCATTCTGACGGCGGCGCTGGCCCGCATGTTTTTTGGCGAGCGGCTGCCCGTATTGCGCTGGCTGGCCCTGGCCCTGGCCTTTTGTGGTGTGGTGCTGATGAATGGCGGCGGCAGCGGCTTTATGCTTGCGCCGGGTATGGGCTGGGTGCTGGTGGCAGCGGTTCTGATCAGCTTGTACAACATTGTGCAGCGCACGCTATCGCGGCATTACAGCTCGGTGCAGATAGCGGCATGGAGCTTTTTTGCGGGCACGCTGTTTTTGCTCTATTGCCTGCCGCAAACGGTGGTCGAACTGCGGGCAGCGCCCGCCCATGCCCTGTGGCTGCTGCTGTTTCTCGGTATTTTCCCCAGTGCCGTGGCCTATTTGTGCTGGGCACGGGCCCTTGCCGTAACTCCGCGCACCAGCCTTGTGACCAACTACATGTTTCTTACGCCATTTTTGTCCATGCTGCTCGATTTTGCGGTGCGGGGCGGGCTGCCCGAGGCCTCCACCTTTGTTGGCGGGGCGGTTATCATGGGAGCGCTGGTACTGTTCAGCCTTGCGGGCAGGCGGAGCTAACTTATTCTTTTGCTTTCTGACGCCGTAAGGAAAGAAAATAACAAATTAGCCATTGCCTCCACACACGGTTTTTGTACAAAAACAAAGCCCGTTGCAGCAGAATACACTTCTGCTGCAACGGGCTTTTCCCTTTCGGGACCCCAACCCTTAATTTTTATGTACAGCGGCTAATCTGTATGAGGCTGTACCAGCTTTTCAAAGCTTTTGCCGTTCCACTGAAAGCTCACATCGTTGTCCACCGGTACATGGGCCATTCCCGTGCTTGTCCAAAAGAGCGGCTGGGCCTTAAGCCCGCCAAGGCCCAGGCAGATCATGACCGTGGCCTGCACATCGGGCGGCATTTTGCGGCCAGGGGCAAAGAAGGCGGTTATGTCGGGCTCTTGTGGCGTGTCTGTGGGCACCGCGCGCCCCGTGGCGTCTATTCGCCACAGTTCAAGGGTGCACACCGAGCCGCCCAGCGTGCCAAAAGCGGCCAGCACAGAGCCGTCGGTGCTGTGGCGCAGCAGGCGCAGGGCCACGGCGGTATCCCTGAAAGGCAGCGAGGCAAAAACCATCACGTCTTCGGTTTCGCCAGCCACTTCCCAAAATTCCGAATGTCCGTCCGTAAGCAGTTTTTGTTTGTCCTGATGGCTGAGGCCCTCGGGCGTGTTTTCAAAAATACTTTCGGGCAGCAGAGCAAAAATGCTGCGTGCGGTCACGTCGCTTTCAGCGGCCCCGGAGGGGCAGGGCAGTGAGGCAAGCAACAGGGCAAACAATAAAAAAATCTGTATATGGCGCGGCATACATCCTCCCGCAAGACAGAGGGTTGCAAAGAACAGGTTAGCTGTAAAAAAATTTATACCGCTTTCGGCAACGCTTGTCCATGCAAAGACTTGCCATCAGTGCGAGCTGGAGTGTGCAAGGCGTTGCCGCATCCGCGCCACGGCATCCCGTGCCTTCAATGGCCGCAAAAAATACGCAGCAGCGGCCCTTGCCAATGCCCCTTGGGCCGCTTACATATGCTTTCATGAACACAAGCAAGCATTGCATCCACATCGAAAAGGCCCGCCAGCACAATCTCAAAAACATCAGTCTGGACATACCCCGCGACGAGCTGGTGGTGATTTGCGGGCCTTCTGGCTCTGGCAAATCAACGCTCGCCTTTGACATTGTGTATGCCGAGGGGCAGCGCCGCTATGTGGAATCGCTTTCTGCTTACGCCCGCCAGTTTTTGCCCCAGATGGACAAGCCCGATGTGGAAAAGATCGAGGGCCTCTCGCCCGCCATATCGCTTGAACAGCAGAGTGTTTCGCGCAACCCGCGTTCCACAGTGGGAACGGTAACGGAAATTTACGACTTTTTGCGCGTTTTTTTTGCGCGTCTTGGCCGCATGTACTGCCCGCAGTGCGGGCGGCCCATCGAGGCCCGCGCCGCAGACGAAATTATTGCCGACATCATGGCCCTGCCGCAGGGCACCAAGTTTATGGTCATGGCCCCGCTGGTAGAGCTGCAAAAAGGCACGCATCAGGACAAGTTTAAGAAGCTCAAGGCCGAGGGCTTTGCCCGAGTGCGCGTGAACGGCGAATTTTATACGCTGGACGACGTGCCAGCGCTGGACAAGAACAAGAAGCACTCCATTGACCTGGTGGTTGACCGCCTGGTGAACAAGGAGGGCATTCGCGGGCGCTTGGCCGACTCGGTGGAGCTGGCCCTGCGCTACGGCGAGGGCCGCCTTGTGCTGCACGAGCCGGACAAAGCCGCCGCCGGGCAGGAGGCCGACACCGTGCATTCCACCACATCGGTATGCGCGCACTGCCGCATTTCTCTGCCAGCGCCCAGCCCGCAGCTTTTTTCGTTCAACGGGCCGCAGGGGGCCTGCCCGCGTTGTGTGGGCCTTGGCGGGGTGGATTATTTTGAGCCGCGCCTCATCGCGCCCAACATGGGCCTTTCGCTGAACACGGGCGCGCTGCTGCCCTGGGCCACGGACAAGATGTTCAGTCGCTACGAGGAGGCCCTCAAGGCTTTGGGCAAGCGCTTCAAGTTTCAGCTTTCCACGCCGCTTGAGCAGTTTACGGAAGATGCCCTTTCTGCCCTGTTTTATGGCGAGGACGAGCAGGGCCGCCCCGCGCGCGCTTCGTTGGGCCTGCGCCGCAACTGGATGGGCGGCAGCGTGGCCCTTGGGGCTGGCGGCGATTATCAGAGCGAGCATTTTTCTGATGCCCTGCGCACGCAGGGGCAGGTGGGCGTGAGCGAAAAACGCTGGCCCGGCGTTATACCCCTGCTTGAAAGCGGCATGCAATACGGCGATGCGTGGCGCGAGGCTCTGGCGCGTTTTCGGCAAACCATGGACTGCCCCGACTGCCACGGCGCACGGCTCAACACCAATGCCCTGTCAGTGCGCGTGGATGACCTCAATATCGCACAGTTTTGCAATCTCTCAGTGGAACGCGCGCTGGAATGGCTGGAAAAGCGGGAGTTTACAGGGCGGCATGTGGTTATTGCCGAACCGCTCATGAAGGAGCTGACCCACCGTCTTTCATTCATGCGCAATGTGGGGCTTGAGTACCTTTCTCTGGGGCGCTCCATGTCAACGCTTTCGGGCGGCGAGGCCCAGCGCATCCGTCTTGCCTCGCAGCTCGGTTCTGGTCTTGTGGGCGTTACCTATGTGCTCGACGAGCCTTCCATCGGTCTGCACCCCCGCGACAACGAGCGGCTGCTGGGAACCCTGCGTTCGTTGCAGGCGCGCGGCAATACCGTGCTGGTGGTGGAGCACGACGAGGCCACCATTTGCGCGGCAGATACGGTGATCGAGCTTGGCCCCGGTTCAGGTTCGCAGGGTGGCGAAATCATGTTTCAGGGCCGGGTGGACGACCTGCTTGGGCAGGCTGACACGCTCACGGCCCGTTACCTGCGCGGCGATGATGTCATTGCCCTGCCGGACGAACGGCGCGAAGGGCAGGGGGCGCTGGTCTTGCACGGCATTACCACCAACAACCTGCGAAACATCGACTGCCGCATTCCGCTGGACGTGCTGACCTGCGTGACCGGTGTTTCCGGCTCTGGCAAAAGCTCGCTGGTGGTGGACACTCTCTACAAGCATGTGGCCCTGAATCTGGGCCTGCGCGTTGACCAGCCCGGCACCATCGGCGGTCTGGAATACGAAGAAGGCTCCTCGCCGATAGAACGCATTGTGGCCATTGACCAGACGCCCATTGGCCGCACGCCCCGTTCAAACCCGGCCACCTACACCAAGATTTTTGACGAAATTCGCAATATTTTTGCCATGACTCAGGACGCCCGCAAGCGCGGCTACAAGCCGGGGCGGTTCAGCTTTAACGTGCGCGGGGGCCGCTGCGAGGCATGCGGCGGTGACGGGCAGATTCGGGTTGAAATGCACTTTTTGCCCGATGTGTACGTGACCTGCGACGTATGCAAGGGCAAACGCTACAACCATGAAACCCTTGAGGTGCGCTACAAGGGGCTGAACATCGCCGAGGTGCTCGATCTTACCGTGCATCAGGCCCGTCAGCTTTTTGAAAGTTACCCCTCGCTCGAGCGCCGCCTTGCCGTGCTGGAAGAAGTGGGGCTCGAATACCTGCGGCTGGGGCAACCCGCCACAACCCTTTCTGGCGGTGAGGCGCAGCGCATCAAGATATCGCGCGAGCTGGGCAAACGATCCCTGCCGGGAACCATGTATATTCTCGACGAGCCCACCACGGGCCTGCACATGCACGAGGTGGGCAAGCTCATCAAGGTGTTGCACGCCCTGGTTGACCGTGGGGCCAGCGTGGTGGTTATTGAGCACAATACCGATATGATTCTGGCTTCTGACCATGTGCTCGACATGGGGCCGGGCGGCGGCGAAAACGGCGGGCAGATTGTCTCTGCCGGAACGCCCGAGGCCATCGTGGCAGACCCCAATTCTGTTACCGGGCGTTTTCTCATGCAGGAGCGGCTGGACAGGCTCAAACGGCGCAAATAAGCGTCTTTTTGTAATAGATTTGCGGCTGCACGCGCTGGCGTGGCGGCTTTGGGCGCATCCGAAGTTTCGGGCGCGCCCTTTTTTTGTTCCGGGACAGTTTTTGTTGACAAGGAAACAATTTTGCACGATTGTTTCCTTGTCAACAAAAAGGAGGGGCAATGGATCAGCCTCACAGAATTGTAGCCGAGCTCATCAAGATCGCCGAACACGCCGATGCCTTTCGCCATGGGAGCGAAGATTTCTATGGTCCACTGAACCTTACGGAGGTTCACTGCATCCACTGGATAGGAATCCTCGATCACGCCAATGTGACCAAGGTTTCCAACGAGATGGGTATGACGCGTGGAGCCATAAGCAAGATATGCAAAAAATTACTGCAAAAGCAGCTTATCGAAAGCTATCAGGAGCCGGAAAACAACAAAAATATATATTTTCGGGTGGCTGATGGGGGGAAGGATATATTTGAAGCCCACAAAGTCACTCACAACCAAAAATTTGGCGAAAAGATCAATATAGTAAAAAAATATGATGCTGACGAGCAGGCGGTGATTTTGCGTTTTCTCATGGACATCAACGGGCTTGTCGAGAGCAGCCTGGAAAAGATCTACGCAACACCCAGTGATGTGGATTAATCCGAAGGAATCTGGAATGAGTGCTACTTCAATACGGCGGGATATTGTCTATTCAATATCATTCGCCCATATGCTCAACGATTGGTACATGAATATTATTCCCATACTTACCCCCTTTCTCATTGCGGCGGGCTTTGGCATTGGGGAGGTGTCGTTTGCCATTTCTGCCTTTACCATCACATCTTCGCTTTCGCAGCCCATTATTGGCTACATGGTGGACAGAAAAAACCAGAACTGGATGATCTATGTGGGAACGGCCTGGCTGGCGATATTGCTGAGCAGTATAGGCCTGACGCACAGCTCGGCCATGCTGATTTTGATAGCGGCCCTTTCGGGCCTTGGCGCTGCGGCATTTCATCCTCAGGCCTCGGCCATGGTAAGTGCGGCAAGCGGGCCAAAAAAAGGCCTCTATCAGGCAGTTTTTGGCGCTTCCGGCAATTTGGGCTGGGCGCTGACGCCCTTGTTTGTCATACCGCTGGTGGAGCGTTTTGGGCTTGCGGTAACACCCTATTTTGTGATTCCCGGTCTGATCGTGACCATTCTGTTGGCAATCAAGGCAGAAAAAACGGCCCCTCGCTCACAAAACGATGCTGCACCCTTGATGGCGGCCCTACGCCCCGCCTTCAGGGAGTTGAGTAAACTGGTGCTGATCATTGCCATTCGCACTGTTACATTTTCGGGTCTTGTGGCCTTTCTGCCTCTGTATATGCAGCAAAAGGGCGTTAGCCTCACGGCAAGCGCGCATCTATTGTTTATATTGTTGCTCTCCGGGG
>SAAX01000021.1 GCA_009929215.1 Deltaproteobacteria bacterium | reverse complement strand
CTGGGCCTCGCGCCCCTGCTGGTGCGTGAAATTTTCGACATCGTCAAACGCATCAACGAAGAAGGCAAAACCGTGCTTCTGGTTGAGCAAAACGCTTTTGCGGCCCTTTCTGTGGCGCACTATGCCTACATTCTTGAAGTGGGCCGGGTTGTGCTTGAAGGCCCTGGCCGCGAACTGCTCGAAAACCCCAAGGTCAAGGAAGCCTACCTCGGCGGCTAGCCCCGCAGTGCCTTTATGATCATGTGACCGGCAGTCTTTTGGCTGCCGGTTTTTTTATGGCCAGCTTTTTTACCCCTGCGGCCAGCGCAGTCAGCCCCAGGTAAATCAGGCCCTCTCGATCAGGCCCGCATTAAGGCAGAGTAGAAGAGGCGCATGCCAGCACGGCTGACATACTAAAAAAATGCGCACTGCGTCGGCTTGCATAGCCGTGCTGACGGTATTATTATTCATACTGATGTATAAGCTTCCGGCTCACGGCCCGGCAGCGGTCTTTGTGTACTATTGCCTGCCGTGAAGTCGTGGATTGCAATCTCTTTTCAGGAGTAAACATGCAACGCATTCTATTGTTATTGCCCTTGCTGCTGGCATTGCTGGCTGATGCGGCCTCTGCCGCGCCCGGCGAGCAGCGGGTTTTGACGCGTCTGCCCAACGGGCTTTCGGTGTATATTATCAAGGATAGCCGTTTTCCGCTGGTGGCCACCCGCCTCTATGTGCGCACGGGCTCGGTGAACGAAGACCCCAAACAGGCGGGCATCAGCCACCTGCTTGAGCATATGGTTTTCAAAGGTACGGAGCACCGCCCCAAGGGACAGGTGGCGCGCGATGTGGAGGCCCTTGGCGGTTATCTTAACGCCGCAACCAGCTTTGACAAAACCTGGTACATGACAGATATGCCCGCCGCTCACTGGCGCATGGGTATGGATGTGGTGAAAGAAATGGCCTTCCAGGCTTCTCTGGACCCCAAGGAGCTGGAATCGGAAAAAGACGTGGTTATTTCCGAGCTTGAGCGCGACCAGGATTCGCCCATGAGCAGGCTGTTTGAAAGCCTGCAAGTTTCCACGCTTCAGAATTCCCCTTACGGGCGCCCTATTATCGGCTTCAAGGAAACCGTGCGGGCCATCACTGCAGACGACCTGCGCGCCTATGTGCACCGCTGGTATCAGCCGCAAAATATGCTGCTGCTGGTGGCGGGTGATATTGATCCTCAGGCCGTGTTGCAGCACGCCCAGGAACTTTTTGGCGGCATGGCCAACAGCCGTGATTTTGCCGCCCCGGCTGCGATCGACCTGCGCAATGCCCCTGGCGGCCCCCGCGTGGAAGTGGTGCGCGGCCCCTGGAACAAGATTTATCTTGGTGTGGCCTTTCCTGCGCCCGCGCTACGCGATCTGCGCTCGGTTGATCTTGATGTGCTGAGCTACCTGCTTGGCGGCGACGGCACATCCCTGCTGACCCGCAAGTACGAGTACGAAAAGCAGCTGGTGGACGGCCTGAACGTGGGCAACATGAGCCTTGACCGCGCGGGTATGCTGTATGTGACCGCCAATATGGCCCCGGAAAAGCTCGATGCCTTCTGGCAGGGCCTGACCCTAGACCTTGCCAGGCTCAAGGCAGCAGATTTCAAGCCCGAAGCCCTCAAGCGCGCCCGCTTCAACCTAGAGGACAGCATGGACCGCTCTGCGGAAACGCTCAATGGTCTGGCCTCGTGGCTTGGGTCTGTGCAGTTTGATCTTGGCGGCGATCAGGCGGAGCAGAACCTGCGCTTTACCCAGCGCAATGTGTCGCTGGCGCAGGTGCAGCAGGCCATTGATCTCTGGCTTGACCCCAGCCTTGTGCGGGTACGCGTGCTTGCGCCGCAAAACGCCAAGCTGCCCGATTTTGAGGCCATTTTGCAAAAGAACTGGCCCGTCAGTGCCTCTGCCAAGGCCGGGCAGCAGGTCGCAGCCACGGCTGGGCAGCAGGAAGTTGTTGACCTTGGCCAGGGACGCACGCTTATTCTCATACCTGACGCAACCGTGCCCTATGTGGCCATGGACATGATGCTGCCCGGCGGCAACGCCCTGCTCAGGCCCGACCAGCAGGGCCTGGCCGAACTGACGGCCAGCACGCTCGGCGATGGCAGCGGCAAGCTGGATGCGCAGGCCGTGGAAAAATTCTTTGCCGACCGCGCCGCTTCTTTGGGAGCCAAGGCGGGCCTGCAAACATTTACCATCTCTTTGACCGGCCCCGCCCGTTTTAATGCCGATTATTTCGCCATGCTGGGCGATGTTCTTGGCAAGCCCCGCTTTGAGGCCAAGGAGATCAAACGCGAGGCCGAAAACATGAAGGCGGCCATTCGTCAGCGTGCGGACAGGCCCACCTCGTTCCTGTTTTCGCGCCTGAATCCCTTCCTCTTTCCCGGCGGGCAGGCCTATGGCTACGATTCGCTGGGTACAGAGGCCAACCTTGGCAAGTTTACGCCCAAGGATGTGCGCGGGTTCTGGGAACGGCAGATCGTGCAGCCCTGGGTGCTGGCTGTAGCTGGTGATTTTGACCGCGAGGCCGTGCTGGCCTTTGCCCGCAGCCTGCCCACGCCCGACAACAAGGGCTTTGCCTTGGCAGCCCCCTCGTGGGGCGACGCCCGCAACCTTGATCTGCACCTGCCGGGCCGCAATCAGGCCCATGTGTTGCAGGTGTTCAAGGCCGTGCCCTACACCCATCCCGATGCCCCGGCGCTCATGCTTTTGCAGTCTGTGCTGTCTGGTCAGAGCGGGCTACTCTTCAGCACCATGCGTGACGAGCAGGGCCTTGGCTATACGGTTACGGCCTTTTACCGCGCCATGCCCCAGGCTGGTATGATGGCCTTCTACATTGGCACCACGCCCGACAAGGTTGCCCAGTCGCGTGAGGGCTTTGCAAAGATCATCGCCGACATCAAGGCCAAACCCCTGCCCGCAGAGCTGCTGGAAACAGGGGCCAACCGCCTGCTGGGCGAATACTATCGTGACAAGCAGAGCCTTGACGCCCGCGCGGGCGTGGCCGCCACAGATTCTGTACTTGGCTTGCCGCGCGATTTCAGCAAGTCGCTTATCGACAAGGCTGCCAAGCTGACCCCGGCGGAAGTTCAGGCCGTGGCGCAGAAGTATCTGGACGAAAAGAACCTGTACAACATGACTCTGCTGCCCTAGGCAAAATATCTGGTTTATAAAAGTCCGTATCGGCATGTCGATCAATGCTTTCCGCCTTTTTGGCAGAAAGGCTGGCCGCGCCGATACGGACTTTTGCAGTATTGGTATGACATATTAGTCCAACCCCCGGTTTCTCATACAAAAAAAGTTTTTGCAGCCGAATTTTTTGGCAGTTAGCGGGCAAATAAAAATGTCAAGACTGGCCTAAGTATCCAAGCGGCGTGGGGGCTGTCTTGAAAAGAGGGCAGGGGTAGAGTAGGTTCTCACCTGCGCTTATGGATATGCCTTCTGCAAAAGGCTCGCCCAAGCTTCGGCTGCATTCGTAGTGCCGGAGGTTGTGGCGGCAGTGCTGTGCGGGCATGAGCCCCCGGGCACGGCGAAATGTTTCATAAGTTCCAATCATGCCACATAAGTTGCGGATCACTTGCCTGATCTGGCAGCCAGCACGGGCTGACAAATGCGTTTATGCCCTTCCTGTTTTGCGGCCTGTGTGCAGTGAAAAAATGGGCAATAAAGAAAATTTTTTAACTAAAACAGGCTATTGCTTTGAGTCTTGGATATGTTTTTTTGGCCTATTCATTGACAGGGTGCAAGTCTTTTGAGATTTTCTAGACATTGAAAGCGCCAAGAGCTTAATAGGGAATCCCCGTGAAAATCGGGAGCGGACCCGCCGCCGTATGTCTGAACACAACCGCGTTTCAATGCGTGCCACTGGGTAAAACCGGGAAGGCCGAAACGCGGCAGGCAAGCCGGAAGACCTGCTTTCAACCGTTCTTAGAAAAGGATCATCTGCAACGGGCTTTTGCAGAAGAACCGCCACATATGGGCCAGCATTGGCCTATCCGCCCGTCTTTCGGGCGGCCTTTTTATTCATAGCCCACAAGTTGGAGCGAAGTACACATGCTCGCCAGCATTACAAAGCGCGACGGCACGGAAGTGCCTTTTGATTCGGTCAAAATTCTCAATGCCATCACCAAGGCCAATCAGGCTGTTGGCGGTGAGGACATGTCCCCCACTGACCTGCTTTTTGTCACCGAAAAGGTGTGCAAGAAACTTGAATCGCGTAATTTGAAGCATGTTGAAGAAATTCAGGATGTTGTTGAAGAAACCCTGATCCAGTACGATTACGCCAAGAGTGCCAAGGCCTATATTCTTTACCGTGCCGAACATACGAAAATCCGCAACGCGGAATCGTATCTCATGGATATTTATAAAAAACTTACCTATTCGCCTGCCAAGCAAGAAGATATAAAGCGCGAAAACGCCAATATCGACGGCGATACGGCCATGGGAACCATGCTCAAGTACGGTTCTGAAGGCTCCAAGTTTTTTATCGACAACTATATTCTGCCCAAGGATGCCTCTGCCGCACACCTTAACGGTGACATCCACATTCACGACAAAGATTTTTACATGCTCACGGAAACGTGCTGCCAGATTGACCTTATCCCCCTGTTTAAAAACGGCTTTTCTACGGGACATGGTCATCTGCGCGAGCCCAATTCCATCGAGAGCTACTCGGCCCTTGCCTGCATTGCCATTCAGGCCAACCAGAATGAAATGCACGGCGGCCAGAGCGTGCCGCATTTTGATTTTGCCATGGCCGAGGGCGTCATAAAGACCTACCGCAAAGAATACGAGCGTGCCTTTGCCGCCTTTTTGCGCATTGCCGATGGCCTTGAGGAACAGGCGGCCATAGACGCCGCCAGGGCCCTCATAGGTCTGCTGCCCGAAGGCCCGCGCCTGGGCACATGCGATGCATTTGGTACGGCCCTTGTGGCCGCAGTACCTGAAGCGCAGCGCCCTATGGTAGAACGCGCTCACGCCTATGCAGCGGGTGAGGCCCTCAAATACACCGAGCGCCGCACCTATCAGGCCATGGAAGCCCTGATCCATAATCTGAACACCATGAACTCGCGCGCAGGCGCACAGGTTCCCTTCAGTTCCATCAACTACGGCACAGATACTTCTGCCGAGGGGCGCATGGTTGTCAAAAACCTGTTGCGTGCCACCAAGGCCGGGCTTGGCAATGGAGAAACCTCCATTTTTCCTGTGCAGATTTTCAAGGTCAAAGCAGGGGTCAACTACAATCCTGAAGATCCCAACTACGATCTTTTCAAACAGGCCATGGACGTTTCGGCCATGCGTCTTTTCCCCAATTTCAGCTTCCTCGATGCGCCGTACAACCTTCAGTTTTACCGCGAGGGCGACTACAACACCGAGGTGGCCTACATGGGCTGCCGCACGCGAGTGCTTGGCAACGTGTACGACAAAGACCGGCAGGTAACCTGCGGGCGCGGCAACCTGAGCTTTACGTCCATTAACCTGCCGCGTCTGGGCCTCGACGCGAAGGGCGATCTTGACCGTTTTTACGCCCTGCTGGACGACAAGATTGATCTGGTGTTCCGCCAGTTGCTGCACAGGCTCAAAATTCAGAGCGCCAAAAAGGTGCGCAACTATCCTTTCCTTATGGGTGAGGGCATCTGGCTTGATTCAGACAAGCTGGGCTGGGACGACAGTATTGAAGAAGTGCTTAAGCACGGCACACTCACCATGGGCTTTATTGGTCTGGCCGAAACGCTCAAGGCCCTTGTGGGCAAGCACCACGGCGAGAGCGAAGAAGCACAGAAGCTGGGTATTGAAATTGTTGCGCATCTGCGCAAGCGCTGTGACGAAGAGGCGGAAAAAACCGGCCTCAATTTTTCGCTTATCGCCACCCCGGCTGAGAGCCTGAGCGGTCGTTTTGTGAACCTTGACAAGGCCAAGTACGGCTGCATTCCCGGCATTACTGACAAGGATTATTACACAAACTCCTTTCATGTGCCGGTGTATTGCCCCATCAAGGCCTTTAAAAAAATTCAGCTTGAGGCCCCTTACCACGCGCTGACCAACGCGGGGCACATTACCTATGTGGAGCTGGATGGCGACACCTGCAAGAACCTTGAGGCCTTTGAGAGCATCATTCGGTTCATGCACGACAATGGCGTTGGCTACGGCTCCATCAACCATCCGCTCGACCGCGATCCGGTCTGCGGATATGTGGGCGTGATCAACGGAACCTGCCCCCGCTGCGGACGCAAGGAAGGGGAGGGCGTGAGCGCCGAACTGCTGGACGAATTACGTAAAAAATTCCCGCACACCCCCAAGTGGGACTAGCGGTCACATACATTTTTTCACCAACTTTTGCACAAGAGCAAGGAGAGAGCACATGCTGATGAAATCGCGTCTGTTCGAGGAAACCAAGCCCACACAGAAACTCGTAGGGCAGGATGTGGGCTTTGAACGCACCCGCCGCATCACCGGTTACCTTGTGGGAACGCTTGACCGTTTCAACAATGCCAAGCGCTCTGAAGAGCGTGACCGCGTCAAGCATGCCTAAAGCAGGCAATGCCGCGCTTATGCGGGTTTCGGGCATTGTGGACGAATCCATAGTGGACGGGCCGGGGCTGCGGTATGTAGTATTTACGCAGGGTTGCCCGCACCACTGTAAGGGGTGCCACAATCCGCAGACGCACAGTTTTGAGGGCGGCTTTCTGCTATCGACAGAGGCCGCCCTTGCCCAGTTGCAGGAAAACCCCCTGCTGTCGGGCATCACGCTGTCTGGCGGCGAGCCTTTTGAGCAGGCCGAGGCTCTCTGTGTCCTGGCCGAGGGCGCAAAGGCTTTGGGAAAAAACGTAATGACCTACACAGGCTATGTTTTTGAGGATTTGCTGGCCCGCAACGATCCCTGGACAGACCGACTGCTCGATTTGACGGATACCCTGGTGGACGGCCCCTACAAGGAGGAACTGCGCGATCTTGAATTGCAGTTTCGGGGCAGCGCAAATCAGCGTCTGCTCGACCGTGCCACAAGGGAAAAACTGGCAGCTGCATTTTACAACCGTTAAGTCTGCATGGCTGCAATTGTTTTGAGCTGCGCGTTCCTGCGCGTACCATACCCCGCTTTGCGGGGTTTTTTTGTCTTGTCATAGGTAAGCGGGGCATGTGCATGCGGGGGATGCAAACGGCATGGGCAGAAAGCCCAACTGTGAATCTACCGGGGTTGGCGGCTGTGAAAAGCTAGTTGCAAGCGCAGGGTAAGGCTATTTGCGGCCGGGTTCTGTTCCGATCACATAGGGGGCAAAGCCAGCATCTATACGCTGAATGTGCTCCACCAGCCATGTTTTGAGGTATTCCAGCAGGGCAATGTCAATAAAAGCCTTGCCGTCAAGCACGGCATCGCGCAGTTGGGTGACTGTTTGCCGGAATTGCTGGTGCTCTTCAATGTGCTTGGCAGTCAGCGGGTACGCTGTGCGGGTGAAGTACATTTCTTCGGTGGCAAAGTGAGTAAAGGCATAGCCTGTCAGATCGTCAAGAATTTCAAACAACAGGGTTTTGTCACAGCCATTCTGCACACCCGTGTGCAGTTTGTTTATGTAAGACAGCAACAGTTTGTGCTGACCGTCAATAACAGGAATCCCCGTACTGTAGCAATCCTTCCACGGAAAAGCCTCGGCGGTAGGTTGGTCTGTACTGTCGGCATTGGCCGTATCGCCCAGAAATTGCGCTGTGTGCCTCAGGGTGCGCTCGCTGTGGTGCAGATCTGCTGCTATCTTGAAAATGAGCTGTGGGTCATGCCATTGTTCTGTGGTGCTTTGGCCCTGCCCCGTAGCCAGGGGTACGGCCAGCGCGTTCAACTGTGCATGCGCTCTTCGCAGCACCTCAAGAACAGTTTGCTGTGCCTGAAGGGTAGCAGCGCGGTTCTCACGCAACTCCTGCAATTCGTGCAGCAGTTCTTCATGGGCAGCGCGTGCTTCGCTGGCAGCATGTGTATGGGCAGCCTGCTGGGCGCGCAGGCTGTCTTCCAGCGCGCGAACAAGGTCGCAGGCCTGGCCGATAGCAGGAATTTCCCTGCTGCAAGGTTGGGATATTGCAGCGGTCAGGGTGCGTAGTGGAAGCAGCAGGTGCTTATAGAGCAGTACAAGCCCGCATGCGGAAAAAACGAACGAAAGTACAATCGCAGCACTTGAAAAAGGCGGCGTAAGTTGCAGGGCAAGAATGCCTGCAAGCGGGGCGATTGCCAAAAAAATGATTGGAACACCCATAGGGGCTCCTTGCGGGGGCAATGCTCATACCCCGTTAGTACATCAGGCGGCTCCAGCAGAATCGCCGCACAATCTGCGCATTACCACAAAGTTTGCAGCAGCCCTGCGCTGGGCTCGAATGCGTGCCCTGTTGACCTGTAGCACGTTGTCGGCCAGCAGCGCCACCACGTTTTCATCAAGATAGCAGAGTTCTGCCATGGATTCAATTATTTCCATGGCTTTAGCAAGGGGCATTCCTGCGCGGTAGGGGCGGTCTTCTGTCAGTGCGGTAAAAACGTCTGCCACGGCAATGATGCGCATGGGCAGGCTCAGCTTGGCCCCGCGTATGCCGTGGGGATAGCCCGTGCCGTCGAGCCGTTCGTGGTGTCTGCCGCCCCAGTCGCGCACACAGGTAAAGCCGGGTATGGAGCCCAGCAAATCCAGGCTTGTTTCGGCATGCTGCTGAATCTGTGAAAGCTCTTCTGGAGTAAGGGCGGCTGGTTTTTCGAGAATTTCGAGTGGAATGGCCAGCTTGCCAATATCGTGCAACAGGCCGGCAATAAACATGGTTGTGAGGTCATTATGGTCTGCCATGCGGCTGAGCTTGAGCAGCATGCGCGATGTGTGGGCCACGCCAAGGGAGTGCGTGGCCGTAAAGGGGCTTTTGGAGTCGATGGTTTGCGAAAACAGGCCGCACAGGTCAACAAGCTGCACAGGGCCAAGAATTACAGCGCCAAAAAGCGAGGCCAGGTGGTCTTGCATGCACTGTGGGCTCTGAAGGCGGGCAACAAGGTCTGCGTCATCGGCAAGGCTGCTTAGGGCTTTGAGGCAGGCAGGCGAGTATTCGCTTTGTTTTGTCATAAGTGTGGCGCAGATATCCCGCAGGGCTGGGGCTTGCCTGCTGCGCAGGGCCACATCAAGCCTGTCTGCCATATGGATGCAGTTGGCGGGCAGGGCATTTTGGTCTTCTGCCCCGTAGCTGCACCATTCGGTATGGTGGTTCAGCACCATGTCGCACACCGGGCGGGGCAGGCCGGCTGTTTTGCAAAAAGCCCAACCAGCACGGCAGTGTAGGGCCTTGTTGTGTTCAAAAATGAGGTCGCGGGTGTCGCTTTTAAGCGGTATGGCGCCGATGTCGTGCAGCATGCTGGCCATGAGCATGTACTTGCGCGTTGCACTCGAAAGGCGCAGGCGCTCGGCAAGAGCCTGACTCAAGAAGGTAACCCGCAGGTGGTGCCCCGCAAGAACAGGCGAAACCATATCAAGAGCGCGGGAAAACCCCATCAGAAGATCAAATAGACGGATGGAACGCATGCAAGCCTGTCTCCCAAAACTGTGGGCTAATCAAAGTAAAAAGATAGGACATTCTTTGGCTGGAAGCAATACCATCAACTACATTGCAGAACGAAAAACGCAAAAAAATATCGCATCAGATATAACTGACTATGCTGTCACAGGCGCATAGAGTGGAGATGCGAATTTGAGCAAGCAATGCCAATGCGTAGCCAGCAAAAAAAGCAGTGCCGCTTCCATGATGGATACGGCACTGGCTTGTATTTTTGTGTTGCAGCTGTTGTTGCACAGCTTGCATTGTCTTTTAATCCTTGAAAGGCGAAATCATGCGCAGGGTTTTGATTACGCCGGGGAAGTTTTCGATCACATAATCCACTTCTTCCTGCGTAGAGTAGCGCGAAAGTGAAAGGCGTATGGAGCCGTGCGCGTAGGTAAAGGGCACGCCCATGGCGCGGAGCACATGCGAGGGCTCAAGACTACCGGAGGTACAGGCAGAGCCAGAGCTAGCGCACACTCCAAGCCGGTCAAGCATCAACAGAATGGCCTCGCCCTCCACATTTTTAAAGGCAATGTTGGTGGTATTGGGCAGGCGGTTTTCCACATCGCCGTTGACCATGCAATCGGAAATCCGCTCCAGCAGGCCCTGTTCAAGCCTGTCGCGCAGCAGGGCCACGTTGACGCGTTCTTCCTGCATGTGGTCGGCTGCAAGTTTGGCAGCAGCGCCAAGGCCAACGATGTAGGGTACGTTTTCCGTGCCGGCTCGGCGGCCTTTTTCCTGATGCCCGCCACGCAAAAACGGACGGAATCGCACGCCCTTGCGCACATAGAGCACGCCAATGCCCTTGGGCGCGTGCAGCTTGTGGCCAGAGAGCGAAAGCATGTCTGCGGGCAGGTGGGAAAGGTCAATGGGGGTTTTGCCCACGGCCTGCACGGCGTCTGTGTGGAACAGCACGCCCTTTTCCTTGGCCAGTTCTGCCATGCGCTGGATGGGATAGATATTGCCCACTTCGTTATTGGCAAACATGATGGACGCCAGCGCCGTGTCGGGCGTGAGGGCTGCCGCGTATTCATCAAGATCAAGGCGGCCCTTGTTGTCTACCCCAAGATAGGTGACGCGGTAGCCCTGGCGTTCCCAGTGCTGCATAACGCTGAGAATGGCCGGGTGCTCCACGCGCGTGGTGATAAGGTGGCGCCTTTCGGGCTGGGTCTGGATGGCAGACCAGATGGCGGCATTGTCGCTTTCAGACCCGCACGAGGTAAAGATGATCTCGTCCGGGCTGGCGCCCAGAAGGTTGGCCATGGTTTCTCGTGCGTTTTCAACTGCATCTGCCACTTGCCCGCCAAAGGTGTGCATGCTTGAAGGGTTGCCATAAAATTCGCCCAGATAGGGCAGAATGGCCTCACGAACTTCAGGCGCAACAGCCGTTGTGGCATTATTGTCAAAATAGATGGTCTTCATGGCGGTTAGGCCTCCTCAACCACGATGTCGGCTTCAACATGCTCGCGCAGCAGGCGCTGCACCAGATCGCGGATGGTTACCTCGCTCGAGCGGCAGTGCGCGCAGCGGCCCTTGAGGGAAACCACAATGCGCAGACCGTCCACATCAACCAGTTCAATGTCGCCGCCGTCAGAGGCGAGCTGGGGGCGAATTTCTTCATCAATGGTCTTGAGCACCTGCTGCATGCGCTGCACGTTGGTGAGGCGCGGCTTGGGCTTGAGCTCTACCAGTGGCTTTTGCTTGAGCTGTGCGGCCAGAATTTCGCCAATTTCATCAAGGCATTCGCCACAGGCGCCGCCAGCCTTGGTGTAGTTGGTGATTTCTTCAACAGTTTTAAGGCAGTTTTCGGTGATGGCGCGTATAATCTGCGCATCGGTAATGCCAAAACACTTGCACACCAGCTTGCCGTCTTCGTGAGCGTGCGGCACGGGCGGTTCGCCCTTCCACTGCCGAATGGCGGCTTCAAGCGCCTCTTGCCCCATGACAGAGCAGTGCATTTTTTGCTTGGGCAGACCGCCAAGGGCGTTGGTGATGTCCTTGTTGGTGATTTTAAGGGCGTCCTCAACCGACATGCCCTTTACCATATCTGTAAGCACAGAGCTGGAGGCAATGGCGCTGGCGCAGCCAAAGGTTTCAAAACTGGCGTCCTCAATGATCTGCTGGTCGTTGATCTTGAGGTATAGCTTGAGGGCGTCACCACAGGTCAGGCTGCCCACTTCGCCGATGGCGTTGGCACCTTCAAGGGGGCCCACATTGTGCGGATGCATAAAGTGGTCGTGAACTGCTTTAGTGTAATTCCACATGATTGCCTCCCGTTACGGAGCATTTCTCTGAATCTATTATTTCCTGCAAGGTACGCTTGTGCAGGAATGATCGTATGTGAGCATCAAGTTCTGTCCAGAACTCTCGCGTAGAGCAATGTGCTTCACGCTGACAGTGGCGTCCTTTGCTCAGGCAGCGCACGGGGGATATTTCTCCCTCAAGATGCTGAAAGACTTCTTCTATGTTAATGTCTGTGGGCGATTTGGCAAGGGAATAGCCGCCGCCAGATCCGCGTACAGCACGCAAAATGCCCATGGGGCGCAGTGCCCGCACAATTTGTTCCAGATAGCCCGAAGAAATGTTTTCTTCGCGGGCCACCTGCCCCAGTTGCAAAAGAGAGCCCTGGGGCTGGGCCGCCAGACGCAGCAAAAAGCGCAATCCGTAACGGGTTCTGGTAGAAAATCGCATAGGCATCCTCGTATATCCTTTTTCAGGAATGAAGTTTCTTACTGGCCCTGCCGGTTGCGGGAAATTGCGGTAAGGCTGAACGGTGTTTCCTGATAGACGTAGTAGTTGAGCCAGTTGCAATAAAATAGGTGTGCGTGCGCCCGCCAGTTTACGCGGGGCAGGTTGGCAGGATCATTGCCAGGGTAATAGTGGCTGGGTGGGATGGGGTTCATGCCCCTTTCCTGGTCACGCCTGAATTCCGCATCAAGGGTACCCCTGTCGTATTCCAGATGCCCAGTCATAAAGACCTGCGAGTGGTCAAGACTTTCGGCAAGGGCAAGGCCCGCCTCTGGCGATTCGGCCAGAATGCGCAGGCCAGAGTGCTTGGCAAGGTCATTGGCCCGCACCTCGGTATGGCGCGAGTGGGGGGCTGTGAACGAGTCGTCAAAGCCCCGGAACAAACGGCAGCCGGGCTGCAAAATTTCGTGTTCAAAAACCCCCGATATCTTGGAAGGCAGCGTGTACTTGGGGATGCCGTAAAAATGATACAGGGCCGCCTGCGCCGCCCAGCAGATGTACAGGGTAGAGTACACGCGGCTTTGCGCAAAGGTCATGATGTCGAGCAGCTCGTGCCAGTAGTCCACATCCTCAAAGGGCAGGTGTTCAACGGGCGCGCCTGTTACGATCATGCCGTCAAAACTGCCGTGGCGAATTTCGGCAAAAGTTTTGTAAAAACGCTCCAGGTGCTGTGCGGGGGTATTTTTGGATTCGTGGGCTTCGGTGCGCAGCAGGGTAATGTTGACCTGTAGGGGTGAATTACTCAAAAGGCGCAACATCTGCGTTTCTGTGGCGATTTTGGTGGGCATGAGGTTGACGATGGCTATTTCCAGCGGGCGAATATCCTGCTGCACAGCTCGGTCTTCCGTCATCACAAAAATGTTTTCGCTCTCAAGCGCTGCACAGGCGGGAAGATCCGCAGGAATCTTGATAGGCATGTTTTCAATCCTTCACAGAAAAGCAGTCTTTTTATGGGGCGGGGTCGGCTATGCCGACTCCTCACGGCCCCGTCTGCGGGCTAAGGGTTTGTGAGCACATACGTTGAGTTAAGCCCGCCTTCAAAACATAGCACTACACTAGGTTTTGTCAAGGCGGGCTCAATCATTTTTTTATATGGGCCAATGCTGCCCACAGCTGAAGTCTGATTGCTGATTACAATTGTACAATATGCGTCTCTGGCGTCAAGGTGCTTCCTGCTGCCGCAATGGCCTGATGTACCAGCCTTTCCAGCCCGCCGCAGCAGGGAACGCTCATGCGCAGCACGGTAATGCCTGCAATGCCGCCGTGTTTGATGATGCCGGTCAGTTTTTCGACCAGCACTTCGTTGTCTTCAAGCTTGGGGCAGGCAATAATGGGCACCCGGCCACGCATCCAGTCGCTGTGCAGATTGGGCAGGGCAAAGCCCGCGCAGTGTGCGGCCAGCAAGATGTTTGCGCCCTTTAAAAAGGAAGCTGTGGGCGGCAACAGGCGTATCTGAATGGGCCAGGTGGGAACCTGGGCCCGCAGGTCGCCAGCAGCACCCGTAGGGGCCGGGCCGCCTGTGAGCGGCGTAAACGTGCGCGCCATGCTGCCCGGGCATCCACCTTGGGGGCGGTGGGGCGCGGCTGCCCCTTCGCGCTTGGCCTTGGCGGCCAGAGCGGCTTCTTCATCAAATTCGGGGGCTTCTCTTTCCACAAGGCGCAGTGCGCCTTCGGGGCAGTTGAGGCAGGCCCCAAGGCCATCACAGTACACATCGCTGATAAGCTTGGCCTTACCGTCAATGATGGCAAGGGCACCTTCTGCACAGTCGAGTACACACTTTCCGCAGCCGTTGCACTTTTCTTCGTCGATCTCAATGATAGGACGTTTCATTCTATGCCTCCATGGCGAGACGCGTCAGCGCCTCAGGCGTATCGATGACATAATCGGCCTGAGCCGCGCGCAGCTCGTCTGCACCGCGAAAACCCCAGGCAACACCGATTGAGGTCATACCCGCATTGCGGGCGGTGAATATGTCCACGTTACTGTCACCCACATAAAAGCTTGCCGAGGGCAAAACCGACATCTGCCGGAGCATGTCGAGGGGGGCATCGGCCTCTGGTTTGAGGGGCACGCCTTCTCGCCCGCCGCGTATCTGGGCAAACGGCACATCAGGGAAGTACCGTTGAACAAGCTCAACGGTGAGGTCGTCGGGCTTGTTTGAAAGCACCGCCAGCGGATGTCCCTGATCGGCCAGTGCCAGCAGGGCGTTGGTGATGCCTTCGTAGGGCTTTGTGCGCACGCACATGTTTTTGCCATACTGGGCGCGGGCTTCGGCAATCAGTGCAGAGAGATCGTCAGAAGAAAGTCTGGCAGCTTCCCCAGCAGGCAGGGCATCTCCAACAAGCTTATGAAAGCCTCGTCCCACATAGTACCGATACTTTGGCAGAGGGTGGACGGGGTAACCGTGGCTGGCCAGAACGTCGTTGCAGGCCTGGCCAATGTCTTCCAGACTGTCAATCAGCGTTCCGTCCAGATCAAAAATAAAAGCTCTCATGTTTGCTCCTGTGAACCCTGCATTTGGGTCCACCTACTTTAGCTGAAAAGTATATTGAATCACAAGTACACAATGGGTATTTATATGACAAAAATATCCATGTGTAATGTTTTCAATGTGTTAAAAAACGTTCTGATGGGCTGTGGAATACAGTTATGGCTGCAACCTGTTGTTTTTCCACAGCTGGACAGAATTTTCACGCATTGATAGAACAGTATCACGGGCAAAAGACACTGTATGTGACGCCCGTCACGGAGGATCTATGGCAAGACATATTTTGAGTATCAAAGGTCTTGGTGAAAAGGCTTCCTGGTTACTTGTGCAGCAGGCTTTGGGCATGCCCGAACCAAAGTTGCAAACAGATTTCATGGCCCAGCGTGTGGCCCTGCTGATGTTTTCGCAGCATTCGCTGCCCGAGAGGCTTTGTGTCTCGGCGGCGGTGCGGCAGATGGGCGGCGCTGTGGTGTACGAAGGTAATCGTGGTATCTGGCGCACTGAAATGAGCGATTATCAGGAACAGCTGCTGCCGGTGTTCAGCTATTACATCGACTGCATGTACATGTACGGCCTGCCCGTGGGCGGTTGGGACATGGAAGCCTCGTGTCTGCGCTTTCCGCTGATCAACGCGGGCAGCCCCGATGCCCACCCCGCGCACGCCCTGGCCGACATAGCCTGCATGCTGCGCAATTCGCGCTATCTTAATGGTGTAACCTGCGCCTGGATTGGCTGCGTCAACGGCACGCTGCATTCGCTGATTGAAGCAACAGCGTGGTTTCCTTTTGCCTTGCGAGTGGCTGTGCCTTCGCGTACAGATGTCGCGCCGCTCAGAGAAGCCGTGGCCCGGTTGGGTAGTTCTGTAACCTTCCATGAAACGCCTGAAGAAGCCGCGCATGGGGCCAATTATGTTTTTGCGGGTTGCCGCAGCGGCCTGACCGACGAAGAGCGCGAACATTGGCGCGTTGATCCTGCGTTGCTTGCCAGGGCGGCGGGCGATGTGCGCCTGATGCTGAGCGCTTCGCCAGTGGCGGCCATCAGGGTTGATGATTCCGTTTTGACAAGCAAGTCTTCATTGCTGGTGCAGCAGGCTGAATACCGCTTGCGTGTACACAAACGTATGCTGCACTGGGTATTTCTTGATAATGAAACCGGGATATAGTTTATGGGTTTGATCAACGGGCAGGGCAATTTTAATGGTCTGCCAACTGTAGCGGCGGTTTGTAGCAATAATGGTTCTTCAATACCAGACCAAGGCGGCGCAAGTGCCGCCACGGGGGCTGAAAGGGCCGTGCTTACAGCCAAAGAACTTATTGAGTTTATTCAAGTTTTTTCCTCGACCTTGCTTGGGGCAGGCGGGCAGACCACACGCGTGGACCGCACCGCCTGCCGCATAGCCCGGGCCTATGGCTTTGAGGTGGAGCTGGCGATTT
This sequence comes from Deltaproteobacteria bacterium, assembly GCA_009929215.1. Classification (GTDB taxonomy): domain Bacteria; phylum Desulfobacterota; class Desulfovibrionia; order Desulfovibrionales; family Desulfovibrionaceae; genus Desulfovibrio. The sequence goes on along the minus strand of SAAX01000021.1, from coordinate 22,628 downwards.
TTCCCAAACATCTCATGCTTTCGGTCATCAAACCTGCCGAGGGGGGTATTCCTGCGGAGCGCCGCACTGCGGTGAGCTCCATTGTTTCGGGTGCGCCCAATTTTCAGAGGGTAGCAGCGCTCAATGCCCTGAGCTGGAGCATTGCCGATGAAGGCCTCAGCCTTGACGAGGCACGGCAGCGTTTCAGTACCATTTGCGCAGTGCCCACACTCAACCCTGTGCTGTTGCGCTTTCTTGTGGCCTGCGCCAATGCGGCATTTTGCGGCTTGTTTAATGGCGATCTCACAGCCATGGGGCTGGTTTTTGCCGCAACCCTACTGGGTTTTTATCTGCGGCAAAAAATGTTGCACTGGGGCCTTGATCTAAAGGTTACCTTTTTTTTGTGCTCATTTGCGGCATCGTTGCTGGCATCGCTGGGCGTTGTGCTGCAACTGGGCAGCACGCCGCAAACCGCCATGGCGGCAAGTGTGCTCTTTCTTATCCCCGGCATTCCGCTTATCAACGCTATGCTGGACATCCTTGACGGGCATGTGCTCATGGGCGTTTCGCGGCTTATTCAGGCAAGTACGCTGATAATTTGCATTGCTCTGGGCCTGGCCACAACCATGCTGCTTATGGGGGTGGACTCGCTATGATGCTGGTGGATTGCTTGATTGATGGCGCATTGGCGGCGGTTGCCGCTGTGGGTTTTGCGGCCATATCACGGCCCACAAAGCGCATCGCCGTGATGGCCGGATTGCTGGCTGCCGCCGGGCATATGAGCCGTTTTTTGCTGTTGCAGGCCCATGTGGGCATTGCCAGTGCCTCGCTGTGCGCGGGGCTGATAATTTCATTTTGCAGCATGCCCATTGCGCGGCGGTGTCATACCCCGGCCGAGATGTTTGTGTTCCCCGCGCTGTTGCCCATGATTCCCGGCATGTTTGCCTACAAGGCCATTCTGGCCACGCTCAAGTTTCTCAATACCGCTGGTACTGAGCAAGGCCAGGCTGTGCTGGTAAGCGTGGTCTACAATGGGCTGACGGCTTTTTTTATCATGTGTGCGCTGGCAATAGGGGCCATTTTGCCCTTGCTGCTCTTTCACCGCGAGGCCCCGCTGGGCCGCACGCTGCACAGGTTGAGCCAGAGCGGCAAGCCACAGTAGGTGGGATGGCGCGGATTGCGCCAGAAGTACAGGTAAATCGCAGCCAGATTTCTGGCAAAGTAGGCATTGCGAAGATTGGTGAAGATCAACGGCCCTGATGCGCGTGAGCGTGTTGGGGCCGTTTTGTTCTTTGCGGTCAGCTGCTGATGGCGGCAAATGCCCACCACCAGGCCCCTGCCACAAGCAGGGCTGCGGCGGCTCCTGACAACCATTGGCCCAGCCGCGCACGGTTGTTGCGCGCCCGCCAGCCCTTAAATGCGCCAAGGGCCAGCCCACAGCCAAGGCCCGCCAGATGGGCGATGTAGTCTGTATTTTCGCCCTCAGTGCCCAGCATGGCCAGCAGGGCGGCAGCGGCAGCCACGGGCAGCATGGCCTTGCGTTTGCCTTGTTGCTGACAGGCCATGTAGCCTGACATGGCGCCAATGCTGGCAAAGAGCGCGGTTGAAAATCCCATGCTGAGCACGGGGCGTGGGCGCAGCATGGCCGTAAGGGCGTTGCCCATCGCGCCTCCAAGCAGGGTGAGCCACAAGGCCCTGCCAATGCCCGTTAGTCGTGCCAACAGGGTGAGAAATAGGGAACCAAAGGCCACATTGCCGCAAAGATGGGTGAGGCTGGCGTGCAGGGTGAGCGCGGTGACAGTTCTGTACCACTCGTTGAAAACGCGCACGCGCACCCCATCCAGAACCCCCGCAGCGTTCCACAGGTCTGGAGCGGGCAGCCACATGGGGGCGTGCCACCAGCCCATGCGCCAGCCGTGCCACAATATCACAGGTAGCAGGGCAAGGGCGGCCATAAAGGCGTGCGGATGTACTGGAAGCGGCGGTGCTTGTGGGGAAGGAGAGGTGCTCTCCTGTGCAAAGGCTCCCAGTTCATTCAACGCAATGTTTTCGAGCAGGGCAGGCACATAGATATATTCCCTGCCATTCATCTGGATGGTCTGATGCGGAATACCGCAGGCATTGAGCACCAAAAGCCACTCGCGAAAGCGCGTGTAGCGTGTAGTGCCCTGGGTGCTGGCAACAGGACGCCAATCAAGAGGCAGGCTGTTGGGCCTGCGCCGCAAGCGCCAGTAGCACGAAAAGACAAAAACCCTAGGCGTAGTGGTGCGCATAAGCAAAAAAAGCCCCGGCAGTAACCTGTCGGGGCTAAAAGCTGCAAAAGACTGGCGGTTAGGCCTGCTTGCGCACCGTGGGCTTGGTCACCGCGCCCGAGCGAATGCAACGGGTGCACACGGAAAGGGTGCGCACGCTGCCGTCGGGGAACTGGTGACGCACGCGCTGCAAATTGGGATTGAAGCGGCGCTTGGTCTTGATGTTGGAGTGGCTCACAAGATTGCCGACCTGGGGCTTTTTGCCGCAAAAGATGCATTCCTTGCTCATACTTTCCTCCGTATATGCAAAAAAACAGTTCGTTTCAAATGCGGCATAAAACTAGGCCCGCGCCGAAAATAATGACAGCGTTGCATGTGGGCGTAACCGCGCGAAAAGGTCATATAGCTCATGCAGTATGGAAAGGCAAGAAATTTTCTCAAAAAAAGGCGACCAAGCCTGTGGGTCTTGCCGATACATCTGCCTGCCCCGGTTCATGGGGCACTGCTAGCTGCCGCAGGGCAGCGAAAAACTGTGAAAAAATCTGCTAGAAGCGCTCGTTGTGGGTGCGGGTCCAGTCAGCGGCATCGAGCTGGCGGGGCTGCTTAACTTCGTCCTTGTGCCCAATGGCCAGCAGGCACATTACTCCAAAATTTTCTGGAATGCCAAGAGTTTTACGCACCTCTGCCTCGGCAGATTTTTCGCCATTGGTGCGCAGGCGCATCTGCACCCAGGTAGAGCCAAGGCCAAGATTTTCTGCCTCAAGCTGCACCAGTATGGCGGCAATGGAGGCGTTTTCGACCCACACATCGGCTTTGCCCGTATCGGCGGTTACGGCCAGCACCAGGGCCGCTGTGTGCAGGGGCATGGTGCCTGAGTCGCGGCATGCGGCCAGGGCTGCAATCATGCCCTTGTCGCGCACGGCCACCAGCTCCACAGGGCGGGTATCCTTGGACGACGGGGCCAGCAGGGCTGCGGCAAGGAGTTTTTCAAGGTGTTCATCGCTCACGGCTTGCGATGTGAATTTGCGTATGCTGCGGCGCTTGCTCAAAAGTTCGATCATGGTTTTCTCGCTGTCTGGAAGGCAAAAAAGCAGAAAGGGGGCCGTAGCCCCCTTTGATATCTCGATCTTACATTCTGGCAGACATTGACTGTTTGCCTTGTTCGCCCGACCCCATGGATGAGGCCTTGGACGTGGCCAGGGTGTAGATTTCGTGCGGGTCGAGGATCAGAATAACCGAGCCGTCGCCCATGATGGTTGCGCCCGAAATGCCCTTGAGATCGCCAAGGTATGCGCCCAAAGGCTTGATGACGATTTCCTGGCGTTCCAGCAGACGATCGACAACAAGGCCCAGGCGACGATCGTTGTCGTGGATGACCACAACCGAGAGCACATCGGGCAGAGGATCGGTGCGGGGCAGACCCAGCATTTCAGAAAGTTCTACAACGCCAAGTACTTCGCCGCGCAGGGTGACGGCCTTGCGTCCCTTGACGTCTGTAAGACGCTGGGCCTCAATCTTGGTGGTTTCAGAAACGGCATCAAGGGGAATTGCGTACATCTGCCCGGAAACATTGACCATAAGCGCGTCAATAATTGCCAGTGTAAGGGGCAGGCTCAGGGTAAAGCGTGTGCCCTTGCCGATTTCAGAGTGGGTGTTGACGCTGCCCTTGAGGTTCTTGATGTTGGTGCGCACCACATCCATGCCCACGCCACGGCCAGAAATGTCGGTGATTTTTTCTGCCGACGAAAAACCGGGGGCAAAGATAAGCTCCAGCGATTCGCGGTCGTCAAGTTGGGCGGCTTCTTCAGGGGTGATGACGCCTTTGCGCACGGCTATTTCGCGCATTTTTACAGGGTCTATGCCCTTGCCGTCGTCTTCTATTTCAATGGCTACAGAGTTGCCCTTGTGGAAGGCGCGCAGCACAACCTTGCCCTTGGCGGGTTTGCCAGCGGCCAGCCGCTGTTCCTCGGGTTCAATGCCGTGGTCAACAGAGTTTCGGATAAGGTGCACGAGGGGGTCGCCGATGACTTCCACCACGCTCTTGTCCAGTTCTGTTTCTTCGCCTTCCATGACCAGGTCAACTTCCTTGCCGCTTTTGCGCGAAAGGTCGCGCACCAGCCGGGGAAAGCGCGAGAACACCGAAGAAACCGGAACCATGCGCACCTTCATGATGGTGTCTTGCAGATCATCAGATATGCGCGCCATGGCATAGGTTGTTTCAGAAAGGCTTTGGGCAACCTGCGAAATATCTACGTCATGCCCGGTGTCTTCAAGGGAACGGGCAATGAGGGTGTACCTGTTGCGGTTGATGATGAGCTCGCCGATCAGGTTCATAAGGTGATCGAGGCGCTCATGATCAACGCGGATGGTTGAGGAGCCCTTGTGATTTTCCTGTGCGGGGGCAGCTGCCGTAGCCGCCGCAGGCTTGGCCGCAGCCACAGGCTTGGCCGGGGCCGCAGGTTTGGCCGGGGCTGCAGGTTTGGCAGGTTCAGCAGGTTTTGCCGCAGCCGCAGGAGTAGCCGGTGCGGCAGGCTTGGCAGGCTCAGCGGGTTTTGACGGTGCAGCAGGAGCCGCCGGCTTGGCCGCAACAGGTTCAGCAGTGGCCGCATCAGCCGATTCGGCAGGGGCCTTGGCCGCCGCAGAGTCTTTTTCCGCATTGGCTTGCGCGGGGGGGGCCTTGGCATCGGCTGCGGGTGCAGCTGTAGCAGCAGGGGCCGGGGCTGGCGCAGCTGCGGCTGCCGGAGCTGAAGCACCTTCAATCTTCTGCTGGATCATGTCGCGGATGATGGCAACTTCCTGCTCCAGCAGATCAACCATAAGTTCAAAATCAATGCCGCTGATGCGCCCTTGATCCACAATGCCCGCAGTGCGTTCTGCGTAGACCTTGATGTCTTCAAATTCCATGAAGGCGCATGCGCTCTTGATCGCCATAAGGCAGCGGTAGAGAGCATCTATGGATTCTTTGTGGCTGCCGTCTTTTTTGAGCGTTTCAAGCCCGGCATGAATGATCTCAAACTGCTGGCGCACGGTGGCGCTAAAGGCATCGATATCTTCATTTTCTGTGCCAACGGCAATGATGGTGGGCATGACCACATCAACGGGGGCATGCTCCTTGGCAGGGGCGTCTGCGGCAGAAGTATCTTGGTCAGAATCCTCTTGGGCTTCCGCTTCGTGCTGGCCTGTACCGTTTTGGTTGGCCTGGGCTTCAAGCAGCTCCTTGGGCAGAGAGATGGGCCCGCCGGTCTGTGCTTGCTGCAACTGTGTAACCACAGGATCAATGATGAAGGGGCTGGCAGACCCGGCCTCAATGTTGATTCTCTGCACCAGGGCTTCAAGCACGTCCACCACGAGCAGCAAAAGGTCAATAAGATCGTGGTTGGGTGTAATTTTGCCCTGGCGAACATTATTGAGCAGAGTTTCTGCCTCGTGAGTGAGGGAGTTGAGCTCGATGTAGCCGATAATGCCGCTGTTGCCCTTCATGTTGTGGAAAAAACGGAAAATATCGTTGACCAGCTCGTCGCGGCCAATGGGGTTTTCTTCCAGATCCAGCAGGCCATTGGTAAGATTTTCGATGGTGTCGTTGGACTCGTCGATAAAATCTTTCAGATGCCCCTCGCCAAAGGCGGTGAGGGTATACGAAGGAACTTCGGGCAGGGTGAGCACCCAGTCTTTGCCAGACATGGTGGGGCCGCTGTCACCTTGCTTGTCGCCGCTTGCGGCATTTTCGCCTTGCCCAGCCGCATCAGCAACCGGGGCCTGCTCTTCAGCCTGTGCGTCTGCTGCGGCGTCTGCGGGCTCGGCGGGCGCGGCAGCAAGTGTGGCTTCTACCACAGCTTCTTCTGCCGGGGCCGCTTCTGCCGCATCTGGCTGCACGGTAAGCTGCGGCGCAGTTTCGCCCGCCATGATGGCGTCGATCTGGGCCATGATATGTTCAATTTCCACATCGCCTTCGGCGTTGCTGGATTCAAGATTGTCGATCATCTGGCGCAGGGCATCAGTGGAGGCCAGGATGACATCCATGATTTCCGAGGTCACAACCATAGTGCCCTTGCGCAGTTCGTCCAGAATGTTTTCTGACTTGTGCGCAAGCTGGTTGATACGGTTCAGCCCCAGAAAGCCCGATGCGCCTTTGAGGGAGTGCATGGGACGAAAGATATCATTCAGCAGGGCAAGGTTGTCCGGAGCTTTTTCAAGCTCAAGCAGATTCGGCTCGATGGTTTCGAGATGTTCTTTGGCTTCCGCGATAAAGTCGGCGAAAAGTTCCGGATCAAAAAATTCCTGGCTCATAACCTATACCTTTATATGGCTGAAAGCACACTATTGCCCGAATTGGACATATACTGTCTTTCTTATCGGCTAGCCCAGAAGCATCTTTATATTACGAACCATTTTTTCAGGTTGGGCCGGCTTAACCATATAAAGGTTGGCGCCAAGGCTCATGCCTGTCTGAATGTCCTTTTCCTGACCTTCTGTGGAAAGCACGATGATGGGAATGTCCTTATAGGCATCCTGAGCGCGAATTGTTCTGATAAACGTAAAGCCGTCCATGCGCGGCATGTTTACGTCAGAAACAATAAGATCTACGGGCTCTAGGCTGTAGAGCTTTTCAATGGCGTCCAGGCCGTCCTCGGCAGTGCTGACCTTGAAACCTTCGCCTTTCAGAACAAAGGCCACCAGGTTACGGATCGTTTTTGAGTCGTCTACGACCATAATATGTTTTTTCATGGGTGTGATCCTGTCCGTCTGATGTTGGCTGCCGTATAAAAATTCATAGAACTCTAGAGATTATTCAGATTGTTGGCAAGTCGAATATGTAAACGCGCCAACTGCGCGGTGGTTCAGACTTCAATAAGCTTTTCTACTATCAGTTCCGGGTCAATTATGCCGTGCAGGCGCTCGCCGATGTTGGCCAGGCCGCACAAAAAGTCGGCCCCTTCGCCCAGTTGCGCCTCGATGTTCCAGCTTATGCTGTCTTTTGAAACCATGTACATGGTGTGCACCTTGTCGATTATAAGGCCCAACTGCATGTCGTCAGTTCCGCAAACAATGATAAAACTTTTTTCGCTGTAGCGCATAGTCTGGTCGGTGGTAAGCAGGGCATCCAGGTGCAGCAGGGGTGTAACCTTGCCGCGCAAGTTGACCACGCCTGCAATGAAGGGCGGTGCCATGGGCAGCCGGGTTAGGGGCATGTGGCGCAGCACCTCAACAATTACTGACACTGGCAGCAAAAAAATCTGCTCTCGAATGTAAAACGAAACCATCTGAACCTGTTCCAGCGTAGCGAGCCTGGTGCGCAACGAGGGGGCGCTGGTTCCTGATGCCTTGTGCGCAGCCGGGTGGGCATCATCAAGCTCTGGGGCCACGCTTGCAGCACCCGCAGCACCCGCTAGAACCTGCTCTGGCTCTTGCACAGGCATATTCTGTAGCGCATCACTGCCAAGATATTTTTGCACAAATGCCTGTTCTGCCGCGCTCAGTGTTGCATCGGCAGCCTGCGGTACTGCAAGGCACTGGTCTGCAAAGTATTCTTCGGGCGTTTTTACCATAGCTTTAGCACTTCCTGGGCAAGCGAATCATAACCAGTGGCCCCACGTGAGCGGGCATCAATATCATAAATGGTGCAACCCTGGGCGCTGGCCTCGCGAAAATGCGTGTCTACGCCAATAACGGTTGAAAACATGGACTGCCCCATTTTGCGTTGCATCAGTTCCAGAACCCGTGTGCACGCCTTTGCCCTTTTGTCATACATGGTTGGAACCGCCCGATAGCGAACGGCCCTGCCCAGCGCCTTGTTCAACGTGTGCAACGTATCAAACAGCAGCTTGAGCCCGTGCAAGGCAAGAAAATCTGTCTGGATCGGTATTATCAGCAGGTCTGAAGCCACCAGGGCGTTGACCAGCAGTATGCCCACATGCGGGGGGCAATCCAGAATTATATAGTCATACTTGTCGCGAACATGCGCAATGCTGCGCAACAGCACACTGCCCTTGGCCTGCCGCTCGCGAAAATCCACTTCAAGTTCCGACAGGCGTATGCTGCCAGGGGCCACATCCACACCCGGCAGGGCCGCCGGATGTATCAGTTCGGGCCATATGGCTGGCCATGCTTCCTCCTGGGCAAGAAAAAGATCATGCAAACTGCAAGTAATGCCCTCGGGATAAATACGCGCATGCAACGTAGCACAGGCATGAGGATCCAGATCAAGCACAAGTATCTTTTTGCCCATACGCGCCAGAGCGCTGCTCAGCGTAATGGAAGTGGTAGTTTTGCCTACGCCCCCTTTTTGATTGGCAATGGCCAGTACTTTAGCGCCCATGTGTTATGCATCAGCTCATTTTTCTGTAAACAATGGTGCCCTTGTGGTGCTCAAGCTGGAATGCGCGGCTGATATTGTGCAGCGATTCAGAATGCCCAATGAGCAGTGCGCCGTTTATCTCAAGGTTGTCGTAAAAGGCGTTGATAACCTTGCGCTTCATTTCGTCATCAAAGTAGATGATAACATTGCGGCAAAAGACGATCTGCGATTTTTCAACACGCCTGAGCTGTTCCCTGTCGTTAAGATTGATCTGACCAAAAGAGATGAGTGATTTCAGCTCTGGCTTGATCTTGTACTGGGTGTCTTCCTTGATAAAGTAGGCGTCGGCAATTTCCTTGGGTGTGGTGCGCAGGGCATAGTCGTTGTACACGCCACGGCGCGCTGCCGCCAATACAGCCTCGGAAAGGTCGTTGGCCGTTATTTTTATATCCCAGCTGGAAATTTCGCTCTTGAGAACCTCGTGCAGAATAATGGCCAGGGTGTACGGTTCTTCACCCGTGGAACAGCCCGCAGACCAGATGCGCAGCTTTTTGCGGCCAGCCTTGCGGCACTGGTCGAGAATGTCGGGCAGCACACTTTTTTGAAATACCTCTAGCTGCGGCGGGTTACGGAAAAAGCTTGTTTCGTTGGTGGTTACAACCTCAAAAAGCTTGTTGAGCTCTGTGCGGCGGCTGCCATCAAAGCGAAGAAAATTGTAATAATCGTTGTAGCTTTTAAGGTTCAGTTCCTTAATGCGGTTGGAAAGCCGGTTTTCAATAAGGTACTTTCTGTTTTCAGCAATAAAAATGCCGCACTGCTGGTAGATAAAGTCGCGCAGTTGCAAAAATTCTTCGTCAGAAATCTGCAAATCTTTGCGAAAAGGCGATGCAGCGCGCGCGGGGTCTGTGGCTTGCGTTGGGGAACGAAAAGCCGCAGCGGGCGTAAGCGGCGGGCGCAGGGCGCTTGTGGCGGGCTGCGTCGAGGGGCGGGGTGCTGCAATGCCGCCCGCTGGCGGAATGGGGCAGCCCGTGCGCGGGGGCAGGGTAGAACCCAGGGGCGGTCTGGGGGTGCCAAGGCCCGATTGCCCCAAACCAGTTTGACCAAGCCCCGATTGGCCGAGCGGTGGCCGTGCCGCACCTGCTGGCGTGCCGCCAAGCCCAGCGCCGCCAAAGCCTGTGCCCGTGGGGGTAGTGGGCCTGAAAGCAGAGCTTGCCGGGGCGGCTCCTGCCGGTTGGGCCGGTGTGCCAAGAGGCGGGGCAGCAGATTTAAACGGAGAAGCTGGGGCAGGAGTAGCAGGCCGTGGGGGTACAGCTGGCGCAGTGCCAGGAGTTGCCGGACTGCCGAGCCTTGGGGGTACTGGTGCAGTGCCTGGTGTTGTCGGTGTGCCGAGCTTTGGCCGCTGATCTGCCGGTGTTGCAGGCGTGGCGCTGCCGGTCGACGCGGTGCCACTATTTTTGCCTGAGCCGAGCGGGCTTTTGGGAAATAATGTAGGGGGCTGAGACATACCTACTCCTGTTCGGCCTGGATCATTGCCAAGGCTTCTTCCGCCGCATGCTGAATTTCTGAGTCTTCATGATTCATCATGCCGAGCAGCACACTAAAGGCCACATTGCCACCGATTTTGCCAAGGGCCTCTACAATCTTAAGGGCAACCATGGGGCTTGCGTTTTCGAGCATCTGTGCAAGCACTGGTACGGCATCTGCAACCCTGTGCAAGCCCAAGGCGTCAATGGCGCGTATGCGAACCCATTCATTCTCATCGTTAAGCGCATTGAGAATGTATGGCAACACTGTCGGCGAGCCTATTTGTCCCAGCAGGTCAACAACGGCAAGGCGCACGTCCTTGTCTTCGTCTGCCAGATGGGGCAAGAGCAGCGGCAGGCATTCTTCTGCCTGTTCACCAAGATTCAAAAATGCCTCAACCGCAACCTGGCGGGTTCGTGGCGATTCGTCGTCAAGCGCAGCGGTAATTTCTGCCAGATTTTCGGCAATGCTGTAGCGCCCAAGGGCATACACGGCCATCATGCGCTGCAAGGGGTCCTGGCCTTTGGCGCGTTCTTTGAACAGCTCGTTGAGCTTCGGGCTGTGCAGGTTGATGCAGGCCTCAAGCGCCATTTCCTTAACGTCCACATATTTATGGTCGATCTGGGCAAAGACGAGGTCTTCCACATCGGGGCAGGTGGGGTGATTGCCAAAAAATACCAGGGCGCTCTTGAGCACTTCGGCATCTTCGGAATCGTTCATGATGGTGACGAAGAAGGAGGAATCGTCGCAATCGCCAAGCATGGCCAGCTCGGCAGCCGCCAAGCGTTGCAGCTCTGGGGTGACGTTCCAGAAAAGTTGCTTGAGATCGGGCACGCAGCGGCGGTCGGCCATGAGGTGGCAGGCTTCCATTGCCAGCAAGATGCGGGTTTCGTCTTGACTTGTCAGGGCTGCGCGTACGGCGTCGTTGTAGCCGATGGCCGCAATGGCCTTGATTGCCGCCTCATACAGTTCGTCCTGCCTGTCCTTGTCCAGTGCGGCGGTCATATCAATGATGGGGCCGCTGCATTCCTCGGTGCCAATGGCGCTCAGACCTTGAAGCGATGCCATCAAAATATCTTCGTCATTGTCAGAGAGGGTGTCGAGCATATAGGTGCGCATGCGCTCCTGCGATTTGGCCGCAAGCAGCGAGAGCCCCTTGCCGCCCAGGATCAGCACAATGGCTCTGACGATTTTGTGGCGCAGAGCCTCGCGCACATTTTCGAGCGAGCTGAAAAGCAGGGGGATGGATTTTACATCGCCCATGTCGCCCAAGGCGTCCACAATAGCCGAGCTGACCAGTGACGAAGCCTGATTGAGCAGCTTAACCAGGGCGCTTACCGCAGAATAATCCTTAATTTTTGCCAGGGCATCAACCACGGCAAACTGCACCCATTCCTCATCGTGCATGGCCTGACACAGCGAGTTGACGGCTTCTGGAAAGGCCAGCGTGCCAAGGCTAACGGCTGCCTGGTAGCGCACGTTTACTTCCGGGTCTTTGAGCAGGGCGCGGCACAGCATCTGACAGGACTGGTGCGTGCGGCAGTAGCCAAGAATGTCGGTTATGAAGATACGCAGGTCAACATCTTCACTCTGCATGTAGGGCTGGATGCTCTCCATGCTGTCAGAGCCGATTTCGCGCAGAATATCCATGGCCACGTTGCGCACGGGGGCCTCGTCGCTGCGCAGCAGGGGAAGCAGGGCAATAACGACCTGTGGGCCGCGAATTTTGCGCAGGGCGTATTCTGCTGCTTCCTGCACGCCCACGCTGGGGCTTTTGATGTGTTCGCAGAGCATGGGAACGGCATCTTGCATGCCCTGGTCGCCCGCGCTGAATGCCGCGTCGCGGATCGCGTCATTTGCGCCAGATTGCAAGGCTTCAAGAATTGCTTTGTGCTGGGGATTTTCCATGTTCATAGTCATGTCCTGCTACGGTGGGGTCAGCCTCTGACCGTTGTGATGATAGCGTTAGCAATATCGTCCACATCAAGTATGAGATTGGCAAGCTTGTTATCTACAATTGCCTTGGGCATGCCGTATACCACACACGAGGCCTCGTTTTGCGCGATAAGGCAGCCGCCTTTTTCGCGCAGCACCTTGGAGCCTTCGCATCCGTCAGAGCCCATGCCTGTAAGAATTACACCCAGGGTACGCCTTGCCATGGCCTTGCCCGCAGTTTCAAAAAGTACGTTTGCAGAAGGCTTGTAAAGCGCATCGCGGGGTTCTTCTGCCACAAATATCTCTGGCAGGGGGCCGCGCATGCGTATGCCAATGTGCTTGCCCCCAGGGCAAACGTAGGCGTGGCCTGTTTTAAACTTGTCGCCATCACTGGCTTCGGTGACACCGATTTTGCACACACTGTCCAGTCGTTTGGCAAAGGGATTGGTAAAAGCCGCCGGCATGTGCTGCGCAATAAGAATGCAGGCTGGAAAATCCACAGGCAGCGCCGACAGAATCTTTTGTACAACCGGCGGCCCGCCAGTAGAAACGCCAATAACCACCAAATCTCTTGGCCCGGGGCAGGGCGTTTGAACATAGTCGACTGGCTGAGAGGGCTGCGGACGCGGAACCGGAACCTGAATCTGGTTTATACGCCTGTATTTGAGTTTTATTATGGTTTTGCGCCGTGCAATCGCCCGCACTTTTTTTTGCAGCTCTGCCGCAAAAGTATCTCGGTCGGTGCTCATGTTTTTGGGTATAAAATCAAGAGCTCCGTATTCTAGCGCCTTCAGTGTGCTTTCTGCGCCACTCTGGGTGAGCGAGCTGACCATAAGCACCGGAAGCGGTGTTTTTTTCATAAGCTGTTGCAAAACTCCAAGGCCATCAAGCCTGGGCAGGTCAACGTCAAGTGTCATGACGTCGGGATCCAGTTCTTCTGCCTTTTGTAGGGCCTCTTGACCATTGCGGGCAGTGCCCACAATTTTAATGTCAGAATCTTGCTCCAAGAGCGCGGTAATGGTGTTACGCATAAAGGTTGAATCATCAACCACAAGGACACTAATCATAGGGTAGGCTCACTCCAAAAAAAATTCTCTCTCTAGTTTTTGTATGCTACGTCAGGCATTATTTTTTTACAAATAAAAAATCACTTGCCAAAGTGCTCAGTCTTGCTTATGTTCCCTTTCTCAACGGGATGTGGCTCAGCTTGGCTAGAGCGCAGCGTTCGGGACGCTGAGGCCGCGCGTTCAAATCGCGCCATCCCGACCAGCAAAATCAAGGGTTTACGGTAACCACCGTAAGCCCTTTTTTTGTTTTGATGCTACGGTTAACGCGCCTTTTGTTCATATGTTGGGGCAGCTCGCAGTGCGGTACACGCTGCGTACGCTGCTTCATCAGTTCTTTTGCCGCCTGATGCAGACGCAAAATTTTTAATTCTTGCCCGTTATTATCGGCAAAAAAGCCCGTTCCATCAGGGGTGCTTGTGCATCCCCCGCTGAAACGGGCTTTTTGTGCTTTTAGGTATGCTGCCAAAAGGCAGCGTATGCTTGCTGCCTCAAGGGCAGAATGAGCCTTTTACGGCCAAGCGCAGCTAGCTCAGCGAGGCAAGGCGCTTGATGGCTTCTTCGGTATCTGCGGGCGAGCCAAAGGCCGTAAGGCGCACATAGCCCTCGCCAGAAGCGCCAAAGCCAGCGCCAGGCGTGCACACCAGTGCCGTATTGTTGAGCACATGGTCAAAGAAGCCCCACGAGGTCATGCCATCGGGCACGCGCACCCAGATATAGGGGGCGTTGACGCCGCCGTAGACAGAAAGGCCCATGGCGGTGGTGGCGGCACGCAGGTTTTCTGCATTGCGCTGGTAGCCGCGAATCACGTCCATGACCTGCTCCCGGCCTTCCGGGCTATAGGTAGCGGCGGCGGCGCGCTGCACAATGTAGGGGCAGCCGTTGTACTTGGTGCACTGGCGGCGGTTCCACAAGCCGTTAAGGGCAATCTTGCCGCCCTTGCCGTCGCTGATTTTCAGGGCCTTGGGCACAACCGTGTAGGCGCAGCGCAGACCGGTGAAGCCCGCGGTTTTGGAAAAGCTGCGGAATTCCACGGCCACTTCCATGGCACCTTCGAGCTCATAAATGCTGTGCGGAATGGAGCTGTCGGTAATGTAGGCCTCGTAGGCAGAGTCGTACAGAATGACGCAGCCCTCGCGACGGGCATAGTCTACCCAGCCCTGAAGGGCCTGGCGCGAAAGCACCGTGCCCGTGGGGTTGTTAGGGTAGCACAGATAGATGATGTCGGGCCGGGTTTTGGGAAAGTCCGGCACAAAGTCGTTTTCCTTGAGGCAGGGCAGGTACACAAGCTTGTTCCACTGATTGCCCACAAATTCGCCAGAACGGCCCGCCATGGCGTTGGAGTCCACATAGACGGGGTAAACCGGGTCTGTGACGGCCACAATGCTGTCTGCGGCAAACAGTTCCTGAAAATTGCCCACGTCAGACTTGGCACCGTCGCTCACAAACACTTCGTCGGGGCTCAGGTCAACGCCGCGCGCTTTGTAGTCGTGCTGGGCGATAATTTCGCGCAAAAAGGCGTAGCCCTGTTCCGGGCCGTAGCCGTGGAAGCTGGAGGCTTCGCCCATGTCGTCCACAGCCTTGTGCAGGGCTGCCACAACAGCAGGCACAAGCGGGCGGGTAACGTCGCCGATACCCAGGCTGATAACGCGCTTTTCGGGGTTTGCTTCCTTGAAGGAAGCGACCTTTCGGGCTATTTCCGCAAAAAGATAGTTGCTTTGCAGCTTGAGAAAATTGCTGTTTACGCTGGTCATCACATTCCTCTGAATCAGATGTGGTAAATGCCGGAGAAGACGGTGACGGCCCCGCCGGTCATATAAACGTGGTTTGAAATTTCGTCCCAGTGGATGTGCAGGGTACCGCCCTTGAGCTCAACGTCGATTTCGCGGCCAGTGAGCTTGTTGAGCACGCAGGCCACGGCCACGGCGCACGCGCCAGTTCCGCAGGCAAGGGTTTCGCCCGCACCGCGTTCCCACACGCGCATTCTCACCTTGCCGGAAGATATGACTTCCACAAATTCGGTATTGGTGCGCTGCGGAAAAAGCCTGTGGTGCTCAAAGTTGGGGCCGATTTTGGGCAAATCAAGGTCGTCAATGCCCTTCATGAACACAACCGCATGCGGATTGCCCATAGAAACGGCGGTAATCTCGTAGCCAGCGCCGTCCACCTCAACAGGGCGGCCCACAAAGCGCTGGGCGCTTGTGTCGCCCTCTACCAGCACGGGAATATTGGCCGGGGTCAGCACGGGCTCGCCCATGTCTACAGTTGCGCCGCACACTTCGCCGCCTTCAAACAGCAGACGAACAATTTTTTCACCAGCGCGGGTTTCAACGCGAATAACATCCTTGGCAAGAATGCCGTGGTCGTGAACATATTTGCCCACGCAGCGAATGGCATTGCCGCACATTTCGGCCTCTGAACCATCTGAATTGAACATGCGCATGCGCACGTCAGATGTGCCGGAAGGCAGAATAAGCACAAGACCGTCGGAACCAACGCCAAAGTGCCTGTCGCTGATCTGGCGGGCAAGGTCGTTGGGGTTTTCCACACGTTCTTCAAAGCCGTTCACATACACATAATCGTTGCCGATGCCCTGCATTTTTGTAAAGCGCAGTGTTGCAGCCATATATACTCCTTATCATACGGGGGGCCGAAACAGGCTGCCCATAATTATCTTGGCAGTATCACAAATAAGTATTTATTCTGATTTAACGCAAAAGTAAACACAGTGCGGCCTGGCCGCTGCGGATCATAACCAAGCGGCAAAGGGCACAAAAAAAGCGGAGAGCCGCCAGACTCTCCGCTTGATGACCACTGGCCTTCGCCGTCCGTTGCGGCGAACGGCGAGGCCTGTGGCTCCCTGCGGCTAAACCGCAGGGGCCGGAGGCAAGGAGACCATCTTCCCCCCCGGGATGAGACACCCTGCCCCCAACTATTTCTTAACGACCTAGTGAGCCCAAAGCAGTTCTGCGTACTTGGGCAGAACCCACAGGTTGTCATCAACCAGGCGCTCAAGAGCATCGGCATGGGTGCGGCATTCGTTCATGGCGGGCAAAATGCCGTCACGAGCGGCCTTGGCCTGTTCCAGCGCCCCTTCGGTGCACAGGGCTTTTTCCACGGCTTTTTCCAGCACCACTACACCCTTCTGGAGTGCAACGATGTGGCCGCGCAGTTCGTTAAAGTATTCCTCTTCGCTGCCAGCGGCCTTGTCGCCAAGCACGGCGCGGGTCTTAACAACAGCATCGGCAGCCTTGATCTGGGCTTCGAGGCTGGGCGGCAGCACAGAGGCGCGGATCATGTCGGCCATGAGGTTGCCTTCGATGCACACGGTCTTGCTGTAGTTTTCCAGCAGGATGTCCTGGCGCGAAAGAATTTCGCGTTCGGTCAGAATGCCGTGGCGCAGGAAGACGTTCATCACATCGGGATCGCTGTAATGTTCAAGGGCGGTCACGGTGTTGTTGTAGTTGGGCAGACCACGACGAGCGGCTTCTTCAGCCCAAGATTCTGCATAGCCGTTGCCGTTGAAGACGATGGGCATGTGTTCCTTGAACAGGCGGGGCAGCAGAGCCTGCAGGGCCGTGTTCAGCTCGGTGCCAGCGGCTACGGAAGCTTCGAGTTCGGTGGCAATGTCGTCCAGGGCGCTGGCTACAGCCGCGTTCAAAGCGATGTTGACCGGCGCAACGGACTGCGAGGAACCCACGGCGCGGAACTCAAACTTGTTGCCCGTGAAGGCAAAGGGGCTGGTGCGGTTGCGGTCGGAAAGATCCACGGGCAGGGGAGGCAGGGTAGAAACGCCCACTTCCATGACTGCGCTCTTCTTGTTCTTTGAGCCCTTGCCATTGATGATGGTGTCAAGCACGTCGGTGAGCTGTTCGCCAAGGTAGACGGACAGGATGGCCGGCGGGGCTTCGTTGGCGCCAAGGCGGTGGTCGTTGCCAGCACCCACAGTACCCAGACGCAGGGCGGCGCTGTGCATGTGCACGCCGCGCAGCACAGCGGCCAGGAAGACGAGGAACTGAGCGTTGTCCACCGGGGTGGAGCCGGGGTTGAGCAGGTTATTACCGTCAGAATCGCTGATGGACCAGTTGTTGTGCTTGCCGCTGCCGTTCACGCCAGCAAAGGGCTTTTCGTGCACCAGGCACACAAAACCGTGCTTGCCAGCCATGTGGCGCATCATGTTCATGCAAAGCATGTTGTGATCGCAGGCAATGTTGGCTTCTTCGTACACAGGGGCGATTTCAAACTGACCGGGGGCCACTTCGTTGTGGCGGGTCTTGGCCGGAATGCCCAGCGAACGCAGCTCATTTTCCAGATCCTGCATGAAGCTCATCACGCGGGGAGGAATGGAGCCAAAGTAGTGGTCTTCCATTTCCTGACCCTTGGGCGAGGTGGCACCGATAAGGGTGCGGCCAGCCAGCAGAAGGTCGGGACGCAGGGCGGCCAGGTTTTTGTCAACCAGGAAGTATTCCTGCTCGGGGCCCACGTTTGCACGCACATAGGTGGACGAGGTGTTGCCAAAGAGCTTGAGAATACGCGAGGCCTGACGCGACAGGGCCGATAGGGAGCGAATGAGCGGAATCTTGCGGTCAAGAGCCTCGCCCGAATACGAGTAAAAGTACGTCGGAATGTGCAGGGCCGCCCCATAGGGAGAAGGGATGATAAACACCGGCACGGAGGGATCCCACGCGGTATAGCCGCGTGCTTCAAACGTGGAGCGGATACCGCCGGAAGGGAACGAGGAGGCGTCCGGCTCACCGCTGATCAGCATCTTGCCAGAAAATTCGCTGATGACCTGACCATCGACGGTGGGCGACAAGAAGGCGTCGTGCTTTTCGGCAGTGAGGCCAGTCATGGGGTGGAACCAGTGGGTGTAGTGCGTGGCACCGTTTTCAATGGCCCAATCCTTCATGGCGTTGGCGACAACGTCGGCGATTTCAGGATTAAGACGTTCGCCATCGCGGATGGTCTTGGCCAGCTTCTTGAACACATCCTTGGGAAGGCGCTTGCGCATGGTAGAGATGCCAAACACATAACGGCCAAAGATGTCTTCTGCGCTACGACCTACTTCATCTGCACTGCTGGGGGTAACCGCAGCAGTATTCACTGCCTTGAAGATTGCCTTTTTACGGGGGGAACTCATACCCTCGTCTCCTTTCTCGTTTTGTTGCTTAACACAGGCTTATACCCGGACTACAGAGCCTCGTCGCCTCGTTCACCAGTGCGGATGCGGATAGCGTCCATTACTTCGCTGATGAAAATTTTTCCGTCGCCAACCTGTCCCGTGCGGGAGATGGAAACCACAGCATTCAGAACAGTTTCCAGCATGTCGTCGTGCAGCACTACTTCCACCTTGATCTTGGGCAGGCAGTCTACCTGCATGGTGGTGCCGCGATACACTTCGGTATGCCCACGCTGACGACCAAATCCCTTGATTTCAACGTAGTTCAAGCCGTGGATGCCCATGTCGGTAAGTGTGTCCTTAACCTTGTCAAACATGCTGGGCCGGATGATGATTTCAAGCTTTTTCATAGGTCGTTCCTTTGCTGTTTCCCGTTGACTACAAGGAGTAGCCGCGTTCGTTGTGCTCGCTCAAATCGAGGCCGGTGAATTCTTCCTCAGGCGTAACCCGCAGGCCGACTACAGCGTCAACCACATAGAGGATGATTCGGGAAACAATGTAGCAATAACCCCAGGTAGCCACAATCGACACAATCTGGATCCAGGCCTGCCCAGGATTGCCGTAGAAGAGGCCGTCGCTGTTGTTGATGGCCGCACAGGCGAACAGGCCGGTGGCAAGCGCACCCCAGGTGCCGCCGATGCCATGAATGCCGACCACGTCAAGGGCGTCGTCGTAACCAAACTTGTTTTTGAGCAGCACGCCGCCGTAGCAGATGATGCCGCCAGCAAAGCCTATGAGCATGGCGGGCAGCACTTCAACAAAGCCCGCGCCGGGGGTGATGGCCACAAGGCCAGCCAGCGCACCAGAGATGGCACCAAGGCTTGTGGGCTTGCCGGTACGAATCCATTCAACGAGCATCCAGCCAAGAATACCGCAGGCAGAAGCCATGTGGGTGGTTACAAGGGCCTGACCAGCAAGAGGACCGGAAACCAGGGCGCTACCAGCATTAAAGCCGAACCAGCCGAACCACAGCAGGCCGCCACCAAGCAGGGTGAGGGGCAGATTGTTGGGCGTGGCATGCGAGCTGCCAGTGGAAAGCCGCGGTCCAAGAGCCTGGGCACAGGCAAGAGCCGCCGCGCCAGAAGACATGTGCACAACTGCGCCGCCAGCAAAGTCAAGGGCGCCCATCTTGCTCATCCAGCCGCCGCCCCACACCCAGTGGGCCATGGGGGAGTAAACAAACAGCAGCCACAAGCCAGAGAAAACAAGCATGGCAGAGAAGCGGATGCGCTCAGCGTAAGCACCAGAGATAAGGGCCACGGTAAGAGCAGCAAACATGCACTGATAACCCATAAATACCGTGTGGGGCAGCTGGGCTGCCGCAGGGGCCGACTCGCTGCCAACACCTTTGAGGAAGAGGAAAGAAAGATCGCCGATAATGCC
The DNA here is from genome assembly GCA_009929215.1 of Deltaproteobacteria bacterium. Lineage (GTDB taxonomy): Bacteria > Desulfobacterota > Desulfovibrionia > Desulfovibrionales > Desulfovibrionaceae > Desulfovibrio. The sequence goes on along the minus strand of SAAX01000021.1, from coordinate 3,017 downwards.
GCCCACGTCTTCACCAAAAGCCAGGGTGTAACCCACAACGGCCCACAGTACAGAGATGAGCGCCAGCGCGCCGTAGCTGTGCATGTGCGTAGACAGAATGTTGCGGGAGCGAACAAGGCCACCGTAAAACAGGGCTAACGCCGGGGTCATCAGCATGACCATAGAGGCGCAGATCAGAATAAAAGCAGTATCCGAGGCGTTCATACGGACATCCTTCAGCGTAGTCGGTTCGGCGAGGAAGGCCGCGAGCCGCACAGTGCTGCTGGCCGGGTTCCGTCGTTCCGTTCCGCGTTAAAAAAACCTCATCCTCGTGGGCGGCGCCATGCCCACTGCTGCGATACAGCACCGCAGCAATGCCCTGTATAGGCATGAAGTGTGCCAAACGCGTTTCGGATAGTATTAAAACTATTCAATAAGCTGATTTTTTTGATTTTTATAAAATTAAATGCGAAAGGGAGGGATTGCAGGGTCTTGGGAGAGGTGGATAATTTCTACGTTTTTGTAGAAAAAAGTTCCCCTCCATATGCGCCTTTTGGCCACCTATGGAGGGGAACTTATAAAAACATTTTATTTTAGATAGTTATGTCGATTATTTAAAAATACACAAAAATGTAGAAATATTTGCTTAAAATTTCTCACCTTAATGCATATTTAATATAACTAGTTTAATTTAAACAGAAATATTTCAGAAAATCACCCGAAATGCTCATTTTATAAAAACACCATAATGTAGATTTGGTGTTTTCTATTCTTCGTCACCCTTGCGATAAACAGGGCGAAACGCCTTGTAGGTAATGCCGTATTTTTTCATGCGCAAGGCCATGATTCTTTCTGTCAAACCAAGGCTGGCTGCGGCTTTGCCCACCTGCCCCTGACTGAATTCAAGGGCTTCGGTGATGGATGCGCGCTCCAGCTCGTCCAGCTGCTCCTGCAAGCTGCCAGAAAGCCCCTGCCGGATGAGCCCAGGGGTAAGGGCGCTGTTGACCACAGCCCGGCTGCCGTGCAGGGCTGGGGGCAGGTGTTGGGGTAGTACCAGGCCTTCACGGCCCAGCAGCAGCACTGCACGCTCCATGACGTTTTCCAGCTCACGTATGTTGCCCGGCCAGGTGTAGCGTTGCAGCATATCCATTACAGAAAGCGAGAGGCGCACATTGCTGCGACCATTGGCCAGCGCGTATTTCTTGATAAAGTGGTTGGCCAGCGGCAGAATATCTTCTGGTCTGAAACTCAGCGGCGGCAAAAAAATAGGAAAGACATTGAGGCGGTAAAAAAGGTCGCGCCGGAAGGTTTCCTCTTCGACCATTTTTTCCAGATCACGGTTGGTGGCGGTGATAAAACGCACATCTACATAGTGTGTTTCCATGCCGCCAAGGCGCTCAAAGGCCCGTTCCTGCAACACGCGCAGCAGTTTCGCCTGAGTCATGAGCGAAAGCTCGCCCACTTCGTCCAAAAACAGTGTGCCGCCGTTGGCCAGTTCAAAGCGGCCCTTGCGGGTGGCGTTAGCACCGGTAAAGGCCCCGCGCTCGTGGCCAAACAGTTCGCTTTCAATAAGATTTTCTGGCAGGGCGGCGCAGTTGAGCGAAATAAAGGGCTTGTTGGCGCGCGTGCTGCCCGCGTGGATGGAACGCGCTGCCAGTTCCTTGCCCGTGCCGGATTCGCCTTGCAGAAAAACCGTGGTGCTTGAGGGCGCCACTTGCGCTATCTGTGCATAAACCTTTTGCATTACTTCAGAATTGCCAACAAATCCCCGTGGGCGCAGGGGAGAGGACGTTTCCTCATCCATGCGGCCCTGCGATTCAAGGGCGGCATGCCCAAGCAGGGTGGAAATAATGGTGAGCAGGCGCATTTCGTCTTCCAGCGTGGCGTCGTCCACCAGCAGATGGTCGACCGAGAGTGCGCCCACCACCTGATCGTTGAGGCAGATTGGCACGCAGATGAACGAAATGCCTTCCTTGCCCAGATCGCGCGAACGCGTGCGGTTCAGGAACAGCGGCTCTTCGGATACATTAGATATATACATGGAGCGTCCGGTTTCGATGACGCGCCCGGTGATGCCCTCGCCGCGCACATAGCGCCCACGGCGGGCCTCGGCGGGTTTGAGACCGTAGGCAGCCTCGATGCGGATTTCGCCGCTGTTGGGCGAAATAAGCGTGATGGCGCCGCGCATCATGTGCAGGTGCTCAGCCATGAGCTGGAGCGCCTTGTTTAAGGCAACACCCACATCAGTGGCAGAATTGACCACGTTGGAAAGATCCAGAAGAAGGCGTAGCTGCTCTTCGCGGTGGCTGTCTGCATTGGACAAAGAGCGCGTCGCGTTGCCGGAACGGGGGGATGTGTTGCCAGATTTTTGCATGGGCTGTGTATAACCCAGGCCGGGGCAAACTTGCAATGCGTCTGGGGGGTGCGGCCTGCCTAAGTTTGTGGCAGGTAGGGCTGGCATAGAGGGGTATATTAATGAATGTGGCTGAGCAGGGTGTGGGTAAAGGGGATTAGAGTGCGCTGGATGTGGTTGAGCAGGGTAAGGCAGAACAGGATTTGAGGAAAATGGAAGTGGATTGCGGGAAGTGGGCAGAGGGGTTTGGCAGACAGTATACGGATGGACAGGATACGGATGGACAGAAAGTGGCTGAGGTGGGAGTGAGTGAACTGGACGTGGCAGGAAAGGATGCGAACGAATTGAATGGCTGAAAGGAATCTGCGAACGAGCGTGAATAAACGGTAAGGTTGAGGTGGATGTGGACGATGGAAACAACTGCCTTGCTGACACACATCGATCGTCCACCTTCGTGTACGCCGGGTACGGCCTGTGATGACAGGCGGGGCACGATATGCTCTGGAAATTTTCACTTCACTATAGCGTGTTTGGGAAAAAATTAGAAATTTTTGCACATATGCTTGACACTTGGGAGCCTTTGTCGTAGATACACCCTTCACAGCGCGTCCCCATCGTCTAGCCGGCCCAGGACAACGGCCTTTCACGCCGTCGACAGGGGTTCAAATCCCCTTGGGGACGCCAA